>NZ_JBHRYU010000010.1:87425-205840 GCF_042649185.1 Cohnella sp. GCM10012308
GGGTTCCGAAGGTTGCCCAACAAAAAAAACGCGCCGGAGGCGTATCCTCCGGCGCGGGTCATGCGATTACTTTAATAGAGATGGCAGGCTACGTAGTGTCCTGGCTTGGCTTCTTTGAACTCGGGCATCGTCCGGGCGCAGACGTCCATCGCGTGCGGGCAGCGCGTGCGGAACGGGCAGCCGCTCGGCGGATTCAGCGGGCTTGGAATCTCGCCCTTCAGGATGATGCGCTCGCGCGACTTTTGCTGCTCGGGATCGGGCAGCGGGATCGCGGACAGCAGCGACTGGGTGTACGGGTGCAGCGGGTTTTCGTTGAGTTCGTCGGATTCGGCGACCTCGACCAGCTTGCCCAGATACATGACGCCGATGCGGTCCGAGATGTGCTTGACCATCGCCAGGTCATGCGCGATGAACAGATAGGTCAGGTCGCGCTCGCGTTGGAGCTTCTTGAACAGGTTGACGACCTGCGCCTGCACCGATACGTCGAGCGCGGAGATCGGCTCGTCCGCCACGATGAATTTCGGCTCGATCGCGAGCGCGCGCGCGATGCCGATCCGCTGGCGCTGGCCGCCGGAAAATTCGTGCGGGAACCGGTTTGCATGCTCTTCGTTCAGGCCGACGGCGTCCAGCAGCTCGGCGACGCGTTCCGTGCGCTTGCGGCCGGAGGCCAGCCCGTGAATCTCGAGGCCTTCGCCGATGATCTTGCCGACCGTCATCCGAGGATTAAGCGATGCATACGGGTCCTGGAACACCATTTGCATTTCCTTGGTGAACTTGATCCGCTCCGACTTCGTAAGCTTGCTCACGTCGCGGCCGTCGAACTTGATGCTGCCGGACGTCGGTTCGTACAGCTGCATGATCGTGCGGCCGGCGGTCGACTTGCCGCAGCCGGACTCGCCGACCAGGCCGAACGTCTCGCCGCGCTCCACGTTGAAGTTCAAGCCGTCGACGGCCTTCAACACGCGGCCGCCGGACAGATTAAAATGCTTGCGCAGATCCGTCAGTTCCAGAATAGGCGCATTAGACATTTGCGGCACCCCCTGTCTCGATCGGCCTTTCTACCTTGGGGGCGTCCGGATCGTTCAGCCAGCACTTGGCCGTATGAGCCGGTCCGTCGATCTCGAATAGCGGCGGATCGTTCTCCATGCACACCTTCATGGCATACGGACAGCGTGCCGCGAACGCGCAGCCCTTCGGAGGCGCGTACAGGTCCGGCGGCGTGCCCGGAATGGACGACAGCTCGCTCTTCTTGTCGGAGTCGAGACGCGGCACAGATTGCAGCAGTCCCCAGGTATAAGGATGACGAGGATTATAAAAGATATCGTGCAAGCTGCCCTGTTCGGCAACCTGTCCCGCGTACATGACGATGACGCGCTGCGCAAGTTCGGCAACGACGCCGAGATCGTGCGTGATCAAAATGATAGACGTACCGGTCTTCTCCTGCACGTCGCGCATGACGTCCATAATCTGCGCCTGGATCGTCACGTCGAGCGCCGTCGTCGGCTCGTCGGCGATCAGCAGCTTCGGATGGCAGGCCAGCGCGATCGCGATCATGACGCGCTGGCGCATGCCGCCGGACAGCTCATGCGGATATTGATGAATGCGGCCTTCCGGATTCGACATGCCGACGAGCTTGAGCAGCTCGACGGCGCGGGCGAGCGCCGCGCTTTTCGACAGCTTCTCGTGCTTGCGAATGCCCTCGGCGATTTGCATGCCGACGGTCATCGTCGGATTCAGCGACGTCATCGGATCCTGAAAGATCATGCCCATCTCCGCGCCGCGAACCTTTCCCATCTGAGACTCGCTCAGCTTGGTGATGTCGGTCTTGCCTTCGTATACGATCGAACCTTCTTTAATATAGCTGGGAGGCGTCGGCGTCAGACGCATGATCGTCTGGGCCGTGACAGACTTGCCGCTGCCCGATTCTCCCACGATCGCGAGCACTTCGCCTTTATCTAATTTAAAGGAGACGCCGCGAACCGCTTGAACCTCGCCCGCATGCATCTTGAACGATACGCGCAGGTTGTTTACTTCCAATAGAGGCGTGCTCATCGGACTCTCCTCCTTATTTTCTCATCTTGGGATCGAGCGCGTCCCGCAGGCCGTCCCCGAGCAGGTTGAAGCTGAGCAAAATCATGCTGAATACGATCGTCGGGAACACGAGCCGGTGCGGGTGGTAGCGCATATATGCCGCGCCGTCGCTCAACAGGTTGCCCAGCGATGCCAGCGGCGGCTTGATGCCGAGGCCGATGAAGCTCAGGAAGGCTTCGGCGAAGATCGCCGTCGGCACGACGAACGTGATCTGCACGACGATGACGCCGAGCGCGTTCGGAATCAGATGCTTCAGAATGATGCGGAACGGCTTCGCGCCCAACGCTCTGGCGGCCAGCACGAACTCTTGCTCCTTGAGCACGAGCATCTGCCCGCGCACGAGCCTGGCCATCGAGACCCAGCCGGTGATCGCATAAGCCAGTATAATGGTCGACACGCCCGGCCCGAGTACCATCAACAGCAGGATGGAGAGCAGCAGGTACGGAATCGAGTAAATGACTTCGATGAAACGCTGCATGATATTGTCGACCTTGCCGCCAAAATAGGCGGAGATGCCGCCGTACAGGACGCCGATCACGAGGTCGAGCAATGCGGCCATAATGCCGATGAACAAGGAAATGCGGGCGCCCCACCAAACGCGCGTCCACAAATCGCGGCCGAAATCGTCCGTGCCGAAGTAGTGGGCGGCGGACGGACGAAGGTTGACGGCGCTGGCGTTTTGCGTCTCGTAGTCGTAGCCGCTGACGACAGGCACGATGAGGGCAAGCAGCGTGACGATGATCATGACGACAAGTCCGGCCATGGCCAGCTTGTTTTTCTTAAGGCGTCTCCAGGCATCCTGCCAATAACTGACGGAAGGGCGAAGAATCGCTTCTCTGTCGCCAGACTTGACCGCCGGCTCGAATTGGCTCTTGGCGATGTTGTCCATCCCTTATCTCCCCTTCCCTAACCGGATACGCGGATCGACCAAGCCGTAAGCGATATCCGTGATGAACATGACGAAGATCAGAATAGCCGCGTAAAAAATCGCGAGGCCGGCAATCATCGTGTAGTCCGTCGTCAGAATCGACTGCACGAACTGATGGCCGAGTCCCGGCACGGAAAAGATCGTCTCGACGACGAGCGTACCCGTGACGACGTTGGCCGCGATCGGACCAAGAATGGTGACGACCGGCAAAATCGCGTTGCGGATCATGTGATTCCAGACGATCGCATTGCCGCCGATGCCCTTGGACTTGGCGGTCTTGATATAATCCTGGCTCGCGACGTCGAGCATCGACGCCCGCATCATGCGGGCCAGAATCGCGATCGTGCCGAAAGAGAGCGCAAGCGCCGGCAGCACCCGGTGTTCCGGTCCCGTCCATAAGCCGGGAGGCAACCAGCCGAGTTTAACGCCGACAAAGTATGAGAGCAGCGGCCCGATGACGAACGAAGGAACGGAGATGCCGATGATCGCGATGAGCATCGCGGTATAGTCTCCGGCCTTGTTGTGCCTAAGCGCCGCGAAAATGCCAAGTAATAAGCCGATAATAACGGCAAAAATCAACGATTCGATCCCGAGCTCGAGCGATGCCGGGAAGTTATGCTTGATGATCTCGACGACTTCGCGCGTCGGGTATTGATAAGAGACGCCGAGGTCCCCTTGTACCACTTTCCCCATATACTTCAGGTATTGCTGCCAGACGGGTTTGTCCAGGCCATATTGCTCCCGCAAGATCTGCAGATTCTCGGGCGACAGCTTCGATGCGTTCTCGCCGAACGGATTGCCCGGCAGCAGCTTCATTAGAAAAAACGTGACTGTAACGACGACCCAAAGCGTAATAACCATATAAATAAATCTGCGCACGATGAACTTCAGCATGGAAAACCCTCCCTTCATTGGAATTTACGAGCGTCAAGCACATGAAGGAAGCCGTTCAAGAACGGCCTCCCTCATGGTTGGCGTTGACTGTACCTGGTGCGTTAGTCGTTAAGCAAGCTTGACGCTTGGATTATCCTTCGAAGTGAGCCCACTTCAGTTCGAAATCGGGACCGTAAGGCGGCAGGATCAGATCCTTCAGCTTCGGGTTGATGACGAACGGCGAGGAACGGAAGTACAGCGGCGTAACGGCAGCTTCGCTCAGCAGGATCTTCTCGGCTTGCGCCATTTCGTCGGCGCGCTTCGCGTTGTCGGTCTCGAGTTGAGCGGCCTTGATCAGCTTGTCGTACTCGGCGTTCGACCAGTCTTGCGTGTTGAACGAGCCGCCGGTCAGGAACATGTCGAGCCAGGTCATCGGATCGTTGTAATCTGCGCCCCACAGGGTGCTGACGATCTGGTAGTTCTTGGACAGCTCGCGATCCAGACGGTTCGCGTGCGGCAGCGGTTCGGTCGTTACGTCTACGCCCAGGTTCGTTTTCCATTGGGAAACGAGGTACTCGAGCAATTTCTTGCCGGTCTCCGTGTCGTCGCCCATGATGGACAGCTTAGGCAGCGTAGCGCCGGATTCTTGCAGGCCTTCGGCAAGCAGTTGCTTCGCCTTGGCAGCATCGAATGCCGCCTCGGTGTCGCCTACGACCGTACGGAAGTCCTGGCCGTTGCCGTCCTGGTTGCCGGCCGGTACGAAGCCGGTCGCAGGAACGGAGCCGTTTTTCAGAACGAGGTTAGCTACGCCTGCGCGGTCGATCGCCATCGTGAACGCTTGGCGTACCTTGGCGTTGGCAAAAGCGGGAACCTTCGTCCCTTGGAAGTTCAGGTAGCCCGTCACGAGCTCCTTCTTCATTTGCAAATCCGGCTTGCCGTCGTAAGCGAGCATTTGGTCGCCCTTGACATCGGCATAATCGGTCGCGCCGGTCTCGTACAGGTTAAGGCCGGTGGACGTATCCTTGACGATGTTCAGCGTGACCTTCGTCAGCTTAACGTTGGCCGCATCCCAATACTTGTCGTTCTTTTCAAGCACGAGCTGCTGCTCGTGGTCCCACTTGGTCAGCTTGAACGGACCTGCGCCGAGCACCTTGTCCGCATCCGCGCCGCTCTTTTCGCCTTGCGCGGAGACGAACTTCTCATTCTGCGGGTAGAAGTTGAGGAACGCCAGTTGCGCCGTAAAGAACGGAACCGGGTGGTCCAGCGTGATCTCCAGCGTCGTATCGTCCTTCGCGACGACGCCGAGCTTGTCCTGCGCAGCCTTGACGGCCGCGTCGTCCTTGGCGGTCAGCACATCGTTGCCGCCCTTGATCCAAGCGACCATGAACGCGTAAGTCGCCTTGGTCTTCGGGTCCAGCGTGCGCTTGAAGGAGTATACGAAATCCTTCGCGGTCAGCGGATCGCCGTTCGCCCAGACGAGGCCGGACTTCAGCTTGACCGTGTAGACCAGGCCGTCCGCGGAGACCGTCGGCATGCCGTCGGCAAGCGCAGGCTGCGGTTGCAAATCTTTATCCAAACGATACAGACCTTCGCTGATAGCGCCGAGAATCGTGAACGAGGCGGAGCTCTCCGCGATCGATACGTCAAGCGCCGGCGGATCCGCACGGTAGTTCATTACGAGTTCGGTCTTGCTGGAGGAGCTTGCTGGTGCGCTCGCGGACGAGCTTGCACCGGAGCTGGCGCTTGAACTGCTGCCTGCGTTGTTATTGTTGTTGCCGCAAGCAACCAACGAAGCGCCTAGCAGCGTCAACGTAAGAATACCTGACACAATCTTCCTTGTCTTCATGTACTGGCCTCCCCAGATTTTTGATCGAGCATAAATCGCATATACTTTTTCCAGTTTTCTAGCGGATGCTCTCTCTCCTAGGCGATTATAAAGCAAGATTCTGAAGAAATCTATGATATTTTGCACATTTTTTAATCAAACGTTGAAATAATTTTTACACGATTTAGCGTATAAAAGCGGCTGTTCTTTAACGCGTTTTCCCTTTACCGATGGAAAGTGTTAAATGAAAGCGAATTCTTTTATCACTTATCCACAATCCATAGATATCACAACCCATTACATGTCATCACCATGTCAGTTACCATTTAATGTTTGTAAATGGAAATTACAAATGGTCATTTTGTGTATGCCTTGCGATTAAATCCATCTTCAGCTTCCAAGCCTTTTCGCTCAAATTGACCCGATAAAGCTCAGGATTCAGCTTGCGCAAATACTGCGGCCAAAATTGACCGATCTGCTCGTCGTGGTATGCACGGACTTCTTCGAGCGAGGGAAGCGGTCCTGCCAGTTCGCCGTCTACGATGACCGGCTTCAGCAAGGGTACTGCGTCGTAACGTTCGATGTACTTGTGAATATACGGGTGCACCGGGTCGAACAGCTTGATCCGGCGGCCTTCGCGAATGTCTTCCTCGTCCTTGAGGGCGATATAATCTCCCTCCGCCTTGCCGGTGTCGCGGCCAATAATTCGGTATACATCCTTAAGGCCGGGTGTCGTCACCTTTTCCGGGTTGGCCGAGATCTTGATTACGGGTTCGTAAGCGCCGTCTCTCGAGATGGCGACCATCTTGTATACGCCGCCGAGCGAAGGCTGATCGGCGGCGGTGATCAGCTTCGTGCCGACGCCCCAAACGTCGATTTGCGCGCGTTGGCTTTTCAAATTGTCGATGATATGCTCGTCCAGATCGTTGGACGCGGTAATCTTGACGTAGGTGAGCCCTGCATCGTCAAGCATTTTTCTCGCCTGCTGCGAGAGATAGGCCAGATCGCCGCTGTCCAGCCGGATGCCCACCATCCGCTTGCCCGAGGCCTCGAGCATACGGCCGATCCGAATGGCGTTGGGCACGCCGCTGCGAAGCGTATCATACGTATCTACAAGCAGCGTCACCTGATCCGGCAGCGCCTCTGCGTATTTGCGGAATGCTTCCTCCTCGGTTCCGAACGCCTGAACCCAGGCATGCGCATGCGTACCCTTGGACGGAATTCCGAAGAGCATGCCGGCCCGCATGTTCGAGGTGGCATGGAAGCCCGCGACGTAGGCGGCGCGCGCTCCCCATACGGCCGCATCCGCTTCCTGCGCCCTGCGGGTGCCGAATTCCAGGAGCATATCGTCAGGAGCGACCTGCCGGATTCGCGAGGCCTTCGTTGCGATCAACGTCTGATAATTGAGGAAATTCAGCATGGCCGTCTCGATCAGATGCGCTTCGAAGAGGCGCGCTTCGACCCGGACGAGCGGCTCGTTAGGAAAAGCCAGCGTTCCCTCCGGCATCGCGTGCAGGCTGCCCGTGAAGCGGAAGGAACGTAGCGCTTCGAGAAAGCCGGGCGCATAGTTTTCCTCTTGCCGTCTCAGATAATCAAGCTCGCGGTCTCCGAATCGCAGCGCCTCGATATAACGGACGATCCGCTCGAGACCGGCGCAGACGGCGTAGCCGTTGCCGAACGGCAGCTTGCGGAAGTAAATCTCGAACACGGCCCGCTCGTTGAGCGTGCCTTGCACCCAGTGCGCGTACATCATATTAATCTGGTACTTGTCCGTGTGGAGGGTCAGATCGGCCATAGCCATCTATTTAGCTCCTTCCGTCAGAGGCGCATGCGGCAGGATCTGACCGCATCCCCTGTATTATGCATCCAGCGCGGTACGTTCATTCCCGGATCGCGTCTGCTTCTTGCGCATGCGCGCGAGGCAGACCGACCGCATTTGCGCTTGGCTGCAAGTCCATTCTCGAATTTAGAAGCAAGACCTGGACGGTTCGGCAGCAATTGTTACAATCGTACCCTTGCCCATGCGCCCTGAACCAAGGAAAGACTTTGAACAATAGGCCGCTTCTGCGCAAAACAAGAAAGAACCGCCAGGGAGTTCCCCCGACGGTTCCAAGCCTTGCATTCGTTTTGACGTTCTTCATGCGCGGCAGGTTTAAAGCCCCGTTCGAGCATACGCGGCAGCACGCCGATCAAATCATCCATCGTGATTGAATCTTCGTAGTTCCGTTTGGCTCCTCAAATGCCGGCATACTGCCGGATCTCGTCCAGACCCGCGCGGGTCCTGGCGCTGTACAACACCTTCGGCCCGGGAAATCGCTTCGCAAGCTCGCCGAGCAGCGGCTCCCGCTCCCCTTCCTCCAGGCTATCCGCAAAGCTGCGGATAAGCATCGTCCGCTCCGCGAGTCCGTTCCGCGCGATGCCGGCGAGCAGCCGGTCGTCCGCTGCGTGCAGCTTATCCTTAATAACGACCAGGAGCCGGTCGAAGGAGCGATACGGGAACAGACGAAAAAACGCCTCCGCCGGATGCGCGGCCGTGCCGTAGCCGGGCGAATCGACGAAGACGGCTTCCCCGCATGCATGGATCAGCGAGGCATTCGGATCGTGCGCCCAAGACGTCGCATCGGTCCGCTGGCCGACGACCGGCCGCGGCACGCAGCCGCGGTCCGTCAGCAGATCGAGCAGCGCCGACTTGCCGGCGCCCGGCTGCCCGATAATCGCGATCTTGCGCTTGCGCGGGATGACGGCAAGCTCCGAGGCGAGCCGCCTCAGGTTGCGCTCCAGCACCGTCGGCTCGGCGGCCGGTCCGGTTCCCGCGCGCCTAGCCTTCGCGCTCACGGCTGGCGCTCGATTCCGAGCTCGCGCTCCAGAATCCGCTCCGCCAGCTCGTGGCAGTCGTTCAGGTACGACTTGCCGGCGGCAAGCGTCATGCCGAAGCCGGCGGCTGCCGCGATCGCCTGGCCGACGATCGGCACGAAGCGCCCGACGGCCGTCGACGCGCTCTTGCCCGCAAACTTCTTGAGAAGCAGCATGATGCCTTCCTTGGTTCCGTAATCGAGCACCCGCTTGCCGAGCGGCAGCAGGGACGGGATCAGCTTGTTCACCTTCTCGTCGGTGAGTCCGTAGGAGGCCCGGATCTCGGCGAACATCTTGTACATGATGGACATGTCGACGCCGACGTTTATGCCGGGCACGGGGTTGAGACCGTTGGCGGCGGCGAGCCCCGCGTACTTGTACACGGACTTCTCGCACGCCTCCTTCTTCGCCTCGAGATGCGTGAGGCTAAACGCCTTGGCCGACCGCGCGTACTTCTCCTGCAGCGCGGGCTCGAGCGCCGCCTTGATCCCGTCCACCAGCTCGCTTAAGCCCTCGCGGGTCCGGCAGCTGACGAAGTACACGCGCTCGGGCGCGCCGATCTGGCGCGACACGTCGGCGACGATCTCCGCCTGCAGCTCCTCCGTCGTGCGGCCGTCCTCCCACAGATCGTCCAGCTTGTTGCGGACGAACAGGCAGATCCGCCCTTTCTCCCGCAGCTCCTTGAAGAAGGCCGTGTCCGCCTCGTGGAACTTGCCCGCGAATACGCAGAGGAACAAATCCAGCTCCTCGGGCCGGAACCGGTCCATCCATTCGTTCGGCGGAAACCGGGACGTTCCGTACCCCGGCAGATCGACAAGCAGCAGCTCCTCGTGGGCGATGATCTGCGCCTCCACCGTCGTGTCGGTCGTCACGCCCGTGCGCGCGACCGGCTGCCCGACGATCTGGTTGATGAGCGACGACTTGCCCGAGCCCGGCTGCCCGAACAGGGCGATCCGGAGCTTGGCGTTCTGCTCGTCCTCGATATCTTGCTTCAGCCTTGCCGCGTCCTCTCTAAGTCCCATCGCAGCTCCCCCTCGACGTTTGCGCCTAACGAATATTTTTACCGTAGAAAATCTCGTCCATCTCGATTTTAAGCCGCTCCGCGATCTCCTGCTGCTCGGCTTCGCTCAGCTTGTCCTTGGTGTAGCCGAACAGGTAGTTGTTGAGGTCGAACTCGCGCAGCTTGCACTTCGTATGGAAGATGTGCTCCTGGTACACATTGACATCTATCATATCATACGCTTCGATCACTGCATCGGGAATGTAATTCTGGATCGAATTGATATCGTGGTCGATGAACAGCTTGTATCCGTTAATATCCCGCGTGAACCCGCGCACCCGGTAGTCGATCGTCATAATGTCGGTGTCGAAGGAGTGAATGAGATAATTCAGCGCCTTGAGCGGAGAAATCTCGCCGCACGTCGAGACGTCGATGTCCGCGCGAAACGTGCTGATGCCCTCGCTCGGGTGATACTCCGGGTACGTGTGCACGGTAATATGGCTCTTGTCGAGCTGCAACGTGACATTGGCCGGCATCGGTCCCGGCGACTCCTCGTACGACTCCGTCGGCACCTCCACGATCGGCCCCTCCGACACGAGCAGCGTCACGCTCGCGCCTTGCGGCACGTAATCCTGCTTCGCCGTATTCAGGACATGGGCGCCGATAATCTCAGCCACCGCGTTCAGAATCTTGGTGAGCCGATCGGAGTTGTACTGCTCGTCGATGTAGGCGATGTACGCCTCCCGCTCTTCCTTGGTCTTGGTGTAGCAGATGTCGTACATATTGAAGCTCAGCGTCTTCGTCAGGTTATTGAACCCGTGAAGCGTGATGCGCTGTTCGTCGGTAAGCGCCATGTCGTCGGTCCCCTCGCTTCTGTTCGGATCGTCTCCTTATTATGGCTGAGGCCGTGAGCCCCAATCCTCCCATGTATTTACCCCGAATGCGGCAAACCGGAGCAGAAGCGCGGAAACGTAAGGTGACTTAAGGACAGGCTGCACAAAAAAGACCCGAGGACGGCGGGCCTTCGAGGCGGTTCGGGGCTATTCGGCGGGAGCGTGCTGCGGCTTGGACTCCACGATCTGCAGGGAACGCGTGAGCTCCTGCAAAATGTCCGATTGCATCTGGGGGTTCATATAAAGTGCCTTGATATAGGCTTGGCCGGCTTGCGTGGATGTGTACTGCGGCTTGAGATGGTTCAAGGTCAGTACGATGATGTCCGTCGTGCACTTGTCGCAGCCGCACTTCAGCGGATAGTTGGGCAAAATATGCTCCTCGAAAAAACTAACGACGATCGGTTCCATCGCGTTAAATACTGACGAAGCTCTCGCAAATTCCATCGCGTGTCAAACTCCCTGTTGCCGTTTTTCATCCAGCATATCACAGGGCCGAGCCCGCCGTCATTAGACCTAAGTGCCAATGTTTGTTGTCCGGGATCCCGTTAAGGCCGCCCTGCGATTGGGTAATGGAAACCAAGCGACTAATAAAGGAGTGCTGCCAGATGTCCGAATATAAAGATTATGCCGCTGAGCTGCCGCAGTTCGATCCGGGTACGCCGGAGATCACGCCTCCGACTTCCCCCGAGATCTCGCCGGTCGTGCCGAATCCTGAGATCGTGCAGAATCCGACGCCCGAGATCAAGCCGGACGACGTACCGCCGGACGTCAAGCCCGACGCGATACCGCCGGAAACGCCGCCCGAACAGCCGTTGTGACCGGGCGGTAACGGGTGGTAATAGGAAAAAAGCAAAAGACAGGAGCCGTTCCACGTGTCATGAATATGACCGTTGGAGCGGCTCCTTTTTAATTGGCTTAGGGGCTTAGATCGATACTTGGCCCATGCGCGGCGCGGCGGCGCGGGATGTGTCAACATGGATTGATACTTGGTCCGAGCACGGTGCGGCGGCGTGAGATAAGCAGGCGATGAGTGCGCCTACCAACGATTAGGCAATCGCCTGCTCTACGACAGGCGTTGAAGCCAGCCTGCCTGCGATTCGGGCAATCGCCTGCTCTACAGAAGGCGATGAGGTCAAACGCTCCGCGATTCGGGCAATCGCCTTCTCTACAGAAGGCGATAAGGTCAAACGCTCCGCGATTCGGGCAATCGCCTTCTCTACAGGAGGCGATGAAGCCAAACGTGCCGCCATTCGGGCAATCGCCTTCTCTACAGAAGGCGATGAAGCCAAACGTGCCGCCATTCGGGCAATCGCCTTCTCTACAGGAGGCGATGAAGCCAAACGTGCCGCCATTCGGGCAATCGCCTTCTCTACAGGAGGCGATGAAGCCAAACGTGCCGCCATTCGGGCAATCGCCTTCTCTACAGGAAGCGACGAGGCCAAACGCTCCGCGATTCGGGCAATCGCCTGCTCTACAGGAGGCGATGAGGCCAAACGTGCCGCCATTCGGGCAATCGCCTTCTCTACAGGAGGCGATGAGGCCAAACGCGCCGCCATTCGGGCAATCGCCTTCTCTACAGAAGGCGATGAAGCCAAACGTGCCGCCATTCGGGCAATCGCCTTCTCTACAGAAGGCGATGAAGCCAAACGTGCCGCCATTCGGGCAATCGCCTTCTCTACAGAAGGCGATGAGGTCAAACGCTCCGCGATTCGGGCAATCGCCTTCTCTACAGAAGGCGATGAAGCCAAACGTGCCACCATTCGGGCAATCGCCTTCTCTACAGGAGGCGATAAGGTCAAACGCTCCGCGATTCGGGCAATCGCCTTCTCTACAGGAGGCGATGAGGCCAAACTCGCCGCCATTCGGGCAATCGCCTTCTCTACAGAAGGCGATGAGGCCAAACGCGCCGCCATTCGGGCAATCGCCTGCTCTACAGCAGGCGTTGGGGCCAGCCGCACCGCGATTCGGGCGATCGCCTTCTCTACAGCTGGCGTTGGGCCAGCCGCACCGCGATTCGGGCGATCGCCTTCTCTACAGCTGGCGTTGGGCCAGCCGCGCCGCGATTCGAGCAATCTCCTATGGCGACTTGGTTCTGCGCTTGAACGGCACACGACGTCTTATGACAAAATAGGCGTATACGAAAAACGCCAGCACGCTCCTCTCCGCGTAAAAATACTTTGTGATTATTTTCACTTTATCTATTGCATTCCCGTTAAAGGTGGCGTATATTGGATTCAACAAGACATTGTGATTTAGATCACAAACTTATCGAGCGAAGATCTGCGGCGGCATGCGAACGAAATTCTACCATGCAGCGATGGATCTTCGCCCCCTTCAAGCAGAGTATGTGAATTATATCACAATACAAGAATCCGAGGAGGACTTCCTTATGAAAATCGTCGTTATTGGCTGCACCCATGCCGGCACCGCCGCCACCATCCAAATGGCCAAACGTTACCCTGACGCTAAGATTACCGTGTACGAACGCAATGATAATATTTCGTTTCTGTCGTGCGGGATCGCGCTTCATGTGGGCGGCGTCGTGCAAAATGCGGAGGAACTGTTCTATGCCCACCCCGACACGCTCGCAGATCTTGGCGTGAATACCCGGATGCGCCATGACGTGCTGGCCGTCGATACGGTATATAAGACGGTTACCGTCCGCAACCTGGAGACCGAAGAAGTGATCGTCGACAGCTACGACAAGCTGGTCGTCACGACGGGATCGTGGCCGATCGTGCCGCAGATGCCCGGCATGGATCTTGACCGCGTGCTACTCTGCAAAAACTACGCGCATGCGCAGACGATCATCGAAAAAGCGGCGACCGCCAACCGGATCACCGTTGTCGGCGCGGGCTATATCGGCGTCGAGCTGGTCGAGGCTTTCCATCAGCTGGGCAAGACCGTGACGCTCATCGACAATACGCCCCGCGTCATGTTCAAGTACCTCGACAAGGCGTTCACCGACGTCGTCGAAGCCGACATGCGCGAACGCGGCGTGCGTCTCGCGCTCGGTCAGTCGGTTACCGCGCTCGAGGGTCAGGACGGCAAGGTCGCTCGCGTAGTCACGACGGAAGGCGCGTACGATTCGGATCTCGTCATCCTCTGCATCGGGTTCCGTCCGAACACGGAGCTGCTCAAAGGCCAGGTCATGATGCTCCCGAACGGCGCGATCGTCGTCGACGAGTACATGCGCACGAGCTGCCCGGACGTGTACGCCGCAGGCGACAGCTGTGCGATCCGCTACAACCCGACGGGCAAGGAAGCCTATATCCCGCTGGCGACCAATGCCGTACGCATGGGGACGCTCGTCGCCATGAACATCATGGAGCCACGCGTGAAGTACATGGGTACGCAAGGGACTTCGGGCATCCGTGTATTCGATCTTAACATCGCTTCGACCGGCATGACCGAGCAGGCTGCGATCGATGCGGGCTTGAAGGTGCGGACGACGACGGTCAGCGACAACTACCGTCCGGAGTTCATGCCGACCTACGAGAAGGCGCTGGTCAAGCTCGTCTATGAAGAAGACGGCGGCCGTCTCCTCGGCGCGCAGGTGCTGTCGAAGGCGGATCTCACGCAATCGGCCAACACGCTGTCGGTGTGCATCCAGAACCGGATGACCGTACAAGAGCTGGGCTTCGTCGACTTCTTCTTCCAGCCGCACTACAACAAGCCCTGGAATCTACTGAACCAAGCCGGTCTGCAGGCTGCGGCCGAGCTGGAAACGGCGAATGCCGGTACGAAAGCAGGCGCATGAAAGGCGTGTAAGCGAAGCAGCGATTAGACGAATAAGGCGATGCGGAGCCCGCCAGGCTCATACGCATCGCCTTTTTTTCCGCAGATCGGCCTACAGCCTCACATGCTTGACCTGCAGCAATTGACCGACTTTTTCGAAAAGAGCGGCATTGTGTCCAACCGATAATGCGCAGTGATGCGTAGGCGCCTCGGCGAACCATCTCGTCATATAGTCATCCGGGTGCTCGCGGAAACGGACGGGCGTCTGCGTGTTGCCGATCCGCATGATCGGCCCGTCGGTCGATTCGCCTTCGCTGCTGATCAGCTTCAGCCTGCCGTCCCCCGTCTGCGTCACGTTCAGCGTCGTCACCGGCCCGGACGCGACCTTGGCTTCAACCGAGACGCCGGTGCCCTGCTTGCCATGGTATAGGCCCATCCCGCGCAGGATCGGCTTGCCCTCGGCAATCGCGATATGAAACGGGCCGTCATGACCGAGCAGGATCGTGCCGTCCACGTAGTCCGTAACGACAATCTCCGAAAAGCTGCCGCCGGTGCCGAGAATATCGCAGATTTTCATCGCCACGGCCGTTTTCAGATCGCCCTCGCCGGAGCACGGTATTCCTCGCGCCGTGAGCAGCGAATGACCGACGATGAACCCGCCCTGCAGCTTCTCGTAGGCACCGCCCGGCGCGCCATGATAATAATAGGAGAGTGCGTCCAGCTCATATTCCCGCACGAGCTTCTCCTGTGCCGCGGCCACCCGGCAAGACCATTCGAGCTGCTCCTCCGTCGGCTTTTTCGCGATCGGGTCGGAGGGCGAATCCCCGCTGATCTCGAACATCTCCCGCACTTCGTCAAGCTTGCGCCTGACGTCGTCTTGCGTAACCGATCGAAGCTGCCGGTCAAGGTCGCACATCTCCAGAACCTCGACATGCAGGCCTGTCTGCGCCTGGATCATCGTGAAGTCGCTGTACATATCAAGCATCCCGCTATACGTATTGCCCAGAAACCCGAAGCGGCTGTGCCGAAGCGTACGAGGCACGGCGGCCGCCTGTGTCCAAGCCCGGATCTCCCGCCATGCGCGTATCGCCTCTTCCCGCTCATGCGTAATCTCGTTCGTCAGTGAACCGGCAGGCGTTTCCTCCAGTCCGAGCAAGCCGTTGACCATGCGAAAAGGAATGCCTGCTCTGTTGAACGCGTTCGCGAACTCGGGGACCGGACACGCGCCGCAATGCGCCAGCCACTCGCCGGTCGTCGTCGCCTCGTAGTTGATGCGCTCGGTCGGCTGCAGGTTTAAAAACACGACGGGCGCTTTGTTAATCTGATGAACGGGGAGTACCGTCGAACTCGTCGAATACGTGGCCGCATGGCAGAACACCAGATCGACGTCCTGCGCGTTCAGCCACTCGCCGGCGCGGCGGCCTTCTCCTTCCGTATCGACCAGGCCGAAGTTGAACACGTCCGCCCATTCGGACAGCTTGCCTTCAATAAAATTACCGTAGCCCTCCAGACGCTCGCGCAGACCGGGAAATTGCTCCCAATACGCGCGCAGGCCGACGGAATAGAGCCCGATCCGCGCCTTTCGAATCGATTTGATCGGCTGCAGCAAAGACATGGCGATTCCTCCTTCTCTATCAATCCAAGCTTTATAACAAAATTGTAAACGGTTATAATCTTGAAAACATCGAAGGAAATTGCCCAAAAATCCTAGTTTCTTGCGGAGAGGATGAGCGAACTGCAGGCTTCTTATGTCAACGTCTCTCCCGCTTGGTCCACAGACTCCGTGCGGCTGATCGCAACGCCGTCGGATTTGGCCAAAAGCGCCTTTTACTTCGTTCAGGAGGTCGGGCATTTTCGCGCAAACGCGTCTTACTTTACGGAGCGCGAGGGGATCGATTCGTACTTGATCGTCTATACGGTATCGGGGTCCGGCAGGCTTGCCTATCGGGATCAATCGTACGCTTTGACAAGCGGACAAGCGTTTTTTATCGACTGCATGGACTATCAGCATTACGCAACAAGCGAAGACGCTACGTGGGAGCTGCTCTGGGTTCATCTGAACGGCAGCCAGGCCCGCCATTATTATGATGCCTTTTCGGGTTATACGTCAGCTCCCGTCATCGCGGCAGGAAGCGACTCCGTCCTTTCCGGACGCATTCGCGAGCTCATCGAGCTTCATCGCTTCCACTTTGCGCACACCGAGCTGCTGAGCGCCAAGTTGCTTACCGACATCCTGACGGAACTAGTCGTCCTGGCCTCGGGCAGCGGGCAGTCGCCCGTAGACGTACCGGTCTACGTCAAGCAAACCGTGCAAGCCATCGATTCGCGTTATAAGGAAAGACTGACGCTTGAGACGCTTGCGAACGAGCGCTCGGTCGGCAAGTTTAATCTATCCCGGGCCTTCAAGCGCTACATCGGACTCGGCCCCATCGAATACCTCATACAGGTGCGCATGAACCATGCGAAAGAATACTTAAAGTATGCGGACGTGCCGGTCGGAGAGATCGCGGAACGGGTCGGGATCGACAATGCCAGCCACTTCATCAACCTGTTCAAGAAACGGACCGGATTGACGCCGCTTGCCTACCGCAAGCAGTGGAAAAGCCGCCGCTGAAGCCGAAAAAAGCGAACATAAAAATGCCTGTCGATGGGGCTTCGATGGGGCTTCGATGGGGCTTCGATGGGGCTTCGATGGGCTGCTCAAATGGGCCAATCCGGTGAGCCGCTCCGGCCGATTGACCAATCGTCACCCGCGTCGTTCTCGCCGATAAGCCTGCAAATATACATCTTTTTTTGCCGCTATCGCCCCCATTGAACAAAAAAGATGCGAAAATGCAGGTATTTTCCTCCGTCAGCCGGGTTTCCGGCTTGTACCATGAATTTACCTGCATATTTGCAGGCATTTCACCAAGTGTTGCGAGTCGGTTGAAAATACATGTACAAATGCAGGCTTTTCGGCCAGCCAGGCCACGAAAAAACGCCGGCACGCCATTAGCACGCTTACCTCTCCACATTCGCCTTCAGCCGTATCAGGATGGAGAGCACGCATAAAAAGCTCTCGCCGGGTTCGAATCGGCGAGAGCTTGTGGTTCTCGTTTGTGGTTCGTCTCAGTCTCCGACGGCCCCGCAGCACTTCTTGAACTTCTTGCCGCTGCCGCACGGGCAAGGATCGTTGCGTCCGATCTTGCGGCCGGTCTGGATGGAAATGACGTCCGCCTGGTGCGAGCGCTGCGGCATGGCGAGCACGTTGGACGGTATCCCGCCCCCCATCGTTATCTTGAGCTCGTCCGGACGATGTCCCTTCAGCACCCACGATCTCGTGCCGTTGTTGAGCCGCGCGAGCAACTCGCCGACTTCCTCGACCGTCTGCGCATCCTCGACCGAAAACTCGAACTGCAAAATCTCGAACGCCGCGCTCATCGACTTGCCGTTCTTGAACGTATCCGCGCAAATCTCGGCAATCGTGTCCGCTTCGTCCTTATCCACCGCGTATTCGCGGGCCAGGAAGCCGGCCAGCTCCTGATGCGCCTTCGTCCGCTCGACGTATTCGTACTCCCCGGCCTTGAGCAGCTCCGCCTTGGTGAATTCGCGATACGGCAGCTCCTTCCGCGCCTGCTGAATGCGCAGCAGCTCCTGCGGCTCTTCGACGTCGAGGTTCGCATACAGCGCGTCATCGTCGAAATCGTACATCGCGCGAAAGTCGCGCGCGTCGACCAGCACCTCAAACATATTGGGGCCATCCTCGGGCGTCTCTCCCGTAAGCGCGATCAGGCGTTCCTCCAGCTCGCTCTCCTCCAGCACGCCGTAATAATAAAGCAGCCCTTGGGTAAGTTTGATATGTTCCGTGTTGCGCTTCACTTGCGCAGGCGTACCCGACAGATCCTCCAGCTTAGCGAAGCGCTCGACCAGCTCGGCCGGCATGACAAGCGACTTTTTGCCGTTTACCTCGCCGGGAAAAGCGATCCCGCGCTCGGAGAAATAGTATGCGATCGGGCCGGATTCGGGCGGATTCGCCATCAGACCTTTATTTTTCACCAGTCTGCGAATGAGCGCCCAACGTTCCTCGTCCCACAATCTCGTCGATTCGGCGGCATAGTCGGCCAACACGGCCACGAGACCGTCGACAAGCTTGTCTTTGTTCCGTTCGTTCTTCCAATCGTCTATTAGCAGCAGTCTTGCCGTTTGCGCCAGCGATTCCCCGGTTTGCCGCGCCAGGGCATCCTTCAGCGACAACGGCCATGTCAATGCCGGCCATTCTCCGTCAAGCTTCATATGCTCTGCCATCATCATCCTACTTCCCTTTTAATAAAAACAAGCCCGATCGCCATTCGGCCGGGCTTACGCGCCAAACCGTGCGAAGTACGCTTTATACGCCCGTACGTTTCTTCTGGTTGTTCGGCTTCTTTTTAATTTGGCTGCGCATCTGCTTCACGTCGGTCGAAAAACCGCTCTGCTGTCCGGCGCCCTGCGCCGCAGCCTGCTTCTTCTGGGCCAGGCGCTGCTTCATCGCTTCAGCCAGACTGATCTTTTTCTGCTCCGGCTTGTCCGCGGACGCGGACGGATTGGAATCGCTGGATTGTGTCATACTCATCGCACCCCATTTTACATCGAAATCGCACTGCAAGCTGTTTTCATTATACCGCGGGTACGCCAAAAGAGCCACGCCCCCTTGCAGGGCGCGGCTCCTTGTCGGATCTTCGGCTCGGAGCGAAAACGCGAAAGCAGGTCAGATTCGCTCGCTTGGCGGCAGCGGACCATCCTCGGACAGGATGCGGGGCAGCTCCCGGTCGATCGCCTGATTGCGAATCGCGCTGTCCGACACGTTATCCTCGGCCGGCGAGCTGGCGACGACGTCGTCGGTCAGCCCGTTGTCATGGCCGATCAGCAGCAAGAACCGCCCCTTGTCCACCTCCGGCGCGTACTCCATCGCTTCGCCGTTCGAGAGCCCGATCTCCTCCAGCCGTCCGGACAGCTCGCTGTCCCCGCCCGCCTTAATGATGCGCTTTACCTTGCCAAGCAGCGAGCCGTTGCCCGCGCCCGCTCCTTCCACCTCGACCAGGTCCGCCGCCTGCCCCAGGTTACCGAGACTCCACGACTCTTCCCGGTCCGCGACGACCGTCAGATCGTGGTCGGAATGCCCCCTTATTTTCAAAGACTGAATCGCGTCGATGACTTCCTTGCTCGTGTCGAATACGCCGTATACGGTCATAGACATATCGGTTACCTCCGTTTGGCTGTCATGGGATATTCAACTTTACCCTCTGGGCTTGCGGATTAATCCCTGAAGGAATTGCCATCCTACAGGGTACTTAATAAGGATTGGCGGAAATCAACAAGCCGAAGGAGGACGAACAAGCATGCGCGCGGTAACCTTTCAAGGAAGCAAAGACATACAGGTGAAAGAGGTCGAGGATCCAAGGCTGAAGCAAAAGGACGACATCATAGTGCGCATCACGTCAACGGCGATCTGCGGCTCCGATCTGCATATTTATCTGGGCGGCATGCCTGCGCATAAGGGCGCGGTCATCGGCCACGAGCCGATGGGCATCGTCGAGGAAGTCGGTCCCGAAGTGACCCGCGTCAAAAAAGGCGACCGGGTCGTCATTCCCTTTAACGTGTCCTGCGGCAAATGTTATTTTTGCGAGCACGACATGGAAAGCCAGTGCGACAATTCGAATCCCCACCCGCCCCTAAAGGAGATCGACTCCGGCGGCTATCTCGGCTACACCGAACGTTACGGCAATTATCCCGGCGGGCAAGCCGAATACCTGCACGTTCCCTATGGCAACTTCATGCCTCTCGTTATTCCCGAATCGTGCGAAATGCCGGACGAGGCGCTGTTGTTTCTGTCGGACGTCCTGCCGACCGCCTATTGGAGCGTCGAGAACGCCGGCGTGAAGCCGGGCGACACGGTGACCGTGCTCGGGTGCGGACCGGTCGGGCTGATGGTTCAGAAGTTCGCCGCCATGAAGGGCGCGATGCGGATCATCGCCGTCGACAACGTCCCATACCGTCTTGCGCACGCGCGCAAGATGAACAACGTCGAAACGATCAATTTCGGCGAGCACGACGAAGTCGCCCTGCACATCCGCGAGATCACGCGCGGCGGCACGGACGTCGTCATCGACTGCGTCGGCATGGACGGCAAGAAAAACGCACTCGAGAAAATCGGCCAGAAGCTCAAGCTGCAAGGCGGCACCCTGAGCGCGATCGATATCGCGATGGACGCGGTCCGCAAATTCGGCACGATTCAGCTGACCGGCGTATACGGCGCGCTTTACAACATGTTCCCGCTGGGCCATATGTTCGAGCGCAACCTCACCGTGAAAATGGGACAAGCGCCGGCCATTCACTATATGCCGAAGCTGTTCGACATGATCGTAAACGGCGAGTTCGATCCGACCGAGATCGTGACCCACCGCGTCCCGCTCGATCAGGCGAGCGAGGCGTACAAGATTTTTAACGACAAGGAAGACGGCTGCATTAAGGTCGTGCTGAAGCCTTAAGCGGTATCGGATAGCTGGCAGCCCTTCGCTCGGGGTCGAGCGGGGGCTGTTTGGCGTTGCGGGCTTTGCTATAATGGACGGAATAGATTGGCGGCTGGCGAGTGGCTGAGAGCGGCGAAAGAGCGCTGGAGAGCGGCTGAGAGCGGCTGGAGTGCGGCTGGAGCGCCGGCTGAGAGCCGCTGAGAGCGGCTGGAGAGCGCCTCAGAGTGACTGACTGGGCCACGGCGGACCGTGCGGCCGTTATTTTGCCCTTATCGCGCTGTGCGGAGCGGTTAACGGACCGAGCGGCCGTTATTTGCGCCCAAAATGCCGTTTAACGCCTCTCATCCGGCAGATAACGGCTCCTGGGTCCGCAGCGATATCAGAAAACTGGATTTACGCGAAAATAGCGGATTCTGGGTCCGCCTAGCCTCTCTCCACCCATTACTTGACCGCAAAAGGAGCGTCCGTTCACCCATGCCGATCCACAATCAACGCGAGGCCGAGGACCTCGTCTACCGTTCGTACCTTCGCGCGGCACCGCAGCTGCCGTCTGCCGGCGATGACCGGGTTCGCTGCCCGGAGCTGACCCGCCGCCTGCTCGATTTGCTCGGCGCGCCGGACCGCGGGAGACGATTCGTGCTCGTGACGGGCAGCAAGGGAAAGGGCTCGACCTCGCGCCTCATCTCTTCTCTACTTAGTCATCTAGGCTATAAGGTCGGCTTGTTCACCTCTCCGCACCTGGTAGACTACCGTGAGCGGATCCGCATTGACGGTCGCGCGATCGGAGAGGCAGATTTCGTGCGGATCGCGCAGCGGATCGAGCCGGCTTGGGCGGAGATCGAGCGTGGCCTGGAAGCGCCGGCCTATCAAGGTCCGGTCGGCGTGTCGCTTGCGATCGCGGTCAGTTGGTTCGCGGAGCAAGGCACCGACATTAACGTCGTCGAATGCGGACGGGGCGGTCGCTTCGACGATGCGAACGTGCTTGCGAACGAATGGGCGGTCGTCACGGCAATCATGGAGGAGCATGTCCGCGAGCTCGGTCCCGGCCTCGACGACATCGTACGGCATAAGCTGGGTATCGCTAAGTCGGCGGATACGCGACTGTATATCGGGGCGCAGCGCGAAGACGCGCTTGCCACGATCAAGCGGGAGTTAGGCACGGCAGGAAATACAGCGAAAGAGCGTGGGCTTGTGGCGATTAAGCGGGAGCTAGGGGCGGCAGACCATATAGCGGAAGAACGCGAGCTTGCGGCGATTGAGGCGTCATTTGATGTGTCGGCGGAACGGGCGAGCGCGTCAACCCGAGGCGAACACGTTTCGTTTGCAGGCGAATCGTTCGAAGCCGAGCGCATCGCTATATCCCCGCGCGGCACGACATTCGACGTACGCACCGGACGTACGCTCTATCGCGGTCTGACACTGCCGCTGCTCGGCGCGTTCCAGGCCGACAATGCGGCGCTTGCGGTGCAAGCGTGCGAGGATATCGCGGGCGCGGCGCTCGATCCGGCGACGGTCGCCGCGTGCTTCGCCGGCCTGCAGTGGCCAGGCCGCTGCGAGATCGTGAGCCGCAAGCCGCTAACCATCGTGGACGGCGCGATCCATCGCGACTCTGCCGCCTATCTGGCGAGCGTCGTAAGCTCGCTCGGCCTCGGCGAGGGCGCGCGTGTCGCCGCCGTGATCGGCGTGCCGAAGGATAAAGACTACGCCGGCGTCATCGCGACGCTCGCCCCGATCGCGAGCCGCATCCTCGTGACGCGGCCCGACGTGAGCCATCTCGCGTTTCCGGAGGACGCGCTGGAGGTGGCTACGCAGTATTGTCCGGACGGCAGCGCCGCCTATCCGCTGCTCGCGGACGCGCTGGACGCACTGCGCGCAGGCCCGGTGCCCGACTGCATCCTCATCGTCGGCACGCAGACGCTGATCGGCAACGCCAAGCGGCTGTACGGGCAGGGCTTGGAGGATATCGGGAAGTAAAAACAAAAACAGCGCCGCCGGTTCCATCGTGGAACCGCGCGGCGCTGTTTGACTTTATGCCTTTCTCGAGTAGATCATGCGATCCAGATTGCCGATGTACAGCAGGCTGGACGTCGTGCTGCCTTTAAATACGACGCAGAGCGTCTGTTTGCCGGTGAGCGTCCGGTTCAGCGCGGCGCCGGCGGTCTTGTACGAGCCCCAGCCGCTGCCCGTATTCGGCAGGCTGACCGTGCCGACGAGCTCGCCGTCCTTGTCGTTCAGCCGGATCTCGGCGACGACGTCCGCGGGGACCCGGTTGGTCGGTGCGTCATAGACGATATCGACGTAGTTTTTGCCGATTGTCCCGAACTCGAGATCTTTGTAGGTAAGCCATGCGCCGGTGAAGGTGTTGCCGACGTTCGTAAGGCCATCCTTTGTCTCCGTCTTTAAGGGGCTGTTATTAAACGTGTTTTTGTCCGGCGACCACTCGCTCCGGCTTTCGAACTCAACGGATAAATCCGGTTCGCTGAGCGCAAATGACGCATTGTCGAAGTTGCCGATGTACTTGTACGTGGCGGTTGACGTGCCGACGAGCACAAAATAAACATCTTGCACGCCGGACAGCTTCTTCGTCAGGTTGGCCGTTGCCGTCTTGTATGTGGTCCATCCGCCGGCTGTCGGCGGCGTCAGCACCTTGCCGATCAGCTCGCCGTCCGGTGCTCCAAGCCTCACTTCGACCGCTGCATCAGCCGGACAGCTAGCGGTATTGCCGCTGTATTCGATCGATACTTGGTCGACGCCTGCACTTCCGAAGTCCATGCGCTTAAACGCCAGCCACGCGCCGTTAAACGTATTTTTAATCTGCTTGCCGCTCTTGCCGCCCTCGGTGCCAAGCGGCGAATTGTTGTATGGGTTCAACGCAGTCGACCAGGCATCGTAGCTCTCCAGCTCCAGCTTGGCGAAGTCGGTCCGGACCGGCTGTTCCGGCGCCGCGAGCGAGAATGCCGCCTTGTCGAAGTTGCCGACGTATGGATAGGTCGAATCCGTCGAGGCGGTGAGCACGAGATAGATGTCCTGAACTCCCTTAAGTGCCTGAGACAGGGAGACCGAAACCGTACTGTACGTTCCCCATGCGCTCGCATTTGGCGGCGTCGCCACCTTGCCAAGCAGCGGACCGTCCACTGCACCCAACCGTACTTCTACAGCTGCATTTGCAGGTACCCTTCCGCTATTGCCCGAATACTCGACACTAAACTTGTTCACGCCTGAATCACCAAAATCCAAATGCTTATAGGCCAGCCAAGCGCCGTTGTAGGTATTTGCAACCTGCTTCCCGCCATTGCCGTCCTCGACATTTAGCGGTTTGCTGTTTCCAGGGTTCAGGTCGGTCGACCACTCATCGTACTTCTCCAGTTCCAGCTTGGCGTAGTCGCTGCGAAGCTTCCAGTTGGCGAACGTCATGCGGTCGAAGTTGCCGATATACGGCAGTCCGCTCGTCGTGCTGCCATGCATCACGATATACAGCGTCTGCTTGCCGGTCACGGTCTTCGTGAACTGCGCGTCCGCCGTCTTGTACGACGTCCACTCCGTGCCTGTCCGCGGCAGGGCCACAGTACCGAGCAGCTCTCCATCTACGCTGCCAAGGCGGACCTCCAGCTTGGCGTCAGCCGGTACTTTGGCAGTAGGAGCCGCATATTCGACCGTAATGTGGTTGGCGCCTTCGGTACCAAGATCGACATCCGTATATGCGAGCCATGCGCCGTCGAACGTATTGCCGACGATCGTGCCGCCGTTGCCATCCTCGGTCTTGAGCGGATTGCCGTTAAACGTATTCACGGCCGTGCTCCATTCGCTGCGTCCCTCGAATTGCACGAGACCCGGCTCCGTCACCGGCGGCTCGTCCGGCTGGATCGGATCGAGTGGCGGCAGCGGCGGCTTGACCGGGATCGGCAGCGGATCGGGCAGCGGTTCCGGCTGCTCCGGCGGATCTTCGCCCGGCGCTGGCTTCGGCTCCGGCTCCGATACGATCGGCTCGGCGAGCCACAAGGAATTGTAAATGTCGCCGTCAAACGCGTCGACCAAGTAAACGTTCACCTTGAACTTCTCGGCGTTTACGTTAAAGATCTGCGATACCTCGAAACCTCCGGCCTCGACCGGCATGGCGCTGCTCACCCAGGCCTGGTCGTTGCCGTCCATCAGCTGGATGACCGCGTAGGCGGAGCCTTCATAGTCGCCCTTCAGCGTACCCGTGACGCGGACGTCCATATTGCCGTTCCGTCCGACGTCCGCCTGGAGGTCGTATACGTTCCACTGAATATCCGACGTATAAGCCGCGTCGGAGAGCAATGCCGCGCCCGAGGTCACGCCCCGCGCATCGTCGGCTTTGACCCGCACCTGCACCTGACCGGCCCGATAAGCGAGAGGACCGACGGTCTGCGGATTGGCGGTCGCCGGCTTCCAGCTCTGTCCGCCGTTCACGCTGAACTCGTAATCCTTCGCCTGCTCGAAACCGGAAACGACAGTCCAGCCAAACGTATTGGCCGTGTCGTCCTGTACCGGCGAAGTCGGCGCCCCCGGCTTGACCATCGGTACGATGGCCTCCAGCCCGAGATCGAAGGCGATGTCCGAGCTGGTCGCGTTCACCTGATGGACCTCGGCGGTCAGCACGTTCGTGCCTGCGACCAGGTAAGAAGGGTCGATCGAATAAACGTTCACGTCCCGCTCGTCGCCGACGGTCGCATTGGCATACGTGCCGTAGCTCACCGTGCCCGACGGCATGTTCGTACGAATGATCTCGCGCCCGTTCAAGTACACGATCGCGCCGTCATCGCGAATCAGGCTGGCGTTCAGCTGAATGAGCTGCTTAGGGTCCGCCACCTCGAACGTCTTGCGGAAATACGTGGTCGGATACTTGTTGTTGGCATCCGGACCGTAGCTCGTTTTCGTTGTTGCGTAATTTTTGCTGTCGTAACCGAGCGGCGCCGCGCCGGCAGCCCAGCTGCTGTCGTCGAACGAGAGTCCCGTCCAGTCAACTGCAGCCGCTTGGCCTTTGTCCAGATACTTCCACTCGGCTCCCGCGGGAACGAGCGTCTGGCGGGCCAGCGCATTGTCGACGGTCGCGCCGTAGTCGGCCGTCGGCGGAGCCGCGCTCGCAGCGGCGCCCCAGCTCGTGTTGGGCGTCGCGCCCATCTCGAACGAGATCGTGCCGCCGGCCATGATATCGTCGTAGTCGATCCAGGCCTGATTGAAGTCGGCACCGTTCAATTGCGCCGATTGAATGAAGCGATTTTCGCTCGACACGTTGTTTGCCTTGATCGTAAACGTCTTGCCGCCGTCGAGGTGCAGCGTCATCTCGTCGAAGATCGGCGAGCCGATCAGGAAATACGGGTCGCCCGGATTGCCCGGGTACAGACCCATCGCGCTGTAGACGAACCAGGATGACATGCCGCCGGCATCGTCGTCCATCGACGGCAGATAGCCTTCCGGATCGTCGCGATAGACCCGCGATTGAATCGGATACGCGTACGGACCGTGGTTGTGATATTTTTGCGTGACCACTTCCGTCGTGAATTCGCGCGCGTAATACTGGGTCAGGTAAGGGTGCCCCAGGTAGTTGAACAGATAAGGCACCTGCAGATCCGGCTCGTTGATCGCCATATATTCGTCGATCGCGAAGAAGTGCTGCAGATCCTGCGCCATCGCCTGCTTGCCGCCCATCAGATCGGCCAGCCCGCCGACGTCCTGCGGCACGAACCAGCGGTACGTCCACAGATTGCCTTGGTAAGCGTATTTGTCCACCGCCGTGACGTCGGTCTTGGCGACCGTCTGGGCGTTCGGGGTGAAAAAGCCGCGTTTATCGCCCTTTTCGTCCACTTGATTCGCATTCCAAAGCGACTTGTAGGACAAGGCGACTGCTTTGTACTTTTCGTAGGTCGTCTTATCCCCGAGCATCGAAGCCAGCTTCATCGGGAAGTAGGCGCTGTACGCCTTTTCCAGCTTGCCGGAAATCTCGCCGTCGCTCACCGTATAGTTGTCCGTGTCGATCGCCATGCCCTGAAGCGCCTTGTACGCGTCGAAGTCGGTAAAGCCCTTCGCGTAGGCGTCCAAAATGACCGCGCCGTTGAACTCGTTGCGCACGGTCGGGCTCGGCCAGTAGCCGTCTCCCCACTGCACGTACGAGCCTCTGGTGCTGTACAAGTCGACCATCGACTTGACCATGTTTTCGTACCGCTTCGGATCGAGCACCGAGTACAGCGCGTACTTGCGGAAGTCGTCCCAGGTCGACCAGCCGTTGTAATACTCGAAGTCCTCGCCCAGCTCGGAAGCCTCGCGAATCGTATTTTCGTCCCGGCCTGCGCGGAACGTGCCGCTGGAGCTCGTTACGTTTTTCGGATGAAGGAAGGAATGGTACAGCTGGGTGTAGAACACCCGCTTGTTTTCCTCGTCGCCGCCCTTGATCTCGACCTTGTTCAAGACGTCGCTCCAGGCGCTTCGCGTGCGCTGATGCTGCGCTTCGAAGTCCCAGTCCGGAATATCGTGCGACCGCTCGTACTTGGCCTGCTCCACGCTGATCGTCGACAGACCGACCTTCGCCTGAATGACCGCACTGTTCTTCGTGTTGAAGTTCAGCCATACGCCGCTGTTGAATCCGGTGCGGGACGCCACCGCGCCGACCGAGTCGCCCTGCCAGGACGAATACGAATCGAAGTCGCGATCGAATTGGATCGAATAATAGATCGTATAGTAGCCGTGTCCGCAAACGTTTTTGGACTGGATCATGCCGGTGATCTCATTGGCGCCTTCTACCTTGAGGTTGGCGTCCACCATGCCCGCGTAAGAGTTGGAGAGATCGACCAGCACCGAGCCGGTATCGGTACCCGGGAACGTATAGCGGTGAAAGCCGACGTTGTCGGAAGCGGTCAGATCGACCTTGATGCCGCTCGCCAGCGTCACGCCGTAGTAGCCCGGAGAAGCGGATTCGCTGCTCTTGTCGTACTGCTGCTTGTATTCGCTGCTGTTCTTGGTAAAGGAGCGGGTCTCGGGCATCATCAGAATGTTGCCGCCCGCGCCGCTGCAGCCTACGCCGCTGAATCGAAGCTGGGAGAAGCCCTTCAGGAAGCGGTCCTGATAATAGTAGCCGCTGAAGGCGCCGCCGTCGCCGTCGGGACCGACGGAAGCAAGGCCGAAGGGCATCGTCGGCCCCGGATTGGTCTGCCCGTTGTCGCCGAGCGTGTTGATAAACGGATCTACGTAATCGACGGGAAGCAAATCGGTGGCCGGAGCGGCGGGAATCTGGTCCGCATCTACGCCATAGATCTCGACCTCGTAGAGGCGCGCCGTGTTGTTGTCGTACGCGGCCTGGTCGATATAGACGCGGACGTACCGGGCGGAGAAAGTCGGCACCTGGCGGTCGACGAGCGTCTGCGCGTTGTTGCGCACGACGTCGATATCTTCCCAGGTCGTGCCGTCGTCGCTGCGCTGAAGGCGGTAGTCCTTCGTATTCCAAAACGGACTATTGGCCGATTCGCCGATGGCTGCGTTTTTCACGACCCACTGGTTGATATTGTAGGTTTTGCCGAGATCGAGCTTCAGCCACTTCTTCTTGACCGTGGTGTTGTCGCACCACTTGGTCGTGAGCTTGCCGTCGACGGCAGCGGACGCCGATTCGTTGGCGTTGCACTTGCCGGAAGCCGTCGCCGTCGAATTGAGGGCGACGTTCCAGGTCTTCGTATATATGTCGGCAGCGGTCTCTTCCGCTTGCGCGGCGCCCGGCGCTGCGGACGACAAGATGCCGTACAGCAGCAGCGCCGCCATCGCGGCCGCAATCCACCTTTTTAACATGGGGTTCGGATCCTCCCGCATTTGGATTAGTTCGTGGCGACCGGCAGCAGCCGGTCGATCATCGCGGCGGCTTCAGCGCGCACCACGGGGCTCTTGGGGTTGAACTGCTTTCCGTCGCCTTGCATCAGGCCTTGCGTCGACGCTTGCTCGACGGCTGCGGTTGCCCAGGCGGAGATGTCGGTCTGGTCGGCAAATGCAGCCTTGCCCGCGCTTGCCCCGCTTCCGCCGCTCAGGCTGAAGTATTTGGCCGCGCGCACCAGCGCGACCGCCGCTTCCTCGCGCGTGATCTTGTCATTCGGGCGGAAAACGCCGTCGTAGCCAGATAGAATCCCCAGCGCAGATGCCATAGCGACCGGCTCGGCATAGTACTGGCTGGCTGCGACGTCCTTGAACGGCTGGGCCGTACCGGCAGCCGCCGGCGCTTCGCCCTTCCAATCGACCGCGCGCATCAGGATCGTGGCGAACTCCGCACGGGTGATGCTCCGCGACGGCTCGTAATGCGTCGCGTCCACGCCGGTGACGATATGCTTGGCAGCCAGCGAGCGGACGGCGTTTTCGGACCAATGCGACGCCAGATCGGCGAAGCGCTTGTCGTACTGAAGCACGGCATACGTCGAGAAGTGCTTCGGCTTAAAAGTCAGCACGCCGCCATCGACCGTGCCGCCCGCATACTCGGCCTGATCGCCATTCAGGAAATAGACGCCTGCTGTCTGGGGAGAAATGGCCGCCGCCTGCTCCGGCGTCAGCTTGATCGTCACAGTGGCAGGCTTGCTCAGGTTGTGGATATCCGAGCTCGCGCTGCCGGTCAGGAGCTGAATATCGACCGACAAGACGACGCCCGTGGATTTGTAGGACGCGTCAGAACGAATCGAACGGTCAACCTGGCTTTGCGCTTCGCTCGTCAGCGTGGTGTTCAGCGTCAGACGCACCTTGGATTGCGCGTCTCCCGACGCCGGAATCGCCCCTGCGGGCAGCTGAATTTTGAGATCGCCGGCAGACAAGATTAGCTCCCGGTCGTTGTCGCCGAGCGACTTGAACGAAGCTGCCGGCAGCTCCAGCGGCGTGCCGTTCTTGAGGGCGGCCGCCGGCAATTCGATGGTGACGGCACTGCCGGACTGCTTGATCGCGGCATCCATCGTGTCGGCGCCGACCACATAGCGGCCGTCCTGCGAGAGCTCCGGCTGCGCAACCGAGCCGGATGCCTTGCCGGCTCCCGAAGGGATGGCCGAGCCGTTCGCGGGCGTCGTACCCGGGTTACTGTTGCCGGGATTGTTGTTGCCCGGAGTTTCATTGCCCGGATTCTCGTTGCCGGGGTTCTCGTTGCCGCTGCCAAGCTTCTCGACGACAGCGAACGTTTTTTGCGCCGAATCCGAGCCGGAGCCGGCGATTACCGTGTAAGTGCCGTACGGCGCGAGAGCCGCGTCGGACGGGATCGTCAGCGTCTTGGCGTAGCTGCCGTTCGTTGCCGTCAGCACGTCGACGTAGAAGGTCGTCTTGGACGGGCTCACGATTTTCACCGCGACCTGCGCGCCATTGCCGGCGCCCGTGCCGGACAGCGTGATCGTGCCCCCGCGCAGCACCTCCTTCGCGCTTACGGCAAGCTCGAAGGGAGCGGCTGCATAGCCGGCTGCCGGCGAGAGCGCGAGTATCCATAACATAACGGCCGCCACGTATTTCTTCACCGCGTTCATTCCTCTCCTTCTCTCCGTCACTGAAGCACCTTCGCTCTCGCGAGCTGCTCAGGCAGGCTCAGATTGTTGTCGAACTGATCGAGCACGAGCACCTTCACGCTATAATCCGCGCCGCTTACATCGAAGTATTGCGCGATGCTGAGCTTGTCCTTCTTGAGCGGCACGGCGTTGATCAATTGCGGCGTTTCTCCCTTGAGCAGCTGGAACACGACATAGGCATCGCCGTCGTATGCCTCCAGCCGCTCGACCGTAACGTTGGCCTGGAGCTTGTCCCCACGCTTTAGCTCGCCTGCGATCTGATACGTATCAAGCTTGCCGTTGACCGTAAACGGCGCATCGGAGAGCAGCGACTCGCCTGCCGCGGTGCCAACCGTTTCATATGCCGCAACGCGAACCTGTACCTTGCCAGCCGCATAATCCATATCGCCGACCGGCTGCGGGTTGACTGTCGCCGGCTGCCAAGAAACGCCGCCGTCGACGCTGAATTCATAGTCGGACGCCTTGTCGTAGCCCGGCACGTTCGTCCAGCCGAACGTATTGCGTCCGTCGTCGACCTTCGGCGCAGTCGGAGCCGCCGGAGAGAGGCCAACCGTGCTCGCGAACGCCGCATCCGAGTTGTCCCGCTTGTCTACCGCGCGTACCGCAAACTTATAGCCCTTGGACGCGCTCGTTCCTTCTGCCGTATAGCTGTAGTCGGTCTGCCCTGCGGCAACCGGCACGTATACGCTCCAGTTGGCGCCGAGCTTGCCCGTCGCTTCATAGATGCGGAAACCGCGGATCGCGTCGTCCGTGCCGGACGCAGGCAAGCGCCAAGAGAGCTTGGTCTTGCCGGTTCCCGCCGGTGCTGCCTTCAGTTCCTCTACCGCGGCTGGTTTGCTGTCCTTGCGGACAATCGTGTACGTATCGAACGGCTTGTCCTGCCCGGACTTGTACGAATCGATCGTAAAGCTGTCTTCCGTCATCCGGATGCCCGAGTAGATCGGCTCGTACGGTTGCTCGTAGACGGCCGCGTAAAAACGGTCCACGCCGTTCTTGAGATCGTAATATTTGGTCCCGGCGGAGTTGTTGATCATGTACAGCGTGCCGTCCGGGTTCAGCGGATTGCCATCCCCGTCCTTTTGGATGTTGGCGACCGGCTTGTTGTCGTACATTTGATAGGAACGCATGAACGTATGGTCGTGTCCCTGCAGCACGACGTCGATGCCGAGCTCGTCGAACGCCGGATAGAGCGTCTCGCGCAAGGCCAGGATATCGCTGTCGACCGCGTGGTTGCCAAGCGAGTAGATCGCCTTATGGAACGCGACGACCTTCCACTTTTTGTCCGTCTGCGCAACTTCTCTTTTTAGCCACTCGACCTGCTGTCTGAACGATTCTTTTTGATTGTCGTCCCAACCGATATCCATCGTATTGAGCACCATGATATGCGCGTCGCCGTAATCGAACGCGTACACGCTGCCTGGCGGCAACGGCTTCTCGATCGAATTGTTCGGATAGTTGAGGTGGTAATAGTAATTGTCGTTATAAGGCCCTTCGTGGTTGCCGACCGCGGCCATCAGCGGCAGGTTCATCAGCAGCTTCTGCGGCTTGCCGAAGTAATCCAGCCACTGCGACTCCAGCGCGCCCGCATCCACCTGGTCCCCGGTCATGACCATGAACTTGGCGTTCGGATAATCGTCCAGCGCATTGCCCAGCGTTTTCGCCCACACCTCGTAATCGTTCGTGTTGGCGCCCTGGGAGTCGGTCATATAGAGGAATTCGTAATTGTGGTCGTCGTTGCCCTCTGTCGTAAAGCTGCCGACCTGGCTCCATTGGCCGTCGTTGCCGACCCGGTATTGATACGCCGTGCCGGGCGTCAGGCCGTCGACGAGCACCTTGTGGCTGATGAACGAGCCGGTGGTAGCGTTCGTAATCTTGAGGTTCGTCAGCACCCGCGTCTCCTCGGGCTTGCCTGCGTAACGCTTCGCGTCCTGCGAGTCGAACGCCTTGCCCGCAGGGACGACCTCGACGATGCTGTCCAAAATGTTGGCCGGCGCCGCGTTCGGCTTGTCGTACGGCGTATACCAGGCGAACGAGCGGTTCGTCTTGGCGCTGCCGTACAGTGACATTGCGATCGCGATCGGCTCGTAGCTGATCGCTTCCGAATTGTTGGATGGCGTGAAGCGGAAGGCCGCTACCGGCGTGCCGTCCGACAGCTGCAGCCCCGCTTGTCCGTCATAGGAGACGTTCAGCCGCTGGCCGGGCTTCACGGCCGTCCCCAGATTCAGCGTCAGGGACGTCGGCGACGCTCCGGCGCCTGCGGCGAGGAGTTGAATCGGCTGATCGTCGGCCGTCACGGTCATGTGCGCCTTCAGTTCTGCCGGCGGCGCGCCTAAGTCCGCATATGTAGCCATCGTGACGCTTAATCCGTCCGCGGGAATAAAGCCCGACACCGGACCCGCGTACCCTTCAGGCAGATAGAAGGCCGAGGCCGGTACGATCTCCTTGGCCAGGGTCGGCGTGGACCATCTCAGGTATAGGTTCGAGCCGCCGAAGTCTTCGAAATATTCGATCTTGATCTTGTGCTTCGTTCCGCCCTGAAGAGAGATCGGCGCGCTCGTCTGCTCTTTGTCCCAATCGTTCACCCAGTGATCGATGACCGGCTGATCGTCGATCCATAGTCTAAAGCCGTTGTCGCCGATCATGTAAAACGTATAATCGCCCGTCTGCGGCACTGCGAGCTGACCGGTCCAACGCGCGTTGGCGTTGTCCTGCTTGCCCGCATAGGTCTGCAGAATGGGATCGAGATTCGTAAAGTTAATCTGCGAATCGATCGTCGTGCCCTTATAGTCGCCAAAATCGAAGCTGCTCGTGCCGGCAAAATACTCGCCTAGCAGACCTTGGGCCCCCCCTACAGCCTGCGCCGCTCCATTCAAACTGGCATCCGTCTCCGAGGCGACCGTCGTTACGGCCTCCGGAGCTCCCGTCGTACCGTCGCTTCCTGCCGCTTGCACCAAATAATAGCCTCCGGAAAATACCGAAGTCCACAGCAAGACAGCCGCCAGCAGGCGGCTTGTCCGCGCGGGATTTCTCTTCACTGCCATTCCCCTCCCAATGAAAAAAATCGCCAGTCATTAGGTAACCTTACGCGCTGGAAGCGCTGCGCATCTAGGCATGGAATGTAAAGAGATAGTCAATTTTCGGTAAATTACAGTTAGTTTGTTAGCTTTAAAAGAAACATTTCGTTAGGTAAATGGGTATAAAGATGCGTTTAAGGGGGAGGGCGTTTTTCTCCTCTTCATGCATAATCCGGAACCCCCAAGCCATGCTAAGCAACGGTCCATAATACATGCACGGGAGGAAAAAAAACATGAACAACTTCAACCTGTCCAACCAAATCAATCAATGCGAGCATCTGATCCAGCAGCTCGTGAGCCAGACCCAGCAAGCGAGCCAAATGTATCAACAACTGCAGCAGCAGGAGCAGCAGAACGCTTCGCGCCTGGAAGAGCTGGCCCAACGCGAGCATAAGGCGGCCCAGATCATCCAGCAAGCACTGCAGGGGCATCAGACGGCGATCCAACAGCTGCAGCAAGTCGCCCAGATCTGTCGCCAGCTGGAGCAAACGGCAAACATGCAAATGTCGCAGCAAGCGATGCAATCCCAGCCGTCCCACACGCAATTCGGCGGCTTTAATTCGTTTCCGCAGCAGCAGCAACAGCACTTCTCGCCGATTAACGGCATGAACAGAAGCTTCCAATAACATCTGACTTTTCACCGCAAAAGCGAAAAAAAGGTCGCCTGTCCGCCCGGTAATTCCACCGGGCTGCAGGCGACCTTTTTCACGAAAACAACAAAGACTCAATGGTAAGCTTGAAGCGCTCAGCTACGCTCGAACCGCAGGGCGATCGCGTCTCTGTACAGCGCCGCCAACTCCCCTTCGGTCTCCGGATGCTGCCTGTAATGGTCGCCGAGCATCACCTTGTGATTAATCTCGATGACGAGCGGTCCATGGAGCGCTGTATCGAGAATGTCGACGGAGCAGAACACCATGTCCAGCGCCGCGGCGGCCCTTACGGCGAGCGGCGACAGGCGCATGCGATCCTCGGCGGACGCTTCCACGGAGCTGGCGCCTTCTGCCAAGTTGTGCTTCCACGAGCCGTTGCGCTGCTTGCCCACCCAGACGCGCGCCTCCCCGGCCAGCACGACGACCCGGTATTCGAACTCAGCCTCGCGATAGGGCGATACCGCCGCATGCCGCTCGAGCGCAAAGACAGCGCGAAGCGCCTCCCGCAGCTCGTCCTTATTGCGAACCCGGTACACGTGCCTGCCCTGCGCGCCATCGTCCGGCTTGACGACCGCGTCGCCGCAGAACCGCTCGAACGCGGCTTCCGCGCGAACGTACGTAGCGGCGGCACCGACGCCGAACCGGTGTCCCGGATGCGGCAGGAAGACATGCTCGACGCCGGGCACGCCTGCCGCCCGAAGCGCATCCGAGGCCGCGGATTTGCTCACCGCGAGCGCCGATGCCGAGCTTGGATTGAGGCCGAGCTCCGCATCCGTCATCAGAAAGCTCGCTTCGCCCCTTCGCGCCCGGTAAGTCAGGTTCGGCGTAATCGTCTCGAACGAGACGCCTTCCGCCTCGCCGACCCGCTGGATCAGCCTTAGATAGGGACGGGTCGTGCCTTGTCCGTCCAACCGCACCAGCCATTCATGACCCTGCGGGAACTGCGTGAGCAGCGCGCCGCGCAGCCAGCCCCGCTCCGCCTCGTTCAGGCGCGGCAGCATCGCGTCCAGGTCCCTCCGATCCTTCTCCCGAATCGATGAGCTCCCGCCTTTGTACAGCAGCTGAATCTCTGGCCGAAGATACGGCACCCCGCCTTCCGTCCGCAAAAACAGCTCGGCCGCAGGCCTGTGAACGGCTCGCGACCTGCGATACGTCCAACATCCGTCCGCGACGTCAATCAGCATGAGCTGGAACGCCCACGGCGAATGCGCGTCGCGCCTGACCCAAATATCGGTCTCCTCCGTCAACCGATCCTCCGAGCCGAGCCGGGTCAACCGCCCTTTTTCCGCCAAATAAAGCTCCCAATCCGCCGCCAGCCGCTCATAGGCCGAAGCATAATCCGCAAGCGGCAGCAACACGTCGATATCGTCATGCGGCCGGGTCTGCCTGCCGAGGTGCAAGTCGAGCGCCCATCCGCCCGCGATCCCCCACGCCCCCTGCCAATCCGCGAACAACCGTTCAATCTCCTCTACGCCAAGCGGCGCCCATTCGTACGCTGCGTCTGCCATATCCGTTTTCACCCGCTCGCTCTTGTTTCTTCTATTGTAATGGATGCCGCGCGCGTTGCGATAGCGTTCTTCCGTCTTGCCTATATCGCTCGCGTTCTTATTCAGCCAACTTTCAGGCGGATTTAAATGGCGTTTAAGGTTGACGGCGCATAATGGGTTTTATCAACGATCAAGCCTAACGGCTACGATAAAAGAGGAGGGCGTTTATGGCCCAGCAAAAGTGGATCAAGTGGATCGTCGGACTGTCGGGTGTCGCTTTATTTACGGGGTTTGTCGGATTGGTGTCAGCCAAAGGCGAGACGACTTCGACCACGCCTGCCGAATCGTCGAACAGTTCGATCGCGCAAGGCGACGATCAGGTGACCGACCAGTGGCAGAGTCAGACGGACGACGGACAGACGGGCGGCTTCGGACGCCGAGGCGGAGGCAGATTCGGCGATACGGACGCGGGCAGCGGCACGAGCAACCAGATTCCCTCAGACAATCAAGGCAGCATGAGAACGCATGCGTCTTAAAAATACTTAGAACTCCAGGAGGCGGCGCGTATGGAAAACGATCATTTCCGGGCCATGAATACGACGATTGTCACGCAGGGCTTGCCGGTTCGCTGGCGCGCGCAAGCGAGAAACTGGTTCGCTTTCGCGGAGGCCCAGCTCAGCCGCTTCCTGCCGGACAGCGAGCTGTCGCGGCTGAATCGCGCGGAAGGCCGGCCGTTCCTGGCAACGCCGCTGCTCTATCAGGTGCTCGCCGAAGCGGACCGCTACCATCGTGAGACCGGCGGGCTGTTCAGCCCTTATCTGGGTCAGGAGATAGAGCGGCTCGGGTATGACAAGAGTTTCGAGCAGCTGAAGCGCGTTGAAGAGGAAGCAGGCATGGTGAGCGGAGCAGGCATGGTGAGCGGAGCAACCGGCGAAGGTGCGGGGGCTGTTGCAAGCGAAGATCCGGGTGCTGTTGCAGGCGCAGCTGCAGACACAGATTCGGGCGACAGCCGCGGGACGCTGCAGCACCCGAGAAGCGTCGCCCCTGCCGCCGAGCTGGATCCGGGCAGCCGTACGATCCGGCTGCGATCCGGCACGGCAGTCGATCTAGGCGGCATTGCCAAGGGATGGACGGCCCGTCACTTGGCGAAGCTGGCCCGGCAGGACGGCGTACGCACGGGCGCCATCGGCGCGGGAGGCGACTTGATCCTCTGGGGCTGCCCGCCGGACGGGTGGCAGATCGGCGTCGCGGATCCTTGGCACCCGGAGCGGGACGCGACCGGCCTCACGCTTCGCAGAGGCGCCGGCATCGCGACGAGCAGCGCGGTCAAGCGCCGCTGGCAGGACCGGGACGGGCAAGTACGCCACCACATCGTCGATCCGCGCACCGGCAGGCCTGCGCACACGGATCTGGCGCAAGTTACGATGATCGCGCCGGATGCGGTCATGGCCGAAGTATACGCCAAATGCGCGCTGCTCCTCGGTGCGGACAAAGCTCCCGCGTGGCTTGAGAAGGAGAGCCCCCGATGCGCGATGATCGGCGTCCTTAACGACGGCTCGCTTGTATACGGCGGAGATCTGGAAACGTATGTGATGGAGGAGCGTGTTAGCTATGAACGGATTGGCTGATTGGCTGAGCGTGTGGACGACGACCCGCGCAGCCGGCATTACCTGTTACCTGCTGCTGTTCGTATCGACCGGCGCCGGCATATTGACGAGCCTCAAGCTGTTTGCGCCCAAAACCCGCGCGGCCGTGCTCTTCATTCACCAGTCCGCCGGCTGGTTCGGCTTCTTGTTCGGCGCTCTGCACGGGTCGGTGCTGCTGTTCGATAAATACGTCAGCTACAGCCCGCTTGAGCTGCTCATTCCTTTTGCAGCCCGCTCCCATCCTTATTTGACGGGACTTGGCACGCTGAGCTTCTATATCGCGCTCTTGCTGCTCGCTTCGTCGGACATGATGAAGCGGCTCGGCAAAAAGACCTGGCGCACCATCCACTTTCTCGCGTTCCCGGGCTTCTTCATGGGCCTCGTCCACGGGCTGCTCCTCGGCACCGACTCGAGCGAGCCCTGGATGAAATGGACGTATATCGCGACCGCCGGCCTGATCGTCGCGCTCACCATCTTCCGCATCGCCGTACCCAGCCCGGCGGGTGTGCCGAAGCCGAGAGCGAAGGCGGCAGCTTGATTTCTACTTTTTCCCATGTGGCTATAGCGGCACGCGCTGCCGCGCCGTAAGCCGTTCACCAAAACCTAACGGCCCAAAAAAGCAGGCATGATCGTCCCGACCGGGGCCATCATGCCTGCTTTTTGCATTAACCGACTTGCACCACAAGCGAATTGCTCAGCAGGCGTCCCGGCTTCGTTACGTATTTGCCGTCCACCCACAGCCCGCTCGAAGCGCCGCCGTCCAGGTTCATCGCCTGCCAGGCACCGGCCTGCTTCATCAACTCAGCCAACTGCGGTATCGTGGCGCCGCCCGTCGTGAGCAAGATCAGGCGATGGTCCTTGGTAATCCCGATCGCGCTGCGGGCGCCGCCGTTCGTTAAAATTTTAGGGTCCTTGAAGCCTTCGCCCGCGATATCGAGCGCGACTTTGCCGTTTGCGACGAGCCGCGGCCCCGCTTGCACGGCCCCTTCTACCGCGCCTTGGTTAAAGCGTTCCATGAACGAGAGCCCGGGGACGATCTCCGCCAGCTGATGGGCATCGTACAAGAACGTCGCCCGCTTGTCGCCGGAGCTGTTTTTCTTCAGCTTGCCGCCGCCCGCGATGTAGCCGTACGGTACCTTGAAGTCGCTGTCGGTATAGGCGTCGAAAAAGGTGCCGTTGATCGCGACCCGTGCCTTCGCCCGTTTCGCCATGCTGCCCAGCTCCTCGACCTTCCCGATCTTGTCCCCGGCGAGCACCGTATCGAGCCGCACGTCCGGATGCAGCAGCGCAACGGTGACGACTTGCGCGGCGAACGTTTTGCCGGCTGCCTTGAAGCGCTTCGAAGCTTGCTCGACCGGCTTCATGTCGGCCGGATGCTTTCCTCTCGCGACGGGCAGCCGCAGCGCAGCGCCGCCCGGCGCCTGCAGCTGCGCCGCGTCGACGTCTCGCTCCCAACGCACCGTCCACCCGAACGCTGCGTTCAGCGCGGACAGCGGGACGTACAAGCTCCCGCCTTTGTTGAACGGCGCGGCCTTCAGCGTCCCGGCAGCGCCGTTCAGCATCGCGGCCGCGCTGCCGGACGACAAGATAAGTGTCGCGTCTGCGCCGAGCGACAGCGACACGGAGCGGCCGTCCCCATTCGTAAGGAGTCGTCCGCCCGCGAATCCGTCCAGCGAACGAAGCGTAATAAAAGATCTTCCTTGGGCGTCCACGTAGATTAAGCCCTTTGCGGGCAAGGTTGCCGCTGCAACCGCCCTGGCATCCGAGCCTGCCGACGGCAAGACGGCTGCGATCGCCACGAAGGCAATCATGAACCACAACCACCGTTTTTTCATCTGCCTATTTCTCTCCTCTATCCCGATCTCTTCTCTTTATCGGCAGTGAACGGTCTGGCTGTAATGGATGGGCTATCGGCACGCAAAAAAGGGATGTCTTGCAGCCCGTAGCGAGCCGTGCAAGACATCCCTTCGTAACAAGTCCGATTAAACCATTCGCGCCGCGCCTTTAAGGCCTGCGCGTATCCGTCGGCTGCGCCTTCAGCGAGAACGGACGCGGCCCTTGGTGCGGCCGCCCCGCCGGCTGCTGGCGCCCGCCGCCAGTCTGCGTCTGGCCCGCGCGCCCTTGCGAGGCTGCGCCGCCGCGGCCTCCTTGGCCCGCCGGCGCCTGGCCGCGGCCGGCGCCGCTGCCAGGGCGGCTCTCGCCGCGAGGCGCGTCGGACCTGCCGCCGCCGCTGCGCGCCGACTCCGGCCGGCCCCCGCGGCCAGCCTCCGGCCTGCCGCCGGCTGCGCCTTGACGGCTCGCCTCCTGCCCGCCGCTGCCGCTGCGGCCTGCCTCGGCGCGACCGCCTTGTCCGGCGCTCTGGCGGCCACCGCCCTGACGGCTGCCGCCTTGACGACCGCGTCCGCCGCCGCGCTGCTGGTCGGCTTCGTCCTTCGGCTCGGCCGGCGCGGAGCCCAGCGGATACGGATGCCCCTTGATCTCGGGGATCTTTTTGCCGATCAGCTTCTGGATATCCCGCAGGTACGGCAGCTCCTCATCCTCGCAGAGCGAGATGGCGATGCCGCTCAGGCCCGCACGGCCGGTACGGCCGATGCGATGCACGTAAGTCTCGGGCTCGTTGGGCAGATTGAAGTTAATAACGTACGGCAGCTCGTCGATGTCGATGCCCCGAGCCGCGATATCGGTCGCGACCAGGATGCGGGTCGTGCCGTTCTTGAAGCCGGCAAGCGCGTTCTGCCGGGCGTTCTGCGACTTGTTGCCGTGAATGGCGGCCGACGAGACGCCCGCCTTGGCCAGATGGCGAACGACGCGGTCGGCGCCGTGCTTGGTCCGTGTGAACACGAGCGCGGAAGGAATCTTCTGGTCGCGCAGCAAATCGAGCAGCAAGTTCTGCTTGTTGGCCTTGTCCACCAGATAGACGGACTGCTCGATCCGCTCGGCCGTGGAGGATACCGGCGTCACCTCGACCTTGGCGGGGTTGACGAGAATCGTCTGCACCATCTTGGTAATCTCGGCCGGCATCGTCGCCGAGAACAGCAGCGTCTGCCGCTTCTGCGGCACCTTTGCGATAATGCGCTTCACGTCGTGCACGAAGCCCATGTCGAGCATCCGGTCGGCTTCGTCAAGCACGAGGATCTGCACGTGCGAGAGATCGATGAAGCCCTGGTTCATCAGGTCGATCAGACGTCCCGGCGTAGCGATGACGATATCCGCGCCGCGGGCCAGCGCCTCCTCTTGAGGCTTCTGGGACACGCCGCCGAAGATAACGATGCCGCGCACGTCGAGGTGACGTCCGTATGCGCGCACGTTGTCGTAAATCTGGATGGCCAGCTCCCGTGTCGGCGTCAGCACGAGAGAGCGGATCGGCCGGCGCTTGCCCGGCGGCTTCTGCTGATCGCTCAGCAGCTGCAGCATCGGCAGCGAGAACGCGGCCGTCTTGCCCGTGCCCGTCTGCGCGCACCCGAACAGGTCTCTGCCCGCGAGCACGACGGGAATCGCCTGCTCCTGGATCGGCGTAGGCGTCGTATAATTTTCTTCGCTCAGCGCTTTGAGAATCGCCGGCTTGAGCTTAAGGTCATTGAAGTTCATGGAATCTCCTTTATGTTAAAGCGTATCGTGCAATGGTCATGCCAAGCATTATACCTTACCTGAGACTGCGATTGAAAGGCAATGAAGCCATATCGCCGCATGAAAATGCAAAAAAAGGCAATTTACCCGGCCTCTCGAAGCGCATGCCTGCCGATTCTGCTACTATTAAAATAAACTATACCCTTTCTTAAGGGAGGCTACCCATGATGATTAACGCTGAGCCCGCGCTTACGGACGGACGCTTCAGAGTCGTCACGCTGTGCGGATCCACGCGGTTTAAGCCGGAGTTCGAGCGTATCAACGCCGAATTGACGCTTGCGGGCAACGTCGTCATTTCGGTCGGCGTCTTCGTGCATGCAAGCGGTCCCGCGGTTTCCGAAGCGCAGAAGCAGCTGCTGGACCATATTCATTTGCAAAAAATCGACATGGCCGACGAGATCTTCGTCGTCAATCCGGGCGGTTACATCGGCGAGAGCACGAGAGGCGAGATCGAATACGCAACGCAAACGGGCGTCCCTGTCCGCTATCTCGTCCCTCCCGGCGAGAGCGATACAGGCGGTCCGAACGGGGGGAGGCTCGTCCCATGACCCTTATCGTCCACGCCGAGACGCCAGAGGGACGATATCTGCGGCAAGCGGATCCCGTGCTCGCCCGGCTGATCGAACGCATCGGCGAGATTCGGCTGACGCCGAGCCGCACGCCTTACGAATCCCTCGTCGGCTCCATCGTCTCTCAGATGCTCTCCGCCAAGGTCGCAGCCGTGATCAAGCAGCGGCTCGCGACGCTGAACGGCGCGCCGCTCACGCCCGAGTCGCTGCTTGCGCACGGCGAGGAGACGCTGCGGGGCATCGGTCTCTCCTACGCCAAAGTCCGCTCGATTCACGATCTTTCCCGGCGAACCTTATCCGGCGAGTTGGATTACGAGGCGCTGGGCGTACTGCCGGAAGCGGAAGCCGTCGCCATGCTGACGCAGGTCAAAGGGATCGGGAAATGGACGGCCGAGATGTTCCTGATCTTCTCGCTCGGCAGGCCGGACGTGCTCTCTCTGGGGGATGCCGGCTTGCAGCGCGCCGCGCAGTGGCTGTACGGACGCCTCGATCCTGACGAAGCGCCCGGCAGTCTGGGACGGTATGCGGATCGGTGGAGCCCTTACCGCAGCATCGCCTGCCTCTATTTGTGGCGGGCGATCGACGACGGGTACGTGGACGGGCGGTCGGAGCTCTAGAACATTTGGCGGACGCATACCTTGCACTATGGTTGTACGGGAAGTCTTGGGCCGGAATGGGTAATGCATCATTAGTTCCAACGGACAAGCACTCGACTGGAGGTGGAACGACCGCATGAAGCCGTTCGACTATTCGCTGGACTACGCCAATCTCGATCTGCGGGCGCATCCCGAGCTGTATGCGGTCGGCCGGGGCGAGCAGGGCGTGCTGATGGTAGAGCCCTACAAAAGCGAGATTTTGCCGCACTGGCGGTTCAAGACGCCCGAGGAAGCGCTCGAATCTTCCGAAAAAATACATGCCATGTTCCTGGCGTACAAGGCGGCGGACGACTTCATCGGCATGGATATGGCCCGCAAGTTTCTGCAGATGGGCTTCACCCGCGCCCGCCGCTATGCCAACCATAAGAGCGGGCGCAAGTACGCGGCTGCCGGCGGCGAGAAGCTGCCCGACCGGTACGACCCTGTCAAGGCAAAGTCCGCGACGATCTTCAAAAAGAAGTGGGACGAGGCGCGCACCGATCCCGACTACTTGAAGATGAAGCGGCGTCACCGGGAACGGTACGAAGGGACCGAGCCTTAAGCCCGGCCCGGACTACAAGCAGCCCAGCACCCAACCCTCCAGCGCTGCCGTTCGAAGCTCATGCGGCGTGAGCGTTTCCAGTTGAAAGTAAGGTGCGAAGACGCCCTCCCTGTCGCGCTGCTGCGCCCATTCCGCGACGGCGAAAGCGTCGATCTCGTGGGCGGACAGCGAACCGCCGTAACGCGCGTCCGGCGGGGAGGCCTTGTACGCGAGACGCTCCTTGCATATTTTCGGATAAACCTCCGCCACGACATGCCCGCCGATCGGCCGAACGGCCGTCTCTCCGCTCCCGTTCTCGCCGATATGATCGTAAGGCCAGCATTCTACCCGGCCGCGATCCGAGCGCTGCCTGAGTTCAGCCAGCCAGGGCAGGCCCGCATGCGTAGAGTAGGAAACGGTTTTGGTCATATGCCCATGCCGGCGGTCCAGATCGAGCACGCTGCTGGCGCCGACGGCATAGCGCGCTTCCGTCAGGCGCAACAGATTCGCGTTGCGGTAAGGCGCCCCGCGATTTTTGCATTCGTCGATGGAAGACCGCCGCGTGTCCCAGCTGTGCGAGATCCACGCAAGAAAGTCGTCCCAGGTACGCAGCCCGTAATACGCGAGCTCGGACAGCGGGTACGAAAAGCCGTGATCGATGCCGACGAACAAGCGCCGGTCCGTCTGCGCCAGTTCCGACATTAGATAATCGTGCAGCTCGGACCGCGACCATCTTCCTTGCGAATGGCGGGGATTGCGCACAATGGCAGGCGGTTCGCCGTCCGCGGCCCGAACGACCGCAAGTCCGGGGATCGCCTTGTCGGGACGCCCGGCTCCCGAGTAGTCTACGCCGATGTATACATCAAACAGCCTTTTCTTGGTCTTCAAGCCCTCTATCCCTCCCGCGTCTTCGTAATCGCGACCTTCATTCCGAGTCTCTATTCAAGCCTTAAGTCGAAGCCACTACTCGCGGTTTCGGTTTGCCGCCAGCCACTTCTCCGCAGCCTCGACCGCCTGTCTCGCCCCGAATAACCGGCACTCGGCTTCGCCTATTCGTCCGGACGACACGTGCCCGCTTTTGTCAAAAGGAATCCCGATCCGTTCGAAGTCGTCCGCGTCGTACACGTAGTCCTCGAACCAGCGCCAAGCTCGCTCTCCGGCCGTCAGGACGGCTGTCCCCATGCGTTTCCTGGGCATGTGCGGGACCCTTGTCTCGGCCAGATGCATGCAAGTGCACGAATCGTACCCGGCGCCAAGCAGCAGCACTTTCGCATCCAGCTCGAAGAGCTTGCCGAGCGGCGAGGACTCCCCGAATTGCGGCGTCAGCGGATGCTCGGCAACGATATATGCGGCGCGCGGACCGTTTGCCGTGAAGGACACTTGAGGATGGCTTGAGCGAAGCGTGTCCGGCCAGGTTCGGAACAGCTCGGCGATCCGCCCCATCCCCCGCGTCGGCGTCAGCACAGGATCGAATGCGGGCATCTCTTGATAAATGGTCTCCAGCCAATCCGCCGGCACCGGCGGATTCTGCCATTCGGCCGGATCGGTCCAATCGCCGCTCTGCGCGGGCATGACAATCGTCCCGCTCTCGCCGACAGCCTGCAGAAGGGCAAGGATCACGGCCTGCGGACCGCCGCATACCCACCCCATGCGAGACAACGCAGAATGCACGAGCAGCGTATCGCCATTTCGAACGCCGAGCCGTCCGAGCTGCTCCGTCATCGAAGATACCGTGTTCGGCCGCCTCGTGCGCGCGATGATATCTTTTTCGCTCACCGTGTAAAAACCCCTTTCTAAATGATGATTTGGTCGGACAGGCTTAACTTTTGTCGTGCGGCGTGTTATATCTGAAGGAGCAATGCGTGAACGAATGGAGGAGTGCCGGATGAACGTCCCGTCGCTGGTCAAGTACATCCTGACCAAAAAAGGCGCAATCAAAGATTATCCCTTCGGCGATCAGCCGCTCGTGCTGAAGGTGTCGGGCAAAGTATTCGCGCTGGTGGATGAACGCGGCGAGCCGCCTTCCGTCAGCCTGAAGTGCGATCCCGTGCTCGCGGAAAGTCTCAGGGAGCAATATGCCGCCGTCATTCCCGGCTACCACTTGAACAAGATGCACTGGAACACCGTTCGTCTCGACGGCACCGTGCCCGACGCTGACCTGAAGGCGATGGTCGATCATTCCTACGACGCGGTCGTGAGCAAGCTGCGTAAAGCGGACCGCGAAGCGCTCGAAATGCGCTTAGCCCCATATCCCAAGGATGATGACGCCAGAGGTAATAAGTAGCGAGGTCTCCACCGCGATCCGGCGGAGGCAGACGCCAGGAGCAGACACAGGCGGACACAGCATCCGCTAATTTGCCTGTGAACCGGCAATGGCTCGGCCCCAGGCGGACGCAGAATCCGTTATTTGCCGGAAATGCACCCCACTCACATGGTAGCGGACAATGGTTCCGTTATTCCTAGATTTAAGAGGGAATGCCGGCAACTTAAGTCACTTTAACGTACCCTGTGTCCGCAACATTGGCTATTACAGTGTTTTGGAAGGAAATAAGGGATCGTATGTCCGGGACAAGGCCACCACCAGTCGCGTCCTGATCTCGGTTGCGTTCTGATCTCGGTTGCGTCCTGATCGCGGCAGGCTTCAACTGCAGAAAGCTCAAAAAGCGGACCGCCCTTCCAGGCGGTCCGTCTCTTTTTTAACGCTCCACAAACAACTCGCGGTACCGCTCGTAATCCGCCGTCCGGCAGCTGAGCGACAGGCGCGTCCCCTCTTCCTCGTACTCGGTGCTTCTTACGTCGGCATGCTCGTTGAAGTAGGCGACAAGCCGGCCCTGGTCGTAAGGAATCAGCACCTCTCCCTCGACATAATCACCGAAGACTTGTTCCCGGATCATCTTCACAAGCTCCTCGACGCCTTGGCCGCTCGTTGCGGACAAATAGACAATGTCGCCGTCGATGCGCGGGAAGTCGCCGTCCGGCAGCAGGTCCGCCTTGTTGTAGGCGTAGATAGTCGGAATCTCGTCAGCGCCCAGATCCTTCAGCGTCTCCCGGGTCACGGCGATATGCTGCTCGTATTCGGGATTGGCGGCATCCACGACGTGGATCAGCAGATCGGCCTCGGACACCTCCTCGAGCGTGGAGCGGAACGCCTTCACGAGATGGTGAGGCAGTTGGCTGACAAAGCCGACCGTGTCCGCGAGCAGGAAGGTTTTGCGGTCCGGCAGCGAGATGCTTCTGACGGCCGTCTCCAGCGTGGCGAACAGCATATCCTTGGCCAGCACGCGCTTGCCTGTTTCCGGTTCGTAGGCTGCCAGCAAAGCATTCATGAGGCTGGACTTGCCGGCGTTCGTATAGCCGACGAGGGCGACGACGGGAACCTCGTTTTTCTGGCGCTGCTTGCGCTGGACCTGACGGCGGGCGACCAGCTTCTCGAGCTCCTGCTGCATATGCGAAATGCGTTCCTCGATACGCCGGCGGTCCAGCTCCAGCTTGGTCTCGCCGGCGCCGCGGTTTTTAAGTCCGGACCCGCCGCCCTGGCGTCCAAGCGATTCGCGAAGGCCTGAGAGCCGGGGCAGCATGTACTGAAGCTTGGCCACCTCGACCTGCAGCTGCGCTTCCTTCGTCTGCGCGCGCGCTGCGAAGATATCCAGAATAAGGATCGTGCGGTCGATAACCCGCCGCTCTAGCGCGGATTCCAGATTGCGGATCTGGGAGAGCGACAGCTCGTCGTTAATAATGACCGTCGGGGCGTCCAGTTCTGCGGCGATCGCCTTCAGCTCCTCCACCTTGCCGCTGCCGATATAGTGGGCTGAATTCACGCGTTCCGCCTTTTGCGTCAGCTCGCCGACCGTCTCGATGCCGCATGCGTCGGCCAGGTTGCGAAGCTCTTCCATGGCGTATTCAAATCCGGGCGCGTTGTTCAGTTGAACGCCGACGACGATCGCGCGCGCCAGGTTGTTCGGTTCGATATTTTCTCGTTCCATATATTCATCATCCTCTCATGATCGAAAAACAAAAAAACACAGGCTTCGTCCGCCTGCGTTCAGGGTGATCAGATCGAGGAAACGCCATTCGCCCAAAAGGGAAATATCGCGTATCGAAATCATGCCTATTCAAAGGACCGGCCGCCGGCGGACGAAAAAGCGCCGCAAGCAAGCGGACCGGTATAGTTCCCGTACGGGTTGCCTTCGAATGTAGACAGACTTCATCTGAGTCCCCTGCCAGCAGGCAGAGCTTGGGCGCTAATCATTAGCCGACCAAAGTGCGAACTCGGATGTAGTCTATCACACGGCAACCCTCCGTTCCCTAAAGTACATTGATTCTAACACACGGCGCCTTGAAATGGCAAACGTTGTTATACGGGACGTGGCTTGCGCGGACTATCGCCTCTCCTAGTGAAGGCGATGACGGTCAGATCGCTCGTGCGCGGACGATCGCCTCTCCTGGTGCAGGCGATGACGGTCAGATCGCTCGTGCGCGGACTATCGCCTCTCCTAGTGAAGGCGATGATGATCAGATCGCTTGTGCACGGACTATCGCCTCTCCTAGTGAAGGCGATGATGGCCAGATCGCTCGTGCACGGACTATCGCCTCTCCTGGTGAAGGCGATGATGGCCAGATCGCTCGTGCACGGACCATCGCCTCTCCTAGTGAAGGCGATGACGGTCAGATCGCTCGTGCGCGGATCATCGCCTCTCCTGGTGAAGGCGATGACGGTCAGATCGCTCGTGCGCGGACTATCGCCTCTCCTGGTGCTATGATCTCCTCGCGACGCGGCGCTCCGAATACCCGGCAAGCGAGCCCCGCGCCTTCAGCACGTCGCCTCAAGCCAACGCCGAATGACGCTTGTCAATTCGTCCTCTTTTTCCCTCACGTCGTTCATGCTGACGAGCTTGACGATCGCACGGTCGTCGGCCGCCCACTCGAGCAGCCTCGACGGGTCCTCGCCCAACGCCTCGCGGATATTCAGATTGTTTTTCTTGGCGCCGGCATGAAAGATAAGCCGGATCATCCCCTTGCCCTGCAGATTAAAGGTGAACCGGTCCTCTCCAACCAAGCTGTAGCTGGGCGCGTTCCACTTGATCCCCTCGGCGAGCCGGGCATCCGCACCGCGCACAATGCCGCGCAGCGCCTCGATCTCACGCTTCATCGGGTGCTCGAGCTTGTCCATAAAGTCGTTCACCGTCGCTGCTTCCAGATCCTTTGGCATCCGCCGCGCACTTCCCTTCATCCGCAAGTGACTGTCGCAAGTTTTATTTTACCATCCTCTTCCTATTCCCGGTATCGTTTCGCGCGATCTTCGGCAGTTTTCAACTGCTGCCTTGTCTGTTACTATATAAGGCAATAAAGCTGCATGCGACTGGCGAGATCAGTGGAATCGACCACGAGGGAGCATGCGGCGGGACCCTTCCGTTCGCCTGGGAGAAAAGGATCCGCGAGCAAGACTCGTATGCGCATACGAGCCTGCTCCGGGTCCTTTTTCGTTTAAAAATCGGCATTCCATTAAAGGAGGACCACGGTATGGCGACGATTATGAAAGCAAAGGAAGCGGCGGAACGCATCTACGACGACATACGCGCACGCACGCAGGCGCTCAAGGAGGCCGGCACGCAGCCGCAGCTGGCCGTTATTCTGGTCGAAGGAGATCCGGCTTCCGCGTATTACGCGCAGGCCAAACGAAAAATCGCGGACCGGCTCGGCATCGACTATCGCCTTCACGAGCTGCCGGCGGACGCAACCGAAGCTTCGCTCTTGCAGCTGATCGCCGATTGCAACGCGGATTCCGCCGTCCACGGCATCCTGCTGGAGCTGCCGCTGCCCGCCCATTTGTCCGCGCGCCGCATCGAGCGGGCGATCGCGCCGGCCAAAGACGTCGACGGCGTCACGCCCGCCAACAAACTCGCCGTCGTCACGGGCGAAGCCGGCCTCTACCCGGCCACGCCGCAGGCTTGCATCGCGCTCGTCAAGCATTACGGCTACGCGCTCGAAGGCGCCGACGTCACGCTGATCGGACGCGGCCAGACCGTCGGGCTGCCGCTCTTCCATCTGCTGCAGCGGGAGCAAGCGACCGTCACCGTCTGCCACTCCCGCACGCCGGATATCGCGGCGCACCTTGTGCGCGCTGCGTTCGCCTTCGTCGCCGTGGGCCGCCCGGATACGGTGACCCCCGGCATGGTCCATCCTAGCCTCGTCCTGGTGGACGCCGGCATCAACGAGCTCGAAGACGGCAGCATCGCCGGCGATTCTGCCGCAGGCGCGGGCGATCGCGCCGCAGCATACTCGCCGGTGCCCGGCGGCGTCGGCACCCTGACGACCGCGATCGTGTTCAGGAACTTGATGGATGCGATCGATTGGCAGCAGCAAAAGGAGGCGATCGGCGAATGAGCGACATCTCGTGGGATCAATCGATTCGGAGCTTCGTTGGAAGAGCGGGCAGCGCGGACCCGACGCCCGGCGGCGGCAGAGTAGCCGCAGTGGTGGGCGCGCTGGGGGCCGCGATGACATCGATGGTCGGCCGGCTGTCGCAAGGCGACAAGTTCGCGGCGATCCGGCCGCAGATCGAAGAGACGCTCGCGGAGATGACCCGCCTGAGCGCTGAATGCGAGACGTTGATGCACGCGGATATCGCGTCGTTCGACCGGTACATGAGCGCGCTGCGGCTGCCGAAGGCGACCGAAGAGGAAAAAGCGCAGCGCCGGGCGGCGCTGCGCGAAGCCGCCGTCCAAGCGACCGCGGTGCCCCTCCGGCTCATGGATCAATGCCGGGAAGGCTTGAGTCATACGCTGCGGATCGCAGAAGGCGCCAACAAAAACGTCTTGTCCGACCTGGCGATCGCCGCAATTCTGCTGGAGGCTGCGGCGCGATCTGCTCTGCTGACCGCGGAGATCAACTTCGGTTCGCTTCAGGACGCGAAGCTGGAAGCGGCGTATGCCGAACAAGCGGCCGATCTGATGCGTATCATTGCGGACATGGCTCGAGAAGCGCAGGACATCGCCCGCCGCAGGATGCTTGAATGACGGCGGCGCGAACGGTCATCCGCGCCTCCGGCGTTCACGGTCGCCCGCCTTCCTTTGCCCGATCGAACGCCTGCCGGTACAATGCCTTCAACTTGGTTACGCTCAGCCTGTTCAGCCCCTCGATAAAGGCGTCCCACTCGGACATCGGCTTGTAGCCGAGAATAAACTGAGAGACGTTGGCCCCGTAATACTTGTCCAACTGCTCCAGCGCCGGTCCCGCCCAGGCGATCTCGTCCGCGGTCAGCATCGGCGTTTCGCCCGAGATGGGGGACGCGTACTTGGCCGCTTCGCGATAGGCATACAGCTCGCCGGCGCTGCTAAGCGACATGAGCGAGCTATAGTCGAAGCGGCCGTACGTGCCCGCCGTCATGATGCCGGCTTCCTTGCGCAGGTCGTTGGGCTCCTTGAACAACGGCAGCAGCCTGCGTTTGCCCTCCACGACCTCATAGGTCTCGCTTTCCTTGCCCCAGCTCATCAGGTCCATGCCTTCGTCCGAGTACAAAAAATCCAGATAACGCAGCGCCGTATCCAAACGGTCCGTTTTGGCGGAGATCGCGAAGCCGAGCGGCTCGTAGTCTTTTCTCGGCAGATAGGCGAAGCCGTCCAGCCCGCTTGGCGGCGCCATGAACGTCAGATGCTCGCCCGCGTTCAACTGCGCGTTCATAATCTCGATCTGGCCGATGTACTGGACGGTAATGAACGATTGATTCGTCGTCATGAATTGCGTCCAGGCCTTGTAATCCATCGATAGCCAATCCGGAGGCATGAGTCCTTCTTCGTAGAACTTCCTTAAGTATGCGATCATCGTCTTAAAATTCGGATCTGTCGGGCCGTATTTGACCTCGCCCGTCTCGGGGTCCTGATAAAACGAAGGGGAAAGGCCGAATGCGGGACCGAACGTGGCCAGCGTGCCGAGCCCGTGCCTGAAGACGAACGGGTAGCTGTCGGGATAGAGCCGTTTCAGCTTCTTGGCGGTCTCATAGAGTTCGTCCCATGAGGCAGGCGGCTTCAGTCCGTGCTTGTCGAAAATGTCGTCCCTGAAAAACCACACGATCTGGTTGCCCGCGCCCGCGCCGTCGCTGAGCAGCTGGTACATCTCGCCGCCCGGCGAAGTCATGCGCGCGGCGACGTCGGGCCTGGATGCGAGGAACGCCTGAACATGGGGCATTCGGTCCAAGTAACCGGAGAGGTCCAGAAAAGCGCCACGCGAGCCGTACTTCTGAGCGTCGGCCGGATACAGCGTGAACAGATCCGGCATGTCGCCCGACGCGATCGCCAGCGCCATCGATTCAGGCCCCGTCTGCGTCTCCTGCTCGACCGCGATATTCGTCGCCTCGCGTACCCACCGCCATACGGGCCATTCGGACCGCGCCGGCCAGGCTTGCGATTCTTCCGTCAGCATCGTGAGCGGCGCTGCGGCCGATGCGGACGCGGACTGCGCGCCCGCCTTGGAGGACGCGGTCGAAACCGCCCGTTCGTTGCCTTCGTCGCCGAAGCAGCCGGTCAGCGCGGCCAAGACGGCAAGCGTACCGAGAACGGCGAGCGCGATCCGCGCGGCAGCCCTGGATATTCGTTTTCTACGCTCGATCAAGCCGGATTCCCCTTTCCCCGCTGCATTTCTCACGAGATATCCTGCCGCTTCCGGTACTCGCTCGGCGTCATGCCCGTGAACTTCTTGAACATCCGGTTGAAGGACGTGATGTTCTGATAGCCGACCGCCTTCGCCACGTCGTTGATCTTGGCGCGGTTGTCGGACAGCAGCTCCTTCGCCCGGGCGACACGCGTCTCGTTGATGTAGTCGACGATATTGACGCCCATTTTCCCCTTAAAATAGGTGGATAGATAGCTGCTGTTCATCTTCAGCTTCTCCGCGAGCGCGTCCAGATAGATGGCTTCCGACATATGCGCGTTCACGTAGTCGATGATGAAGTCCGTGACCGGATGCTTCTCTTCTTTCTTGGCCTTGAAGGCTTCGGCCGCTTCCGTCACCAGGTCCGCCAGCAGCCGCTCCAGCTCGGCCGCGGTCTCGCACCGCGCGAGCTGCGCTTCCGTCTGCGCGAGGATGGCCGTCAGCCGATCCTGATCGGCCGGGGTTTGAACGGCGGCGACGCGAATCTTGCCGACCGTCGCCTCCGCGAACCGCAGCAGCGCGGACGCCGTCATCGTCCCGCTCTCCCAGCGGTCGAACAGCCGCTGCATGATCGCCGCGGCGCGCTGCGCGTTCCCCTCCTTAAGTTGAACGAGGAACTCCTTGTCCTGGTCCGGCGGGAGCTCGACGGGCGGCTGCAACGGCGCGGGTTCGGCGATAACTTGCGTCTCGTCGGTCAACCTCCGATCCTTGACGAGCTGCTGCGCCTCCTCGTAGGCGGACGTCAGCTCGTCCGAGGACCGGTGGACCGGCGTCACGGCGATCGTCACGACGCCATATGCCTTGTCATGGTCGAACACGTCCTTCATGCGCCTTAACAGACCGTCCAGGTCGGCCGTCCGGTCGGTCGGCACGAGACTCAGAATCTGATTGCGCTCGATCTGGAACGTCTGCGCATCGGGAAACGCCGGCTGCAGATGGGCGTCGATATAAGCTTTCATATAGTAGAGCCATTTGTCGATCGGCTCGGCATCGTCCGAATCGCGGCGCCGGAGCTGGACCTGGTACAGGATAAAAACGAACGGCTTGTCCGAGAAGGAAAGGCTCGCGCCGTCGGCCTCGCGGCTCCGGATCGCCTTCAGCCGGTTAACGAAGCCGACCTGCCGGCGCAGCTCCCGGCTCCCGCGGAGCTCGTCGTCGATCAGATTGAACTCCCGGATGCCCGGCCTGCTAGGCATCGCTTCGTTCATGGAGCGCAGCGACTCGATCACGCGCTTCAACGGATTGTTGATGCGGACGGCGAACATGACCGCAATCAGCATGCTGAGCACCACTGCGGCGGCAAGGATGGCGATTAGCGTCGCGCTCAGCCGCGATTGATAGGCGATCTGCCGGGCCGGTACCCGGTACGCATAGCTGTAACCGGTCGCAGTTCCTTTTCGGATAAAATAATAGTCGTCGCCGCGAACGAATCGGTCTTGGCCCGGCTTCGTCAATTCGGCATAGCTCAGGAACGGCTTCTCTCCTTCCCTGCGGTAGAGGACGCGGCCGTCTTTGTCGTAGACGACGAAGTCGTCGTATTTGCTTTGCTGGAACGCGTCGTACATTCTCCCGGCGTTAAGGAACACGACCATGTACGATTCCGAGCTGCCGTCGTATTTGAACACGACCGGAATCAAGTCTCCGATCGGCTCGGAGCCGCCTCTGAAGATGGAATTATAAAAAGGGGCCGAAGGGAACACCCGGTAGGTATAGGGTTCGGAAAACTGCGCGGTCCAGAAATCCGGCGGATACGCCTCGCTCGCGTAAAACTTGCCGAACATCGCGCGGGCGCTCGTGCTCGTGTTTTTTTCCAGCACGGTCTTGCCTCGGTCGACGATAAAAGCGATGTTGTCGATGAACAGGTAAGGATTGGCGACCCAGGTCGAGATATCGCCGATGATCTGCGGGAACTCGTCGTAGCGGGGCGGAGCTTGAAGCCGCTGCACTTCTTCGCTGAAGAACAGGTACATCTGTTTTTTGACGAGATCCAGGTGCTTCTCGTAGCCGTTCATGGCGTTGTCCAGCATGAGCGTATTGTAATTGACGATCTCTTGCTTGACGCTGCGCTTGGATACCGAGATCGCATAGACCGTGAGCGAGACGAGCAGCACGATGATGCACAGGAACCCGGCGATGAGCCGCATGAACAGCGAATAGGATCTGCGTCTGAAAAAAAGCAACGGCTGAAGTTGTCTCATGCGTCCCCCAAGCGTGGAAAATAATGTGCTTCGCCGATCGGGCACCTCAATCTTAACAAGCCTATACGCGCGTGTAAATCGGAACGTCCCGTCCGCGTCAGAAAAGCGATCCCCGAATCCGCTTGGATCCGGGGATCGCCCTTATAGAGGTACGCCTGGCGCGAAATTAGATGATGAACGGTACCGTCGGATTCGCGGCGATGTCCGCCGAAGCCTGCTTGATCGTGCCGTTTAAAGTGACGCTGAACGTGTACGTGACGGGCAGCAGCTCCTTGCGCGCGATGCCGCCCGAGAACGTACCGAACTTACGCCAGCCTCCCGCGTAGTACGCGGCTTCGCCGCCTTCGAGCATGTTGCCTTGGACGTCTTTCAGCTGCAGCGCGACGTTCGTCGTCTGGAACACGACGATCGGGTCGACGCTCGTATCCTGGCTCTTCTGAAGGATGCCTCCCGCGTAGGTCACGGCATACGCATAGTTGCCCGGAAGCAGCTCCTTGGACGTCTCGCCGGAAGCCGCGGTCGTGCCTAGCGTGCGCCAGCCGGTCGCGTAGTAGGCTGCCTCGCCGCCTGCGAGCGGCGCGCCCTGGCTGTTTTTTAGCTGCACCCGCACGTTGACCGTCTGAAAGTCGACCGTGGCGTTGTCGCCGGTATTTTGCTCTTTCTGCCGGCTCGTGCCCTCGTACGTCATCGTGAACGAATACGAGCCGGGCAGCAGCTCCTTGGTGACCTCGCCGCCCGTAGCCGGACCGAACGTCCGCCAGCCGTCGGAATAAAAGGACACGACGCCTCCGTCTAAAGCGTTGTTCTGGCTGTCCTTCAGCCGTACCTTCACCTTGGCGGTCTGGAATGCGGCGATATTGTCGATGCCCGTATTTTGCGTCTTCTGCACCGTCTTGCCTTCATAGGTCATAGCGATCGTGTAGTTGCCGTCCGGCAGCGTCTTGCTCGCCGTCCCCGTCGCATCGGTCGTGCCGAATGTTTTCCAGTTGCCGTCGTAATAGCTGACCGTCGCGCCAGCGAGCGGGTTGCCCGCGCTGTCCGCCAGCTTCGCGCGGACGGTCGTCGTCGAGAGCGCAAAGCCTATAGTATGGGCGGATTCGACGTTGCCCGCCTTGTCCGCGGATCGGTACCGCACGCTGTAGGTACCCTGGCGGTCGAACGTGACCGGGCCTGCGTACGGCAGCCAGGCGGTGCCGTTGTTCAGGCTGTACTCGGTCTTGTCGATGCCCGAGCCGCCGGCATCCGTCGCGCTCAGCGTGAACGTGACCGGGCTTGCGTAAGCGCCGCCCGTGCCGTCAGGCTGCGCGGGCGAGAGCGTCGCGCTCGTCGTCGGCGCGGTCGTGTCCGCCACAACGGGCGTCGTGTCCTTGTACATGGCGACGTAGTCGAACAAAAACTGCGTCGTAAACCGGCTGCCCGCGAAGCGGAACGTGTCGACGGAATTCACGTTTGCGCCGTTCATGAATTTAATGCCGGTTATCTTGTAAACGCCGTTCACGATCGTCCCCGGCGCGTCGACGGGTCCCGTGTAGGTCTTGAACGCGTCCGCCTCCATGGACAGGTCGTACGTTTTGCTCGCCGTGTCGATGTCGATCCGCAGCTTTATCCACTGATTTTGCGGCATCTTGAAGAGCGGATTCAGGTTGTTCGCGGGAATCTTGTAGTCCCCGTACTCATTGGTGGCGGCATCCTTCAGGTTGTAGTAGCCGAAGTTCCCCTCCGAGAAGCCCCCGATCTTCACGATGTCGCTGTTCTGGCCGCGAATCTTGAGTTCGAAGGTGCCCAGCTCCGTGTTCATGAACCGCGTCTCGAACGCGACCTTCCCGCTCAAGGGCGCCGTCGCTCGGATAATGGCAGGGCTTTGCGTATAATCCGAAGCGTTAGGCGCGTAGGCGTCTTTTAAGAGCAGCGATTGACCTGCGCCGCCGGGCGTCGCCTCGACCGTGACGGTAGAGACGGTGTCGGCGGCTGCTTTGGCGACCGTCCAGCCGCCAGCCTCGACGAACGCGCCGACGGGACGCTCGTCGAACGAATCGTAGTAATCGCCGCTGCTGCCTGCGGCGGGCGTCGTGATCGTCACGCTAGGGCCGCTCTCGGTCTCCCGGCCCGACGCGCCGATCGCGCGGATCTGGAACGTATAAGTCTGGCCCGGCTGGAGCGCGGTCGCATCGTACTCGCGCGCGCTTCCGGCTACGGTGGCGATTTTCGTATAGGCCTGCGTGCCCTGCTTGCGATAGACAGCATACGAGGCGATGGCGCCGCCGTCGCTCATCGTCGCCGGATCCCACGCCAGTCTGGCTGCGGTCGGGAACAGGTGCGTCTGCGTCGCCGCGGCTCCCGAATTCCACGCCGGAAGGCCGGTCGTGTCCTTGTACATGGTCACGTAGTCGAACAAGAACTGGCTCTTGTAGCGGTTGCCGCTGAACCGGAACGTATCGACGGTGTTCACCTTAGCCAGGAAAGGAATGCCGCGTACGGTGTACGTGCCCTTCTCCTTGTCCAGCGCGCCGGGAGGCACGCTGATGCCGCCGTAGGACTTGAGCGCGTCCGCTTGCAGCGTCAAATCGTACGTGTCGGTATCCGTGTCGAGATCGATGCGCAGCGTGATCCACTGATCCTTGGGCAGCTTGAAGTCGAGGGAGTTCCCCGGGATCTTAACGTTCGTAAAAGCACCGTTCCCTGTCCCCGCGTCTACATAATAGCCGAAGGTGCCTCCCGTAAAGCCGGTGAACCGGACGATATTCGCGCCGTTCCCGCGCAAATACAGCTCGTAGTTGCCGTGCTCGTAGCCCGTCGAGTTATCCTTGAACAGGCTGTTGAACATGAATCGGGTCTCGAACTTGACCTTCCCTGCGATCGGCGTCGTCGTTCGCGTCGCGACCGGGCTCTCGGTATAGCTGTCGTTGCTCGGAGAAAAGTCGTCCTTGACCTGCAGCGATCGTCCTGCGCCGCCCGGCGTAGTCTCGACCGTGACGGCGGACGCGTTGTCGCCGCTCGCCTTCGTGACGGTCCAGCCTGGCATCGACGGCAGCGTGCCGACCGGATATTCGTCGAACGAATCGTAGTAATCCCCGCCGGTGGCGGATGGCAGCGTCACGGTCAAGCTCGGCCCGTTTTCCGACCGATTGCCGTCTCCGTCGACCGCTTCGACCTTGAACGTATATGCGCCGCCGGGCTGCAGCTGGGTCGCATCATACGCATACACGCTGCCCGCTACCGTCGCGATTTTTTCGAACGTGGTCTGCGACGCCGTTTTGCGAGAGATCTCGTACGAGGCCACGCTGCCGGAGTCGTCCGTTGCGGCATCCCACGCCAATCTGGCTGCGTTCGTGAAAAGGCGGCTTGCTTTAAGGGCAGCGCTCCCCCATTCTGGCGGCAACGTATCGCTAGCCGGCAGCTCGAGCGGCACGCTGTCCAGCGACGGATTGTCGCTCGTATCGATCGCCCGCACGACGATGGCATACGCCGTGCCGGGCACGAGCCCCGTGACCGTAGCGGTCGTCTGGCCGTTTGGCACGACCGTCTTCTGCACGCCGTTCGCGAAGATCGCGTATTCCTTCACCGCGACGTTGTCCGTCGACGCCGTCCAGGACACCGTCGCGGACGTATTCGTACGGGAGACGAGCTGCACGCCGCCCGGTACGCTCGGGCGAACTTCGTCGTCCTTGTTCTCGATTAAGGCGATCCAGTCCAGGTTCATGGCGCCCTGCGCATTCCACATCGTGATGTCGACGGGCCCGGACGGCAGCTGCTGGTTGGTGTGGATCCGCAGGCCTTTCCAAACTCCCGGCGCACGTCCCCAATCCGGCACCCCGTTCGCGTCCAGGGTTACAGGCGCTTCGACGTAGTATGGTTCTTCGCCGATCATCGCAAGACGCCCGGTCATCGTGCCGACAGGATCGAAGCCTGCCACGTACTTCAGGACGAGGTCGTATTTGCCTGCTTTGGGGACGTTCATCGTCCACTTGACCGATTGTCCCGTCTTCGTCCATTCTCCGAGTCCCACGCCACCGGACAGGAACGGACGCGTCGAATACTTATTGGGGCCGTCGACTGCGACGTACGCCTCCGCTTCCTTCCACTGGAGATTTAACGTCGACCGCTTCTCGTCCGGATTCGTCCATACCTCGGCCGCCGTCGGATTGCTGGTACCGATCCGCGCAAGCTTCAGCGGTCCCGTTGCTCCTCGAACAAGTATGGAAGCATTGGCCTCGAGATACACGGTGCTCGGCCTTCCGTGTTTCTCGAACACGAAACCCGCCGGCGCCTCCTGAACCTCGTACAGGCCCGCCTGGTTGCTCAGCTTGCCCCATGCGACAGGCTCGCCGTCCGTACTGCCGTACACCTGCATCGTCACGCTGCTCTGCGTGCCGTCGATCTCGACGGGCAACGTCACGTTCGGCTGCGCCCCAGGTACCGGCGCATCGTTCAGCTTGAACGCATGCTGCCCCTTCTCTACGTGCAAAGTCAGCTTGCTGCCTGCCATCGCCCATTGCACGCCGTGATTGGCGAGACTTTCGGCCACGGTGCCCCCGCTCGGGAAGTCGGTCCCGTTATCGAAGTCGCGAACGCGCTGTACGCCCGGCGCTTCGACGGACACCTGCGTCGGATCCGCTTGGCCAGATACGGACAGGCGCTCTCCGTCGTAGGCGATTGTCGCGGGCTGGTCGCTTTCGATCAGCGTAGCGCCGTCTTTAACGACCTTTTTCCCGTCGACGAGCAGTACCGAATCGCCTTTCAGCGCGACCGCCGAACCGTCGAAGCGGATGCTTCCGGCGTCGATCTCGCCGGCCGACGTCATGCGGACATACACGACCGTGTCGTCCGTCGTATCGGCAGGCGTGCCGTTTTTGAACGTCAGCTTCATGTAATTGCCGTGGTTTTCCGATTCGACGTCCTGCGGGGCCGAATCCCGCTTGTACGCTTCCATCGTCGATACGAAGGTCGTCGATGTCGTCTTGGGCGTACTGAAGACGGCATGCACTTGCTCGTTCGCGGCGAAGCTGCCGCCCGGCTTCACTTCGGCGCCCGTGACGCCGATGTATTGATTCGTCTTGGATGCGCTCAGGTTGTCCGGCGTGTAGAAGCGGACCTTAAGCGCCGCGTCTCCCTTGAGGATCGTCGCGCCGGCGTTGTCTCCGTCGAGATCGATCTGATCCTGGGCATGCAGCCGCCATTCGAACTTGTTGCCCTGCGGATCCGCGGACTTCAGCCTGTCGACCATGACGAACACGCCAGGCCGCAGGTAGATGACGTCGCGATCCGACTGGCTGAGCGCGCTGCCGTATGCGGTTTTCGCGTCGGCGCTGACCGCGTCGAATTCGGGCGTCGTAACGAAGCTTTTTACCTTGCCGTCCGCCTCGATATCGTTGGCCTTCTGACCGACGCCGCCGTCGTACGTGATCGCGTTGGCCGCCAACGTCTGTCTCGTATACTGCTCTCGGTGCGCCGAGTTATAGTCGTCGTAATGACCGGCTTCGATCGCCAGCGACTCGCCGAAGGCGTTGATGACGAAGCCGTTTTGATCGGCATAGCTATGGTTGTAGCTGCCGAACGGGCTCGACCTGAAATACATCGAGACGCGATCCGGATCGTAAAGCTCGGAGTGCATGGCGACCACGCCGACGTCCTCGAACCATCTGGCTTTCGGCAGATCGACCGGCGGGCGGGAAGACAGATTGTCGTCCCCGTAGAAGTAGTTGTTGTTAAGCGTGAGAGACGGCCCCGTGCCGATCGCCTCCGCCGCCCATTTCAGGCGTCCGTCTCCGCTCAACTGGGACAAGCGATTGTAAATGGTGACGCTCGTATCGGATGGCAGGTACTGGCTGTCGTCCCCCAACACGCCCTTCGGAATGCCGTGCGGGAAAACGTACAGCGGATACCGCCCCGCGTTGCGGGAATAACCTTTTTCGTACAGATTGAGTCCGGTTGACGCCAGGAGCACGTCCTCGAACTCTTGCGCGATGGTGCTGGACCACTGCCAATAGCCCGTTCCCTGCGCCCAACCGCCGTCCTCCCCGCCCCAGGGCGGCAGGATGTTGATATAGGCGGGCACGATCTTGGCGTACCACTGCTCGGCTCTGCCGTCCGAATATTCGCCCAGCATGGCGGTGGCGATGATGCCGAGATAGCCGAACGCCGACCAGCCGTGCGAGTTGTACGGACGATTCTTAATGTTCGTTTCCGGATTGTCGACGAGTGAGGCTACCATCGCTCCGGCATGCAGGGCGATCAGGTCCCGGAGCGTCGTACGCTCCTGCTCCGTCAGCGCGGCGTACAGCCAATCGTAAGTCATCGCCGAAGCGAGCGCGACCGATCGCTGGATCTGGTCCTGCTGGCCGGACGGGCCTGTCGGGTCCCAGCCGGCGATGCCGGCGACGTTCGGGCCGCCGAACAGCCGGACCTTCACGTCGGTCAGATACTTCGCGTCCTGCGTGATCAGGTATAAAAAGGCCGCGTCCTGCATCCGGTTCAGCAGCGGCTTGGCCTTGTTCGCATAATCGTCCAATGTCCCGGTCCGTTCAGGGTCCTTTGGCGGATCCTGGTTGGCCGTCAACAGATCTTTGCCGACTTCAGTCTCCTTCTGATCGATAAACGCCTTTCCGCTGCCCGACAAGGCGAGATTCCTGAATTGCTGCAGCCCGCCAGGCGTCGTCCAGATGCGCGGATGGCCCGCCGGCACCCTGCCCATCAGCTCGCCAATCGGCGGCACTTCGAACTTCGTGAACTGCTCTTCGATCCGGAACTTGCGCACGTCGCTCCATACCGATGACCCTTCGGCCTTGTGGAAGCGGACCCGCCAGTACCAGGTGCCGCTATCGAACGCGTTCGGAAAATTATAGATGTTTTCCGTCAGGGCGCTTTTCCCGTACGTGGCGTTCGATACCGACGCATCTCGGCTCACCTCCAAATCGTAGCCAGTCGCATTCGGCACCGCAGGCCATCTGAAGTCCGGCGGATTCTGCGTCGTGACCAAACCTTCCGCCGGCGCGAACGGCATATTGTAGCCGCCGAACACCGACGCCGGCCAAGCCAGGCCCGTCTCTTCCGCCTGCGCGCTTCTGAAGGCGATCCCGACGTTCAGCAGGCTCGCGAACATCGCGATGACCATGCCGAGCGCCATCGTTTTTTTCTTCGTCCAACCCCTCATCGTCCCAGCTCCTTTTCAGCCTTTAAATGTGATTCGTCAGGCAGACTGCTGCGGCGGGTCCCGCATCGCCGCATTGGAAACGCTTTCGATCAAACCTCCCTTCCGTACACGCCTATGGTAGCCCAGCCTCTCGCCCGCCGTATATGAACGGATATCGCGATACGTGCAACTATTTCGCTATTTCAAAAAAAGAGATTAGCTTCGAAAAAACAGATTAGAAATCGCCGCCTCCTATTCGCCAACCCGCGTTCGACACTCAACTGCGCTCACGCTCGCCGCTTGCTCGTTTTCACGCTCCCTCCCGCGGACCTTGGGTACGTTATTTTCGCTAAATGAGGCAGATCTGGCGTAGTTGGGGACATAGGATCCGTTATTCGAACAAACCGGAGGTTTCTAGTCGGCTGTTCGGCACAATAGCGGATCTCCGGTCCGTCTGCACCAAAAAAACTTCGAAATCGCAAAAATAGCGCATCGTGTGTCCGCGGGCACACGATCACTCTCACGGACACGCACACGTTCACGCTCACTCGCTACATACTCGCATCCCGCCTCTCCTCCGTCTTCGCTCGGGTCCAGTGGCGTTCGAGCAATCCCAAGCTGCCGCTGCAAAAAACAAAGAAACCGCCCCTTCCGCGAACGACCGCTTATCGCAGCCATCCTCGTAAAGGAACGGTTTCTTTTAAGTATGGTCAACTTTGCCTTACTTTGCCTTACTTTGCCTTACTTCGTCACCTGCACGAGCAGCGTATCGCTCGTCGTCGCGCCAGCCGCATTGGCGAGCTCCGCACGATATTCGTAGCTGCCCGGCGCCCGGCTGGAGACGGTAGTCTTCGCGGCTTGCGCGGAAGGCGTGCCGGCGGTCAGCTGCTGCGTATCGATCAGCACGCCGTTCTCGTACAAACGGTAAGTCCCGCCGTTCGTGCCCCACCACATGTTCATCGACACGTCGTAGCTGCCGTCGCCGTCCCAGTTGTTCGCGGACAGCACCGGCTTGCCCGGCTTCGCGTCCTTGAACGTGACGGTGAATGTCTCGCTCGTCGTCTTGCCCTTCGCATTGATCAGCTCGGCCCGATAGCGGTACGTGCCATCGGTCCGACCCGTAATCGTCGTGACCGCCGTTTGCGCCCCCGGCGATGCGCTGGCGAGCGACTGCGTATCGATGAGCACGTCGTTCTCGTACAGCTTGTAGACGGTGCCGTTCTCGCCGTACCAAAGGTTCATCGTAATCTTGTAGTCGCCGTCGAGCAAGCCCGTGTCGTACCCGTTGTCGCTCGACAGCACCGGTTTGCCGGGCAGCCCCGGCCCCTCGGTCGCTTCCTCGCCCTTGATCTGCTCCGCTGTCAGCGTCACCGTGCCGAATGCCGCAATCTTGCCCGCGGCATCCAGCTCGTAGACCGCGACCGCGTTGCCTTCGGCTGCGGCAAGGTCGCTGCCCGCCGCATAGTCGGCCGCGCCTGCCGGCGCCGTGCCGCCCAGATCCGGCACCGCAGGCAGCTCCGCCGCCGATTCAAGCACTGCTGCCTTCAGCGCATGGCCCGCCGGCAAGTCGCCCACCGCCAGCCGCGTTGTGCCCGCGGCCGATCCCGGCGCCGCCGTCACGCTGAGCGCGGCCGCCGGATACGGCGCGATGTCGGCCGCGGCAAGCTGCCGCGCGCCGAACCGCGCGATCTTGCCCGTCGCCGTCGACGTCTCGTAGACGCCGACGTAAGCGCCCGCCGCAGCCGCGGGCAGCTCCAGCGCGGTCCCGCTTGCAAGCGGGACCGCCCCGCCCGGCAGCGTCGCGCTGCCCAGCTTCGGCGTCGCGAGCGGCGCCGCCGAGACGACCAAGTGCAGGCTGTTCGCCGCATCCGATGCGACGGCGGTCACCTGAACAGAACCCGGCGCGCTGCCGGGCGCCACCGCGAGCGGCGACGACAATGCCGGCGCCGGCTCCTGCGGCAAGACCGAAAAGCGGACGTCGTCGAAAAGCAGGTAGCTAAACCCGCTTGCATAGAAGCCGACCTTCCCCGACGGGCGGTAGCCCGGGTCGGTAGCGTCCAGCCGAAGCGCCCCGTTCACGTACACCTTGAGATGTCCGCCCTCCGCAAGGACTTTCACGTCATAAGTCGTATCGGCCGCCAAATCCCACCCGGTCTGAGGCGCCGTTTTCAGCACGGCCCAGCTGCCGTTGTACAGCACCCAATCCGACGTGCCGTCCGCCTTCATCTTATAACCGATGCGGGTCGAAGCGGTCGCGTCCTGCCGGTCGAAGATATACAGCGTGCCTCCGCCCGTCGGCAGCGTAGGCGGCGTCCGGAGCTTGAACTCGAGCATATAATCCGAGAACGTCTTATCCAGCAGCCCGGTCGCGCCGTTCAAAATCTTGTACCAGCGGTTCCCGTTCGCGTCCAGATAGATGCTGCGGTTCGGGTCGACGGGCCAACCGTTGCCGCCAGACTCGAAGTTCGTGAAGTGCATGACGTTCGATACGATCACTTGGATGGCCGCCGTCGCACTCGCGTTTTCGACCGAGGTCGCCGTGATCGTCGCCTCGCCCTCGTTTACGGCGGTGACGACGCCGTTCGTGTTCACGGTCGCCACCGAAGAATCGCTGGACGTCCAGGTCAATCCCTGGTTCGCCGCGTTAACCGGATCAAAAGACACGGTCAGCTGCTTCGTCTGTCCGGCAGTCACGCGCACCGGATTTTCCGTCGGGATGACGCCGGACACGTCGGTCGTCGACGCCTTGAACTGGATGTCGTCGAACATCATGTTCGTGACGTTGTTGACGTAGAAGCCGACCTTGCCGCTCGCGTTGTGTCCCGGATCCGCAGCCTTCAGCCGGAACGCGCCGTTCACGTAGACGCTGTAGTCCGAGCCTTTTACGAGCGCTTTGATATCGTACGTCGTATTCGGCAGCAGATCTTGGCCGGGCAGCTTCACTTCCTTGAGCACCGCCCAGGCCGAATTGTACAGGAGCCAGGACGACGTGCCGTCCTCCCGCACCTTGTAGCCGATCCGCGTCGAGCCGCTGCCCACCTGCTTGTCGAAGATGTACAGCGTCGCGAAGGCCGGCATGACCTCGGGCGTCTTCAGCTTAAAGGTCAGCTCGTAATCTGTAAAATCCTTGTTGATGAGCGTCGAAGCGTTATTCAGCAGCTTATACCACCGGTTGTCGTCGACCTTGACGATCGAGCGGTTCGCATCCTGCGGCCACAGGCCGGATCCGGATTCGAAGTCCGTCCGGTCCATGATGCCGTCGCCGGTCTCGACGTGAACCGATACGACCGCCGTCAGGCTCGGATTGGCGGCCGACGCGACCGTGATCGTCGTATCGCCGACCGACTGCCCCGTGACGACGCCCGCCGCGCTCACCGTGGCGATCGACGGATCGGCCGACGCGAACGTGAGCGCCGCGTTGCTGGCGTTCCACGGCACGACCGCCGTCTGCAGCTTCACCGATTTGAAGCGATCGACGTTGATCGCGTCGTTGTACACCGCGACGCCGGTCACCGGGAATTCGTGCGGATCCGCCGTCGTTCCTGGCGTTCCTGACGTGCCGATGTCGCCGAACGGAATTTGCGGGAAGCCCGGAATTTGCGTATAGGCCGGCGCGTTAGCCGCCAGCGTCAGGTCGCCGCCCGCCAGGTTGACGAAGCCGGGATCGGTCGTCGTCACCCAGTTGTTCGCGTACTGGACGAGGTTGAACTTGTCGTAAGCGCCGTTCGCGTTGGTCCCGACGCGGGCTACGTTCGGATTGTAGACAATGTTGCCCTGGAACGTATTGGTATCCGGATAATAGCGATTTTCATCGAAGAAGTTGGCCAGCTCCGGATACTTGGTCAGATACGGCGTACCGACGAAGTCGTTGTTCGCGGCGAACAGCGCCTGCCACTTCGGCATGTAGTTTTTCGCGATCTGACCGTCCGGGCTGTCGCCCAGATAGATATCCGCATAATCGTACGGCACCTTCGCGTCGACAAAGATGTTGTTGCGCGAGAGAATATGCGCGCCGCCATTGTTCTTGATGGCGGAGTTGCCCATCTTGTAGAAGACGTTCTCCTCGATCTTGAGCCCCATCGTGAAGTTGTCGGGATAAATGCCCTCGACGCCGGCCTTGCTCGTTCCGATGTCGTGGAAATAGTTGCGCCGGATGACGGTGCCTCGCTGCTGCGGCGTCTCGCCCGCGTTCATGTAGATCGCGCCGAGGTCGGAGAAGCTTTTGCACACGTCGTATATCTCGTTGTACTCGATCAGATGGTCGTTGCCGAAGACGAGCACGCCCGGGTGGGGCGCGTCGTGCAGCTCGTTGTGCGACATCCGGTTGCCGACGCCCGACAGGATGACGCCGGGATTGTACGCCTTGTGATAATAGGCGAAGTCGTGAATATGCGAGTTTTCGACGTAGTTGTTGCCCGGCGCGAGCGTCGTCTTGTTGCCGCCGCTCAGCGTGACCGCGGTGCCGCCGATATGGTGGATATGGGACCCCACGATACCGAGATCGGTGCCCGGCGCTCCGTCGAAAATGTTATAGAAAAACCGGCTCTGCGTATTGATCAGCACGCCGCTGTTCGTGAAGTTGCGGATCTCGCTGTTCACGATGCGCACGTGGCTGCCGCCGACGATGACGGCCGCCGAGTCCCGCCCGTTTTCGAGGACCAGCTCTTTGAAGTCGATGTAAGAAGCGTCGATTGAATTAATCATCGGCGTCTTCAGCATCGTCACCGTGATCTCGGGATTCGCGGTCTTAAACTCGGCGTTCGGCAAATAGTAAAGCTTGCCGGCGCCGCGGTCGATGTAGTACTCGCCCGGCATGTCGATCTCCTCGAGCAGGTTCTGCGCGAAGTGGAAATCCGGGTACCAGTTCTTGTACAGACCGCTCATCTCGCCGTAGCGCAGCGTGATCGTCTTGTTCGCCGTGTCGATCGCGGCGATCTTGTTGTACGACCACTCCCAGCTGTAGCCGAAAATGCCGTCCAGCCAGATGTCGTCCGCCTGCGTCCAATATTGCGGTCGGTCGTACGTATACGTGAACGTACCGCCTCGCTGCTGCAGGTCCGCGTCCTTGCGCGTCGGTCCCATGTCGATGATGTCGCCCATCTGGACCGTGCCTTCGTTGGGCCAGCGGGCGAGCGTCATGCCTTGGCCGTTCACGTACAGCTCCATTGGCGGCACCTGGCTCAGATCGTTGGCCAGATAGTAGCCGTGGCGGCTCATCACGCCATAGTCCGTAATGCCGAGCGCGGCGAGATCGATCTGCAGCACCTTCGACCTCGCGTCCTGGCTGATGATCCGATTCAGCACGGTGCTGTCGGTCACCGGCACGAACCCGCTCTTCGGGATATCGCGGCCGCCCGACAGGCGGACAGTCTCACCGGGGTAAGCCATGTACGTGATCGTCTTGCCGGCTTCGCCCGAGTCGGCGGCGCCGAGTTCGAAGCTCGACGTCCGCTCGTACAGCCCTTCTCTCAGGTAGACGGTGACGCCGCCGTCCGGCAGGCCGCCGTCTTCCTTCAAATCGCGGATGGCGTCGCGCGCCTTCTCCAGCGTCTTGAAGGGCGCGGCGATCGTGCCGGCGTTGGCGTCGCTGCCGTTCGTCGCGACGTAAAGCACGGCCCCGGCATTCGGCGCCTCGCCGGTCGCAGCGGATACTTGCATCATCGGAAAAGCGCAGAATAATACCATCAAGCCTGCAAGCCAAGCTGTCATCCGTCTTTTCAAGAGCATGCGTTTCCATCTCTCCTTAAGGTATGAGTCTGGAACACCGCGCCCGACTTCGGCGCCTTTCTCGTTGCCGCGGACCGCTCATGCGATTATTTTTTGAGACCCGACGTCTTCAAGTATTCCTCGAATTGCTTCGTCACCTCGGCGACATACTTCTCCTCGCCCGCTTCCTTCAGCTTCTCGTACAGACCCGGCCATGTCTTGTCGAAGTCGAGCGTGCCGGTGTTGATGCCCTTCTTGTACTCGCCCCATACCGCGTTCAGGTTGGCGATCTCGGTGACGACGGGCTCGGAATTGAACTTGAAGCCGCCGACCGGATTCAACTCGGCCGTTTCGTTGATTTTTTTCGTTTGCTCCCATACGTCCTTCGGCTGGCCTTCCTTCAGGTAGCTGTTGAACACGTTGCCGAAAATGAAGTCCATGTTCGGACGGTACTTGGAATCTTCCTTCGGCGTGATAAAGCCTTCCGCGCTCTTCGTATAGTGCTCGCCTTCAATGCCGTTGCTGATCAAGTTATACAGCTCCGCGTCGCTGTTCATCAGGTTGATGAGCATCATCGCGCGCTCCGGATTTTTCGACGTGCGGCTGATCGACAGGTTGGTCGTCGCCGAGTAGCCGTTGGTGAACCAGTCGCTGATCGGCACGATGACGACGTCGTTGCCGCCGTTGCGTCCTTTGACTTCGGCTTCGACGCCAGGCTTCAGGACGTTTTGGAAATCAACCGCGATCTGGCCCTTCGCCTGGTAATCCGTCATCTTGGCCGTGGCCGCGTCTTTGTAGATGTAGCCGGCTTTGTACCATTTGCTCGCCAGCCTGAAGGTATTCAGCTCTTCCTCCGGATAGCGGTACAGCTTGTAGGTCGGATCGCCCGACTTGATGAAGAAGTGGTCGTCAAGACCAGGAACGCCCCAGTACGTCGCGTCGTGCAGCACGGTGTTGTAGTAGCCGTTGAACGGAATGATGTCCGGCTCGCCCTGCTTGATCTTCTCGAGGAACGGCTCGATGTCTTCCATTTTCTTGATGGACGCGGTGTCGAGCTGGTACTTGTCGGCGAAGCGCTTCTGGATGATGAAGCCATAGCGGGAGCCGTTGATCTGCTGGTTGGCGACGCCGTAGATCTTGCCGTCGACCGTGAGACCGTCCCACATGTACTGCGGCATATCCGCCTTCAGCGCCGGCGCGTTTTGTTCGATGAGGTCGTCGAGCGGCAGCAGCGCGCCCTTGCGGACGAGCTCCTCCGGCTTGATCAGATAGCCGGTCCACATGATGTCGAACGTCTCGCTGGCGGCCAGCACGGTGTTCATCTTTTGCACGTAGTCGCCCAGTGCAACCGGTTTCAGTTTGACGGTCGCGTTGATCTTCTCTTTGACGATCTTGTTGACCGCGTCTTCGACCTTCTGTTGGTCCGGCTGCATCTGGTTGAGCGGATAGTACCAGGTCAGCTCGACCGGCTTGAGCTCTGATCCGCTCGAAGCCGTCGCCGACGCGCTGGACGCGGCCGGGGACGAACCGCTCGCGCTTGGCGAAGCGGCGGCGTTGCCCCCGTTATTGTCGTTGTTGCCGCATGCCGCCAGCGCGGTTGCGGTCAGCAGCGCAAGCGCCGCCGTGGAGCCGATTTTTCTTTTCAGCATTCCTGTGACCTCCTAGTTTTGTGCTCTGATTCAAATATGTTAACCCTTGAGGGAGCCAACCGTAAGTCCTTTGACGAAAAAACGCTGGAAGAACGGGAACACGATGAGCATCGGTCCGCCCGCCAGAACGGCGATCGCCATCCGCGCGGAGTTGTTCGGGAAGTGCGACAGGTCGATGCCCAGCTGCTGGGCGAAGTCCGAGTTGGCCGTGATGAACTCGATGCTGTTCAGCGTCCGCACCAGCAAGAGCTGCAGCGGCACCTTGTTCGGATCGTCGATGTACAGCATGGCGTTGAACCATTCGTTCCAGTAAGCAAATGCGATCAAGAGGCCCATCGTCGCCAGTGCCGGCGTCGACAGCGGCAGGATGATGCGGAAGAAAATCTTGAATTCCCGCGCCCCGTCGATCTTGGCCGATTCGATCACCTCGAACGGCAGCTTCGACAGGAACCCTTTCATCACCATGATGTTGAACGGCGACAGCAGAACGGGCAGGATCAGCGCCAGCAGACTGTCCTTGAGATGTAAATACTGCGTGACCAAAATGTAAGAAGGAACGAGTCCTCCGCTGAACAGCATCGTGAAAAAAACGTAGAAGGTCGTGGCGCGGTTGTACCGGTAATCCGGACGGGAGACGACGTAGGCGGTCATCGCGGTAATGAGCAGGCTGACGATCGTGCCGACGACCGTGACCAGCAGCGTCACCTCGTAAGCCCGGAACAGAATGACCGGCGAGTCGAGCATGTACCGGTAGGCATTGAGACTGAAGACGCTCGGCCAAAATTGATAGCCGTGCTGCGTCAGCGCCTGTTCGTCCGTGAGGGACACGGCAACGACGAGCAGGAACGGCAGGATCATCAAGACGGAGAGGATGACGAAGAACAGGTGGATAAACGTGCGCGGGATCGGACTTGCTTGCTGCATCTGCGATTCCTCCTTACCACATCGAGTGATCCGGGTTGATTTTGCGTACGATGCCGTTCGCGACGAGCACCAGGATGAAGCCGACGATCGATTGATAGAACCCTACCGCGGCCGACATGCTCACGTTCCCGACCTCGCGAAGCGCCCGGTATACATAAGTGTCGATGACGTCCGTGGAGGAGAACAGGAAACCCGAGTTGTTCGGAATGAAGTAATGCAGCCCGAAGTCGCCGCGGAACATGCCGCCGATCGAGAGAATGAGCATGATGATGATGAGCGGCGTCAGCAGCGGCACGGTGATTTTCAGCGCCATCTGCGCCTTGGTCGCGCCGTCGATCCGGGCGGCCTCGTAATAATCCCCGCTGATGCCCATGATGCCCGCGAAGTAGATCAAGGTCGTGAAGCCGATCGCCTTCCATAGATGAACGACGATTAGAATGACCGGCCAGGGACCCGAATCCTGGTACCAGCTGACCGGCTCGAACCCGAGGGAGATCAGCATCCGGTTGATGAAGCCGTCCGAATGATTCAGGAACGCGTAGGCGATGTAGCCCACGAGCACCCAGGACAAAAAGTGAGGCAGGAACAGGGCCGTCTGATAAAACTTCGTATACTTCGCCTTCAGCTCGTTCATCAGCACCGCCAGGAACAAGGCGCCGAGCGTCGTGATCAACATATAACCGGCGTTGTACAACACAGTGTTGCGGGTGATTCGCCAGGCGGTATCCGTCGTGAACAGGAACCGGAAATTGTCCAGGCCGACCCACTTGCTCCCGAACATTCCGAGATCGTAGCGATAATTTTTGAAGGCGATGATGAGCCCGACCATCGGCAGGTACGCGAAGATCAACTTGTACAGAAGTCCGGGCAGCGACAGCAGGAACAGCTCCCGGTTGTTCTTAAAATGTTTGAGCTCTCTTCGGATAAATGATTTGCGCTTCGGCTTGTGGGCGATGCCGGCTTGCGGCGATGATTGCGCGTCGGCTAATGCGCTTGTGCGGCTCTGGTCGCTCAGGGCGACCGATGCTTTGTTCGGCATGACGAATGCTCCTTCCCTTGCTTCCCTTGCTGCCTTGTTGCTCCGGCTTGCAGGTCTAACGATAGCGCAGCGGGCCGAAATCGCGGTACTGTACATATGCAGGATTCCTGTAAACGCGGGCTGTACGTATGCCAGAATGCTGTAACGGCGCGGCGCGCGGGCTGTACAGGTGCAGTACAGGTCGTATATGGGTCCGGTACAGGTGCAGTACAGGTCGTGCAAGTCGTGCAGGTCGTGCAGGTCGTGCAGGTCGTAAACAGGTCCGATGGAGCGGCCGGCTCCACGAGGAAAAGGGCCAGCCGGATCCGGCTGGCCCTTACTTCAAAGTAACGTCCATGGACGTTACTTTGTCCCCTATCCCGCCGTTATACCGGAAGTAACATCCGTGAACGTTACTTTGATCCGCCAATCGTCTTTTGTCTCGAAAGTAACGTCCATGGACGTTACTACGATCCGCCAGCGCGCACAAAGCAGCCCCCGTCAGCACTTCTTCGCTCAGCTGCCAGGCCATCGCGCCGAAAGTAGTCTCAGTCAGAAATTCTTCGCACATCCGTCAGGCCAGCTCGCCGAAAGTAGTCCCAGTCAGCACTTCTTCACACATCTGACCGACCAGCGCGTCGAAAGTAGTCCCAGTCAGCACTTCTTCACACATCTGACCGACCAGCGCGTCGAAAGTAGTCCCCGTCAGCACTTCTTCGCACATCCCCCGACCAGCACGTCGAAAGTAGTCCCCGTCAGCACTTCTTCGCACATCCCCCGACCAGCACGTCGAAAGTAGTCCCCGTCAGCACTTCTTCGCACATCCCCCGACCAGCACGTGTAAAGTAGTCCCCGTCAGTACTTCTTCACACATCTGCCCGACCAGCGCGTCGAAAGTAGTCCCCGTCAGAGTTCCCCCTCATGTGATCGTCCCGGCTGGTTAAGCGGCGATGCCGGAGCGCGCTGCCGATTGACCTCATTATACGAGGCCGCGCGTCCGGAATATCCCCCCCCAATCTTCCGACTTTCTGTGCAGTTTTAAGATGCGCACTAAAAAAAGCCCGTTCCGGCATGCCGGACGGGCGTCGTTCACGTATTTCGTTCGATGGCGGACTTTAGTCTGTATTCCTTGGGGGTGACGCTGTAACGGCGCTTGAACAGCCGGTAAAAATAGCTTTCGTTGCCGAAGCCGACCCGCTCCATAATTTCCGACACCGTCAAGTCCTGCTGCTCGAGCAGCAGCCTCGCCTGGGCGAGCCGCGCGGTGTTGATCCGGTCGACGACCGTCTCACCCGACTGCGCCTTATAAACCTGGCCGAGGTAGACCGGGTTCATCTTAAGCATGTCCGCGATCTTCTGGACGTTGAGATCCGGATCGGCGAAATGCTTGTCCACGATCTCCGCGATCGTGTCGGCGAGCAGCCGGCTCTTGTCTTCCTTGCCGCTCTGCCGCTGCTCGAACATCTCCCGCGCCACGGCGAGCAGCACGTCCCGCGCTTCGTCCAGCGTCTCGGTGCCGACCAGGCGCCGATTGACCGCGTGAAGGTCGACGGATACCGGATTCAGGTTGAATTGATTGATCTCGCCGAGCGTATTGCTGATCGTCATCCCCATCTGCAGCAGCGCCGAAAACATATTTTCGAAGCTGAACGCGCCGATCGCCCGCTTCCAGCTGTCGATCGCTTCCGTCGTCTGCGCCAGATCGCCGCTCTTGAGCCCTTCGATCAACTGCTTGTCCAGCTCGCCGGGAATCCGGAATTGCTCGTTGCGCTCGTTGGCTTCGATATCCGCCGGCTCGATGACCGCCCCGTAGCCGAGAATCATCCGGTAATCGGACTGGCGGAGCGTCAACGCGTAGTGGCGGGAAATATCGCGATATCGCTCGAACGTGCGGCTTAGGGCGACGGTGAACGAAATGCGGTAAAAGGACATGATCGTCGCCTGCAGCTCGCGGAAGCGTTCGGCCAGCGCCTCCAGCCCCCCGGCGCCCTTGGCGCTGACGATAAATACGAGATGTCCGTCCTTCATGTCCGCGTATTCGCAGCCGTAGTCGCGGCGAAGCAGCTCTTCGCCAATATTGGCGATGGCGAAGGTAAAGAGCGATGCGGAGCTTTCGCCCGACGCCGCGACGAGCGCATCTCTACGGTCGAGCCGGACGACGGCGAGTCTAAGCGCCCCCTCCCCTTCGATGTCGATACCGTATTGCTCCCGGTTCTGCCTGAACTCGGCTTCGGATACGGCCTCGCTCCCGCCGAGCAGGCTGCGCAGATGGTACACCTTGGCGATGTTGCGCTTGGACGCCTCGTCCCGCTCCAATCCCTTCAGCTTGTCGACCATGCCCATGTAATTGGTTGCGATAAGCGTCAGCTCGTCCTCCGTCTGCGGGTGCCCGCGCGGATCCTCGGGAATCAGGCTGAGCAGGCGCCCGACCGGACGATACAGCCGCAGGGAGAAGAACACCGACAGCAGCACGGCGAACAGGACGACCGACAGCATAACCCCGATCTCCGTCCACTTCATCCGGTTCACGTTCCCCAGTACCGAATCGTAGTCGCGCAGGCTCAGGATGCGCCAGTTGTTCATCCCCTTTTCCAGATAAGCGACCTTGTACTTCTTGCCTGCATGCCGGTAAACGAAATCCTCGAGCGTGCTGGACGAAGCAGCGATCCGCGGCATGACCTCGTCCTTGAGCGCCAGCTGCGCCGGAGACAGCGGCTCGCTCGACATGAGGACGTTGCCTTCCCCGTCGGTCACGAGGAGCAGATCCTTCTCCCGGTCGGCCAGCTTGTTAAGCGCCTTCACGTTGTCCAGCAGCCAATCCGGCTTCACGGTCAGGATCAGCACGCTGCCGTTGACCGAGCCGAGCGAAGGACCGTCGTACAGGAAACAGGCGAAAACGTCGATGCCGCTGCCGCCGCCGTCCAGATCGAGCGGCATCAGCTGCAGCTTCGGGACATCCTGGTGCTGCTCAAGATAGCCGCCTAAAACTTCATACAGCCGGCTGTTGTCCATGCCGTGATTGAGCGAGGAGAAAAAGCGCTTCTGGCTCGGGTTGTAAAAAGCGACGGCATGCAAATAGGGCGACTCGGCGACCGTCCGGTCGAGGCGGTCGATCTTCAGGACGCTCTGCCGGTAATCGGCCCCCGCCTTGAGCGCGATCAGCTCGTCGTCGTTAAACAAGGACACCGCCATGTCCTTGACGATGCCGTTCATGTTCTCGATATTGTAGTTGATCTGCGTAAGCAGCTTGCGGTCGGCATCGTTCTGCAGGCTGAGAACCTTGCCGCGGGCGTTGACGTTGAGCAGATAAGCAGTCACCGCCAGAGTGACGACGACGAGCATGAAGCTGAGAAGGATCCGCTGCAGGAACTTGCGCGCGCGAAGCGTTCGGAACACGTTCATAAGACTTCTCTCCCGAAGTGCCATGGTGCACTAACTATAATCGCTCTCTCTTTTTGTTGTCAACGGATGGGAAAAAGGGAGCAGCCAGACGTTTGGCGCGCGTCCGGCCGCTCCCCTGTCTATATGTCGGTCAATTGCGCCCGTAATACAGCTTGAGATTGGCGATATCCGCAAGATACAGGACATCGACGTTGTTCGCGTTCCGCTCGACGGCGAGGCGCTGGATCGGGATGCCCGGCGCAAGCGATGCCACGCTCCAGCCCGTGCCCGATTGCGACGCCATAAAGGCGCGATCCGTCCCGGCGGCCGTCACATAATAGACGCGCGACTGCGTGCCCGTCCAGGTGACGTCGATGGCGGCCGTCGTCTCGGCGGCGTCGTAGACGGTCTGCAGATTCCAGCCGGTCGCGCCGCGCGTCGCCTGCTTGACGGAGAACGTCGTACTTCCCTCCTCGCGGTAGCGGTACGCGATGACCGGCCGGTTTGCCGCGTCGACGGTCAGCTTGGCGCTTTGCACGCCGGGACCTCCCGGGTCGCTGCCGCTCTGCACGTAAATCTCGGTCGGCGCCATCGGCTGCACGATGTCCGCCGTCGTCAGCGATACGGGTACCGCGACGGGCGTACCGTCGGCCTTGGCGAACGTATTCGCGGACGGGCTGTACTTGAGATAGGACAGCTGGTGGCGCAGCGGACTGGCCGCGAAGTACGCCCATTCGAACAAAATGTGCAGATCGCCGTTCGCGTCGAACGCCAGGTCGTCCGGGTACACCGAACGATTAAGCGTTGAGGCGATGACCGCGATCTGACTCCACGTCGAGGCCGCGTTGTCCCAGCGCAGCAGTACGCCGTTGCGCTTGCCGGCAGTATCGAGGCTGGACCGGACGAGCAGGTAGAGGTCGCCGTTCGGCGCCGTCGTCACGACCGGGTACGTGACCTTCATCGTCTGGTCGGGCATATCCGCCGAATGGTTCTGCGGCGCGCCGCCGACCGTATCCGACCGGAAATAATGCCAGGTTGAATCGTGCATGGACGCGAACACGTGGAATCGGCCGCTGCCGTCCCGCGCGATCGACGGCTGGTTGTGGCCGTTGTCGTCGGCGTATTCGGCCACGGCGGTGCCGTTCATGACCGGAATGTTCGACCAGGCCCCCGTCCCGTCGCGCCTTGCGATGTATACTTTGTGCGTGCCCGCGGTGCTGCCCGGCGCGTTGTACGCCATGTAGGCATACTCGAGTCCCGTGCCGTAAGTCGCGAGCGGACTCCACCAGCCTGCCTGGTTGCTCGAGTCCATCGCATACGGCACCTCCGTCAGCGCCGCCGCCGCGCTCCCCGTGCCCATGGGCAGCAGCGAGACCAGCAAGAGCCCCGCGACCCACGCCCTCCATTGCTTTTTCCAATTCATCATTCACCTTCTCCTCTCCATTGCCCGGAATGAACCGCAGCTTGCAGAGCGTTCGCTTCGGCAGCGGACGCCGGTGAAGCGTTTGCATGAACGGCCGCCGGGCTTCCGGCGACAGGCTTATCGTACCATGCGGTCCGCGGCGCGCGTCAGCAACAAAATGATGCAGGAGTAGAACAAAATGAGGGGATTCGGGGGCGGATAGAACAGAATTCTGCTTGAAGAAGGCGATGGGAGCGAGGACCGCGCTCGAAGTATGCACGTAGATCAACAGTTGGCGAGAGCGCGTGGAGTAACTGGCCCAAGCGTGCACGTAGATCAACAGTCGGAGCTTGAAGCGGGTTTGCGCTTAAAAGTATCACGTAGATCGACAGTTGGCGCTTGGAGCGGGTATTGTGGTTCCCGGATCAACTGCTGGCTTGCCCTTCCAGATGCCAGCAGCTTCCCGGGGCCACGCGCCCGAAGGCGCATCCTTGGTCAGGCGAACTTGTACGTGTAGAAACGCTCCGTGCCAAATCGCTCCTGCACTTCGCGGTTCTTGTGCGGATTTTTCTCGAACAGCTGCGGGACGTAAAATTGCGAGCGATGCGACAAAACCGATGCGATCTTCTGCTGCAGGAAATCGCTGACGTCCACCAAGACGTCCGGAGCGCCGATCGACTCCTGATGATTATGCGAAAAGGCGAGGCAGTGCACGGGCGGACGGGCGGACGGCTGCAGCTTGCCGATCGTGCGGACGACGGCGGCGCCTGTAGCGTCATGGTCCGGATGAACCGCGAAGCCCGGGAAAAACGTGATGACGAGCGTCGGATCGAGCTCCGCCATCAGCTCGCCGATTTTCAGATCCAATAGGTCCTGATCCTCGAACTCAAGCGTCTTGTCGTGGAAGCCCAGCAGGCGAAGATCCTGGATGCCGATGGCCTTGCAAGACTGCTCGAGCTCGCCCTTGCGGATCTGCGGGAGCGTGATGCGGTTGGCAAAAGGGGGATTGCCCATATTGCGCGCGCGCTCGCCCAAGGTCAGGCAGGCGTAAGTAACCTGAGCGCCCGCCGCGATGTGCTTGGCCAGCGTGCCCGAGATGCCGAAGCATTCGTCGTCCGGATGCGGCAGCACGACTAGAATACGTTGTTCCATGGATATCTTCCTTTCCCGGTCGTTAGGTTAAAAGGGTTCGCGGCTCAGCTGCAGGGCGACGACCAGCTTGCCCGAGCTGTCGTGGCCGGCCATGATCAGGCGCTCCTCGTCCGTCTCGTCGTAGTGCGTCAGTCCCTCTGCGTAAATCCAGCCCTTTTCCATTTTCAAACCGACCCTGTACGGTCCGTTGCCCGAGATCGAGCCGATGCCGTAACGGATCAGCGCGTTCGTAATGAAGTTAGCCGCGGGATGCTTGGTGCTATCGTTGTGGGCCGCGTAAGCGCCCGTCGTCAATTCCAAATGTATGTACAGGTCCTGATCCTTGAGCGAATCGATCCTGTTCTGTATTTCCACGTTTTGAATCGGTAACATGCCGGCGCCTCCTCCGCTATTTATGATTCAATATACCACAGTCAACGGGACGGCGCATGCGCAAGGCCCCCGTTCCCCCTCGGATCATGCCGATGAATCCCGTCGAATAGGGGGTGACTTGCAAATGAAACCGCAAATCGCGCTCTAAAATTCTCATCTGGCTTGTTTATTCGCATACGAGGATAGGGTATGTTTTTGGTGGCACCCACTATGGAAGGAGCGATCGAGATGGCAAAGGAATTGGCGCTGCACGAGAAGCTTGAGGTCCATGAGATCCTGACGTTAAAAACGTCGTGCGCAACCAAAGCGAGGGCAATGCTCGAGCTGGCGACGGACGAGAAGCTAAAGGCGCTGATCGAACAAGACCTGGTGAATTCGTCCAAGGCGATCGAAGAATTGAAATCCATCTTACAATAAGAGGTGACTGATATGGCAACGACGACGATGAAAAAAGAAGTGCTGCTCAAAGCGACGGCGCCGCTGGACGATCTGGCGATCGCGACCGACATGCTGCTGTCCGCAAAAGCCGCGGTACGCAGCTACGCCATCGCGCTTACGGAGACGGCAACGCCAAAGGTTCATAAAATCCTGAAGGCGCAGCTGGATACGGCGATCGAGACGCATCGCAAGATTGCGGCCTACATGATCGAGAACGAAATGTACCACCCGTACAACGTTGAAAAACAAGTCGAGCACGACGTGCTCAAAGCGGATAACGCCCTGTCTCTCATCAAGGAATAAGCGGCAGCCGGGCGCCTTCGGGCGCTTTTTTTTATGGATGAAAATATGCTACCGTATAGATATAGACGATAAGAAGACGGAATGCGGAAGGAAGGCGTACCTGCATGAAGATTGGAATCCTGGATCAAGCGCCGATCGTAAAGGGCAGCAACGCTCCTCAAGCGTTGCGCAACGCCGAGGAGATCGCCGTCCTCGCGGACGAGCTCGGCTACCACCGGATGTGGATGGCGGAGCATCACAATACCCGCAACTTCGCCAGCACGGCGCCCGAGATCGTGGCGGCGCGGCTCGCCGCGTTGACCAAGCGCATCCGCATCGGCACCGGCGGCGTCATGATGATGCACTATTCGCCGCTCAAGCTGGCCGAAGTGTTCAAGACACTCAGCGCCTTCTCCCCGGGGCGCATCGACTTCGGCGCCGGGCGCGCGCCGGGCGGCGACCATTTCTCGACCCGCGCGCTCGCCGAGGGACGGGCGCATCTGCCTGACGACCTTTACGACAAGCTGCACACGACGATGCAGCTGATCGCCGACCGCGCGCCGAAGGATCCGCTGTACGAGGGTCTGCTGGCCTCGCCTTACGATGTGCCGCTGCCGGAAGCATGGCTGCTCGGCTCCACGGGCAACAGCGCCATAAGGGCGGGCAGGCTCGGAGTAGGCTACTCTTTTGCGCAATTTTTCAACGGTCAAATGACGCGGGAGATTTTCGATGCCTACCGGGACAACTTCGAGCCGTCGTATTTCATGCCCAAGCCGATCATCCTCGTCACTTACTCGGCTACGGTCGCCGAGACTCGCGAGGAAGCCGAGTACATCGCGAAGCCGGCAGACCTGATGCGCCTGTCGCTCATGCGGGGCTCGCTGCAGCCGGTGATGACGCCCGAGGAGGCGCGCGATTATCCACTGACCGAGGCGGATCTTGCCATCATCCGCGAGAACCGCAAGCTTCATCTCGTCGGCACGCCCGCCGAGGTCGCCGATCAGCTGCGCCGGGACCAGGAGCTGTACGGGTTCGACGAAGTGATGATCAATAGCACGCCGCACGGTATGGCCTCGCGATTGAGCGTGTTTCGCTTGCTGGCGCGGGAGCTGCTGCGGTAGGAACAGGTTGGCCGGACAGTCGGATCCGCTTGCGGAATTCGCCTGTCCGGTCGCCTGTCAGATCGCCTGCACTCACGATTTTGCCCACATTTCCGGCGGGTTCAGCTCGTAAACCTCGTTTTCGCGAAACATGAACTGATGCATGATAAACTCTCTTCGGATCGTTGCGTAGTCGTCGTGGTAGTCTTTGATGAACGTGTTAATTTCCGGCTCGCCGTAACGCCGACCCGGCTCCAGTTTGGATGCGAGATGCGCCAGCACGATCAGCTTCTTCTTCAATTGCGCCGGCAAGTGTTTGAGCCTGCCGTCCGTGGTGAAAAAGTTTTTAACGACAGTGTCTTTCAAGCGCGAATCCGCTTCGTTCCCCACGTTGTTCGTCCTCCCTTCTCTATCTTTGTAAATGAGCGCGACAGCCGCGTTGGCGTTGTTTTTGAGAAAGTAATCGTTGAGCGTGAAAAAAATCGAGTTCTTTTCCCTTCGCTCGTGAATGAGACTCGCCTCGCGCAGCTTCGCCGCATGATGCGTGATCGTAGCGGGCGCCAGATGCAGCCGTTCCGCCAGCTCCAGCCCGCTAAGTTCCCCGCCGGCCAGCAAGATCAGCATCCGCAGCCGCGTCGGATCCGCCAGCGCCTTGTGATAGGCGACGACTTTGTCGAGTTGCATGGGTGCACCTCCAACAGAAGATCAGATTAGATTAACATCTAATTAGATGTTAATCTAATCTTAAGAGCGCGTCAAGAAGTTAAGCGATGAGGCGTTAGCGGCTGTCGTTGTGCAGTCGATGCCAATCCTTAAGCCTCTGCCAGCTCAATCGCCTTCTATACAGAAGGCGATGCGTCTTCTCTCGCCTCCGCTGGCCCAATTGCCTTCTATGCAGAAGGAGATGCGACTTATCGCGCCTCCGCTGGCCCAATTGCCTTCTATGCAGAAGGCGATGCGTCTTCTATTGCCTGCTCCAGCCCAATCGCCTACTGTAGTGCAGGCGATGCCTCTCCCTGCACCGCCACCAGCCTAATCGCCTGTCGTAGTGCAGGCGATGCGACTTCTCGCGCCGCGGCCAGCCCAATCGCCTGTTGTAGTGCAGGCGATGCGTCTTCTCGCGCCGCCTCCAGCCTAATCGCCTGTTGTTGTGCAGGCGATGCGTCTTCTCGCGCCGCTGTCAGCCCAATCGCCTGTTGTAGTGCAGGCGATGCGTCTTCTCGCGCCGCCTCCAGCCTAATCGCCTGCTGTAGTGCAGGCGATTGCCTCTCCCTGCACCGCCGCCGGCCCAATCGCCTTCTATTCAGAAGGCGATGCGGCTTCTATTGCCGCCTCCAGCCTAATCGCCTGTCGTAGTGCAGGCGATGCGGCTTCTTACGCCGCTGCCAGCCCAATCGCCTCCCGCAGTAGAGGCGATCCCGCTCCCCGCGCCGCCCACAACTAAAAAGCCGCCCGGTCCCCGCGAATCTCGCGGCGGACCGAACGGCTCGGCCAGCTTGCCCTTATGCTCTCTTCTTGCGCGTCATGACGTCGAAGATGACGGCCGCGGCCAGGACACCGCCGCGGATCATGTATTGGTACGAGATGCCGACGCCGAGCAGGTTCATGCCGCTCGTGAGCGAGGCCATGACGATGGCGCCGATGATGGAGCCGGTGACTTTGCCGACGCCGCCGGCTGCGGATACGCCGCCGACGTAGGCGGCCGCGATCGCGTCGAGCTCGAACAGCGTGCCCGCCGTCGTCGTCGCCGATTGGAGACGGGCGGTGTACAGGATGCCGGACAGCGCGGACAGCATGCCCATCGAGCCGAAGACGATGTACGTGATCTTTTTGACGCTGATCCCGCTCAGGTGCGCGGCTTCCGGGTTGCTGCCGACCGCGTAGATATGGCGGCCAAGCACCGTTTTGGTCGTCAGGAAGTGGTAGATCACGACAACGGCCAGCATGATGACGACGGTCCAGGAAAAGCCGTTGTAGCCGGCGATGATCCAGGTAATATAAGCGATGATGGCGGATACGAATACGAGCTTAACCGCGAAGATGCCGCCGGAGACGACCTCGAACTCGTACTTCAGCTTGTTGCGGCGGTTCGCGAATTCAAAGTAAATGTACAGCGCGATGACGACGAGTCCCAGGATCAGCGACAGCACGCTGAGTCCGCCGACTTCGCCCAGGGACGGAATAAATCCGTTGCCCAGCGCGTTAAAGTGCTCGTTTTTCACGATAATCGTACCGGTCTTCTCGGTGACCATGAGCAGCGCGCCGCGGAAGATCAGCATCGCCGCCAGCGACGATACGAACGCCGGGATGCCGACCGAGGCGACCAGTACGCCGTTGAACATGCCGATGACGACGCCGAGCACGAGGATGACGGGAATCGTTATATAGACCGGCACGCCCCAGTCCGACAGCATGATCGCGGCGATCGCGCCCATAAAGCCGGCGGCGAAGCCGACCGACAGGTCGATGTGCCGGATGACGATGACGAGCGTCATGCCGACGGCCAGCACGGCGGTGTAGCCCGTCATATCAAGCAGATTGCTGATGTTGCGCGAGGACATGAACAGGCCGTCCGTCATGATCGAGAAAGTAAGCATGATCACGAACAGCGCGATATACATGCCGTACTCGCGAATATTCACCTTGATCAGCGACTTGGCTTCGTTAAAGAAATTCATCGGTGATACCTCCTATTGCGTGGCGAGCTCCATGATTTTTTCCTGGGTAGCCTGTTCGATCGGCAGTTCGCCCTTGATCCTGCCCTCGGCCATGACGTATACGCGGTCGCTCATCCCGAGCACTTCGCCGAGCTCCGAGGAGATCATGATGATGCTCATGCCCTCGGCGATCAGCTTGTTCATGATCGTGTAGATCTCGAACTTCGCGCCGACGTCGATGCCGCGGGTCGGCTCGTCGAGGATAAGCAGCTTCGGTCCGACGAACAGCCACTTGCCGAGCGATACCTTCTGTTGGTTGCCGCCGCTCAGGTTGCCGACGATCTGTTCGACGGAAGGGGCCTTCACGTTCATCGACCGCTTATACTCGTTCGCGACCTTGACCTCTTCGTTCTGATTGATGACGCCGCCCCTGGCGATGCCGTACAGATTGGCAGCAGTGACGTTGCTCTTGATGTCCTGAAGCAAGAACAGGCCGTCTCCCTTGCGGTCTTCCGTGACGTAGGCGATGCCCGCTTCGATCGCGTCGCTCGTATGCTTGAACGATCGGCGCTTGCCTTCCATTTGCAGCTCGCCTTGCAGTTTATAAGACTTCGGATTGCCGAAGATGCTGAGTGCCAGCTCCGTCCGCCCCGAGCCCATCAAGCCGGCGATCCCGACGATTTCTCCTTTTTTAACGTGCAGGCTGGCGTTTTTTACGACGTTTCTGCCCGTCGGCGCGTCGTAAGCCGTCCAGTCGCGGACCTCGAGAATCGTATCGCCGAACTTTTTGTTCAAGCGCTTCGGATAGATGTCCTCGATCTCCCGGCCGACCATATTTTTGATGATGACGCCTTCCGTGATCTCGCCATTGGCGGCGTCAAGCGTGCAGATCGTGCGTCCGTCCCGGATGACGGTCGCTTTGTCGGCGATAGAGATGACTTCTTTGAGCTTGTGGGAAATCATGATGCATGTGATGCCCTGGTCCTTCAGTTCGCGGAGCAGTTCGAGCAGGTTCTCGCTGTCGTTCTCGTTGAGCGCGGCCGTCGGTTCGTCCAGGATGAGCAGCTTCACTTCCTTGCTGAGCGCCTTGGCGATCTCGACGAGCTGCTGCTTGCCGACGCCCAGATCCTTGATCAGCGTCTCGGGATTGACGTTCAACTTGACCTTGCGCAGCATGCGCTTGGCTTCGACGATCGTGCGGTTCCAGTCGACGACCGCGCCTCTCTTCACTTCGTTGCCGGCAAAAATGTTCTCGTAGACGGTGAGATCCGGGAACAGCGCGAGCTCTTGATAAATGATGGCGATGCCGGCCTTGACGCTGTCGCCGATCTTGCCGAAGGCTTGCACCTTACCGTCAAACACGATGTCTCCGGAATACGTGCCGTGCGGATAAACGCCGCTCAGCACCTTCATCAGCGTGGACTTGCCTGCGCCGTTTTCCCCGATAAGGCAGTGGATCTCGCCCCGTTCGACCTTGAAGCTGACGTCCGTGAGCGCCTTAACGCCCGGGAATTCCTTGGTAATGCCCTTCATCTCTAAAATATAGTCGCTCATTCTCTTCACTCCTTAGGCGCAGCGACGTTCGGTAACGGCGGAATCGCGATAGACGCATCTATCACGATCCCGCGCTCTAAGCTATTTGCCGGCCGGGATTACAGTCCCGTAAAGTCGCCCGCTTTGTAGTAGTCCGAATCGATGAGCTCTTTCTTCACGTTGTCCTTGTCGACGACGATGACGTCGGTTTGCTTCGCCTTCACGTCCACCTTGCCGTTGTTGTAAGAACCGGTCGTCTCGGGCGACTTGCCGTCGAGGATGTCGACCGCCATGCCCATCGCGTCCTTGACCAGCGTACGGACGTCCTTGAACACCGTCATGGATTGCTTGCCATCGATGACGTATTGGATGGATGCCTTCTCGGCGTCCTGGCCGGTGACGACGTAGCTCGTGATTGCCTTGTCGGAACCGAACACGTCGGCGATGGAGCGAGCCGTGCCGTCGTTCGGCGCCAGGATGGCGACGTCGCCCTTCATGTCGGCGGCTGCGGAGGTCAGATGCGTTTGCGCTTTGTTCTTGGCTTCGTTGGCGTCCCAGTTCGTGGTCACTTGGCCGATAATCTTGCTCATTTGCTCGCGGGTCAGATCCTTCGTATCCTTCAGCGCGACCGCTTCGCTCGAGTTCGCGATCTTGAACGTGCCGTCCGCGATCTTCGGCTGCAGCGTTTGCCATGCGCCTTGGAAGAACAGGAACGCGTTATTGTCGGTAGCTGCGCCAGCGTACAGGTACAGCGGCTCGCCTTGGCCCTTGGCGTGGTCGACCAGGTATTGCGCTTGCGCCGCGCCGACCGCGACGCTGTCGAAGGTGACGTAGTAGTCGACCGCGTCGGTGTTCGTGATCAGACGGTCGTAGGAGATAACCTTGATGCCTTCCTTCTTGGCTTCTTCAACAGCCGCTGCCGCTGCGTCGCCGTCTTGCGGACAGATGATGAGGACTTGAATGCCTTTGTTGATCAGCGTCTCGACGTTTTCCTTTTCCTTGGCCGAGGAGCCTTGGCTGAACAGAATATCCGTCGTATATTTCGTGCCGGACAGCGCATCCTTAAAGCGTTGCTCGTCTTGTACCCAGCGCGGCTCATCCTTCGTCGGAAGCACGATGCCCACGCTCACCTTGCTGCCGGCTCCATCCTTGCCGCAAGCCGCGGCGACCGCCGCGAACATCATGACGACCATCAATAGCGCGATTGTTTTGAATCCCTTTTTCATTTCTTGTAACCCCTTTCGATCTCGTCGGTTTTTCTGACAAGACCAACTATAGCACCGGACAAGCGGCATGAAAGCGCTTATCGATAGCACTCTTTTGCGACCGCCTGCAAAATTTTATCCTCGCCGGAGCAGGCAAAAAAACCGCACATGGATTGTGCGGTTCATGCTCGACTTATGTTTTTTTACTGAACCAGCTGCTCCAGATCCGGCTGCAACTTGTTGCGCAGCACGTACAGCATGATCGCGCCTACCAGGAACGTGACGGCATCCGCAATGACGATCGACCAGACGACGCCATGGAATCCGCTCATGCGATTGGCGATATAAAGCACGGGAATCAGCGTGACTCCTTGAATGACGGACATAATAAAGGCGGCGGTGCCTTGCGCTGTCGCTTGAAAGATGCCCGTGAACAGCGAGGTCATGCCCGTAATGAACAAGGATAAGAACGTCACGTGCAAAATGTAGCTGCCCATTTCGATCAATTGCGGATCGTTCGTAAACCAGCCGATCAGGTGGTCGGATATCAAATAGACGATGACGCCGAACGCGACGGCCAGCGCCACGATCGTTTTGATCGTGAAGGAGATGGTATGCTTCATGCGCAATTTATTCGCGGTAAAAGAGAAAGCGATCAACGGTACGACGCCCTCGCACAAGCCCATCAGGATGAACTCGGGAAATTGCAATAAACGAGATGAAATGCCGTAGCCCGCGATCGCCTGCTCCCCGTATTCCACGAGATAATGGTTAAAAATAAGCGACATGGCGCCGAGGAATACGCTCATGACGAAGACAGGGACGCCGATTTTGAACACATTTCCCGCAATGTCCTTGGTCACCTTGAACCATTTTACCGAGATGGATAAGAACGAACTCTTGTAGCCCATATGATAGGCGTAGAATACGCTGGCGACGATATTGGAAACGACCGTAGCGGAGGCAACGCCGATCACGCCCCAATGGAAAACGAAAATAGCAAGCGCATCGAGCGCGATATTCACGATGACGCTGACGATCATGCCGACCATCGACGTGATGGCCGAGCCTTCCGACCGCACGATATTTTCCAGCGTAAAGAACAACACGACGAACGGCGAGCCGATCAGCATAATCGTAACATAATCCTTCGTAAATCCGAACGAATCGGGCGTCGCGCCCAGCCCGTGAACGATCGAATCGATCAACGGGAGACCGACGGCCATCACGATGATGCCGAGCGCCAGGCTGCTGTAAAAGGCGAAGGAAGATAAATGCTTAACGTCCTCGTATTTTTTCTCCCCCAGCAGCCGGGAGATGAATGCGCCGCTGCCGATGCCGATCAGGTTGCCCAGCGCCATGATGATCGCAAATAACGGCAAAGTGAGCGCGAGCGCGGATAACATGGCCGTATTGTGGAGCGTACCAAGGAAAAAGGCATTTAAGATCGAGTAGATCACGCTCATTGAAGTGCCTAGCATCATCGGGACGGCGAAGTGGGCTACGGCTTTTGCGATTGGCGCTTTTTCAAAATAATGAAGGTTTGTATCCATGCGGGTCACCGCTTTCTCGGTTGTTTTCGGTTATATCTAACAGTGTTAGATTGAACCTTACAGTGTTAGATGATATCATGAACCTATGAGGCTGTAAAGCACAAACTTACACTGTTAGACAAAAGGATGGTTAGCGATGAAAAAGCAGCAGCCGCAGATTTCGGAGGATAAAATCTTAGAGGCTTCGTGGGCGCTTCTGGGCGAGGAGGACATCGAGAAATTCAGCATGAGACGGTTGGCTGAGCGGCTGGGCATTCAAGCTCCCTCTTTATACTGGTACTTCAAAAGCAAACAGGATCTGTATCAGCGTCTGGCCAGCCAGATATCGCGAATTATATTGGACGAGTTCCGAGAAGACGGGGATTGGAAGGCGCAGCTTGCGGGAATTGCGGTAACGATCAGGGATGTGCTCCGCCGGTATCCCTGCTCCACGCAGCTCATGATGATGACGCTGCCGCACGAGCCGGACACGATCCGGTTCACCAACCGTATGCTGCTCTGCCTGGCATCGACGCCGCTCGAGGCCGAGCAGAAAATTCAAACGGTTCTTACGCTCGTGAATTATGTTCACTACTTTGTGCTGGACGATTACCAGCACCAGCGCAATGTCAAAGCGGTCATGAACGACGAGGGAGAGCTTCCGGAAGGTGTGATGCTGCGTCTTTTGGACAGCATGAGCGAGTCGGATGCGGGAGTATTCCGGCGGATGTTCAAGAGCGGGCTGTTCGAGGTGATGGGGACCGACAGGTCGTTCGAATTCGGCTTGAATCTGATTTTACTTGGCGTGGAGCAGGTTATTAAGGCGCAGGAGAACTAACGGGATCGCGGAAATAGCGCAGTTTTGCGCTATGCCGGCCACATGGCTCCAGCATTCACGCCGGAACGACCGTTTCGCGTCGTCTCCGGCTTGCGGCATGCGAAAAAAAGCGCCAGGTCATCGCCCCTGGCGCTTTGATATCTTCGCGCAATTCGACCGCTTCCGCCAAGCCGCTAGCGTCGCGACAGCTCCACGTTCTTGTACACTTCCTCCCGCGAGTGGAAGCCTTCGGCGATGATCGTCTCGTCGATATTGGACTTGTCTACGGCGATCGGCGCGAGCAGTACGGACGGCACCTCGATCTTGCCGTTGTTGACCTTGCGGTCGGCGCCCGGGTCTTCTCCCCGCGCGAGCTTGAAGGCAAGCTCCGCCGCCTTCTCGGCGAGCAGCTTGATCGGCTTGTAGACGGTCATCGTCTGCGTCCCTTCGACGATCCGCTGCGCGGCCGCGAGATCCGCGTCCTGGCCCGCGATCGGGATGCGCCCGGCGAGGCCCCGCTCGGCCAGCGCCTGGACGACGCCGCCTGCGGTCGCATCGTTGGCCGCGATGACCGCGTCAATGCGGTCGCCGTTCGCGTCAAGCGCCGCCCTCATGTTGGCCAGCGCGTTCGCCGGCAGCCAGTCCTTGCTCCACTGGTCGTATACGACTCGGATGACGCCGCTGTCGATTTTCGGCTGGATGACGTTGAACACGCCTTGCTTGAACATATGCGCGTTGTTGTCCGTATCCGCACCGCCGATATAGACGAACTTGCCGCGCGGCACTTGCTTCAGAATCGCCTCGGCCTGGAGCTCGCCGACCTTCTCGTTGTCGAAGGAGACGTAGAGATCGATATCGGCATTGTTGACGAGCCGGTCATACGCCAGCACCTTGATGCCCGAGGAATGGGCGCGCTTGACGATCGCCGCCGTCGCCGCCGCGTTGTGGGGCACGATGACGAGGATATCGACGCCTTCGCCGATCATCGTCTCGGCCTGCGAGATCTGCTTGGCGTCGTCCCCGTTCGCCGCCTCGATCACGACCTCGGCGCCAAGCGCCTCCGCCGCGGCCTTGAACAGGTCGCGGTCGCGCAGCCAGCGCTCCTCGAGCAGCGTATCCATCGCGAAGCCGATCTTGATCGGCCCGCTATGGGACGGCGAGGCACCGCCTCCTCCGCCCTGCGTAGCGGACGCCGCAGGCGCGTTGCCCGACTGCCCGCCGCCGTTGCCGCCTCCGTCGCAGCCTGCCGCGAAGCCGGCCAGCGTTAGCGCCAGCAACAGCGGACCTATCGCTCGCCTGCCTTTATTCCACGGTTGCTTCATCCTTGCGATCCCCTTTTGCCGAGCAGCGTTTTGCGGTATTCGGTCGGCGAGACGTCGCACATTTTTTTGAACACCTTGCTGAAATAGTTCGGATCGTGATAACCCACCTCGAACGTAATCTCCTTCAGGCTCCGCTCGGGATCGCCCATCAGCTTCTTGGCCTTGTCGATGCGGCATTCAGTGAGAAAGTCGATGTAGTTGACGCCAAGCTGCTCCTTGAACAGCTTGCTGATATAAAACGGGCTGAGTCCGACACGCTTGCCGATCGCCTCGAGCGAGATGTCCTCGTGGGAGTGCTCGTAGACGTATTGTTTAATCTGCTGGATCGCATCCGGCTTGACTTGCTCCTGATGGGTCTCGAACGCCTGCCGCATCCGCGCGAGCAGGAGATCCGTCTCGGCGCGCAGCTGCCGATAATCGCGGGCCTGAACCGCAAATAGCGGCGATTCCGTCTCCACGCCCATCTCAAGCAGCACGCGCGAGGCGAGCCAGAGCAGCTCCAGCGCCCGCTGCTGCCCGAGCAGCAGGTCCGCGCCCTCGCTCTCGCAGCGCCGGAGCAGCTCCTGGACGTCCGCTTCGAGCTGCTCCCATTGCCCGAGCCGAATACGGTCAAAAAATTGGCGTTCCCACTGCTTCGCCGACAGCCCCTCGCGCGCCATGCCGAGCGCAGGCGTATCCGCGTAAAACCGGTACTTGACCGGCACGGTCGGATCCGAGGACGCGATCAGCGCCTCCTGATAGGATTGCCGGATCTGGTCCAGCGAATCGCATTCGCCGCCGATGCCGACGAACGAGCCGCCCCCGCTCCCGTCCGCGCCCGACAAGCTCGCGCCGCCCGGTACCGCCGCGTCCGCGGTCTGCAGTAGCTCGCGCGCCAGGGCCAGCGCCTGCGAGCGATACGAACGCGCCTGGTCCCTGAACGCGATAATCGGGATGTGACGTCCGTACATCGCGCCGACCCAGCCGCCGCCCGCCCGTCTCGCTTTTTCCCGGACCGCGGCGTACAGTCCCTCCGCCCCTTGCGGCAGCAGCACGCACATCGCAAACGGCTCGCCGCCGGCGCTCTCGCCCAGCAGACCCACCAGCTCGTTCAGGTGCACCTCATGCACGTGGTCGAACAGCAGCTGCGTGACGATGTCGGCCTCGATCACGGGCAGCACCTTGCGCAGCGCATCCTCCTGCCGCTTGCTCGTCTCGGCCGACCTGCGCTCCTCGTCGATCTGACCGAGCACCTTGCCCACCGTCGCTACGATCTCGCTCGCCTTGCTCGGCTTGAGCAGGTAGTCCTTGACCCCGAGCTTGATGGCCGAGCGCGCATAATCGAACGTGTCGTACGCCGTGACCATGACGAACTTGATGCCGGGCTGGGCCTTGGCGATAATCTCGATCGCTTCAAGGCCGTTCATGCCGGGCATCTTAATATCCATCAGGATAAGGTCGGGCTGCAGCTCCGCGGCCATTTCCACGGCTATTCTTCCGTTTTTCGCTTGCGCGATGTCCAGCTCGGGGAAGCCTTTTCGCAGAATCGCCTGCAATCCGTCCCGCTCGATCTGCTCGTCGTCCACGATCAAGAGCCTAGTCATCGCTATCGAATCTCCTTGTTTTCGGTATTTGAAGGAAAACCGTCGTGCCTGCCGGGCCGCTGGCGATGTCGATGACCTCGTCGATGCCGTAAAAAAGGCGGAGCCGTCTGACGACATTGCTGAAGCCGATACCTGTCGAATGCCCTTCCGTCACCACGGGGCGTTCCTCGAGAATCTGCCTGACCTTGAGCTCGGACATGCCCGGTCCGTCGTCCGAGATCTCGATCCTGACATACGTCTCTTCGTCCGCCACCTTGAAGCGGATCGTGCCGCCCTCCTCGCTCGGCTCGACCGCATGAATAACCGCGTTTTCCACGATCGGCTGCAACGTCAGGCCCGGGATCTGAACGTGCAGGCACGACTCGTCGACGTCCGTCTCGAAGCGAAGCCGATCGGTGAACCTGGCCTTCTGGATCTCCATGTACTGCCCCAGCACCTTCACTTCCTCGTACAGGGTGACGGACCGGTCGAGCCGCTTGAGATTGTATCTCAGCAAGCCCGCGACGCTCGCAAGCAGGTCGCTCGTCTCCTCGGAGCCCTCGAGATAAGCCTTCTTGGACAGCGTGTCGAGCGTGTTGAACAGGAAATGCGGATTAATCTGGCTCTGCAGGCTGCGGAGCTGGCTCTCTTGAAGCAGCAGCTTGTTCTGCTGGAGCTCGCGCTCAAGCTGCGCCTTCTGCTGAATTTCCGAGATGAGGTTGTTGATATTGACGCGCATGCGCTCGAACATTTTGGCCAGGAAGGAGATCTCGTCATTGGACTTGACCTCGACCTTCAGGTCGAAGCGCCCGCGCGACAGCTCCTTGGCCGCCTGCGTAAGCTTCTGGATCGGCCGCGTGATGCTCAGGGAAAATCCGTACGTGAACAGCAGCATGAGCAGCGTGATCGTCAGCAGCAGCCAGACGCCCAGCTTCTTGAGCTCGGCCGATTGCTCGATGATACCGCGGTAAAATTGATCATAGGTTTTAAGCTCCGTGTCGATTAGCGTGAGCGTCATCTCGGAAATGTACTTGGAGATGCGCGTCGCCTCGAGAAAGGCGTTCGCCGAATCCTCGGACTCCTTCTCGGATTGAAAAAGCAGCGAGCGGTCCATCGTCTCGAGCAGACTGTCGATCAGGTTCATGTAGTTGGTAATCGCGAAGTCGTTGTCCGCGTTACGGAGATTGATGACCCCGAGCCTGGCTTTGCGCAGCTCTTCCTTGCTCCGGTCGAGCAGGCCGAGGTTGCCCGCCGTCGGCTCCAGCCGATAGTTGTTGAGCGCGGTGATCGTCTGCTGGCTCGCCGTCGTCACCTCGTTCATCCGCAAATACCGCTGCAAAATGTCGTTGTACTGCTCCTGCGTCTTCTGGTTGTAATAGGTCAGCGTCATCCAGATCGCGACCATGATGAACAGGACGATGGCGGCGAGCGTCCAGATCTTGCGTTGAATGCTCGTCATGGCGCCTCCTTCAGCTTAAGCATCCGGATATCGGTCAGGTAGCCGTCGGTATTTAGCGGCATGACCTCTCCGCTCAGCCATTTGACCATCAGGCTTACGCTTTGCCTTCCCATCTTGTCGGGCGATTGCTCGAGCACGCCGTCCAGCTTGCCTGCCTTGAGCAGATCCAGGCTGTCCGAGCTGTCGTCGAACGTATAAATGTCGTAAGGTCCCACCTGCGAGCGCCTGCCGATCTCCTGAATCATCGCGTCCGCGATGTTGGCGTTGACGGCGACGAAGGCGTCGACGTCGGGCAGCCGGTTCATCATGTCCTGCGTCGTGGCGATGACCTGCTCGCGCGTTTCCCCGGTTTCCGCGTAGGCGGTCTTTACGTCAGGATAGTTTTTGAGCACGTCGTTTAGGCCTTGAATGCGCTGCCGTTGATAATATTCCTGCCGGTCGTCGCCCATCAGGATGACGGTGCCCGACTTGCCCATGTCCGCGATCAGTTGCCTGGCGATCAGCTGCCCGGCCGCGAATTGATCCGAGCCCACATACGTTCGCCGGAGGCTCTCGGCCATCGGCACATCGCTGCCGACCGTGATGACGGGAATGCCGTAAAAAGCGGCCTTGACCTTCGTCAACTCTTTAAACGCTTCCGTATCCAGCCCCTGAAGAATGATCCCGTCCACCTTGGAATCGATGGCGATCTCCAGCTTCTTGAGGAAGTCGTCCTGGTCTTTGTTGTAGCTGCCCCACACTTCAATGCTGGAGCCGTTCGCCTTGGCCTCCGCCTTCGCGCCGACGGCGACCTGATTCCAGAACGGCGTGTCCAGCTCTTGCGTGATCAGGACGAGACGGTAGCGGGCTTCCTGCCCGGCCCGCGTCTGCGGAAGCTCCCGGTCGGAGCGGAACACCCGGTCCGCCGACTGGACCGTAAAGTACAGGAGCACGGCGCAAAGGGCGCCGATCAGGATAAGCAACGATTTGCGCAAGCGAATGACTCCGTTTCCAATTGGACTAGCTACATCATAGCAGAGGCCAACGGAAGTTCAAGCGTCCGGGCGCAGGGAGGCGCAAAGAAGCCCGGTCGTCTGCGAGGCAGACGGCCGGGCCGGGTGCGAATTTTATGATTGGGCTGCGAATTGATCCAGGCAGCGAAGTATGAGTACGACGACGCCTACAAGCCCAGCTTGTTGCCCCGCTCGAGACGCAGGATTTGCTTTTCGCCGGTGTCCGCCAGCTCGCGGAATTGATTGATCGTCTCGCGCATCTTCGGCAGCGCCTCCTGCTTGTAGGCGCTGATCGAGTCGAGCGCCGACAGCACGTCGGTGAACGCCTGCTTCATCGTATCGACGGAGATGTTGGCCTCGAGCGACTGCTTGTGGATCGAGGCGCCCTGTTCCTTGAGCATCCGGGAGGTGCCGGCGATCAGCTCGTTCGTCGTCTGGTTGAGCAGCTCGATTTTTTTGAGCACGATCTTCTGGTTGTACAGGGCGCTTGCCACGATGACGGCGATCCTGAGCGCCGATACCGTCACGTTTTTCGCGCGGTCGACGCCGCGGATGAGCTCCTTGTTGTTACGCACGACGACCTCGATCGCCATGATGCCCTGCTGATTGACGACTTGCATCTGCTGCAGGTCCATCAGGCGCTGGCGCAGCGGGAACATGACTTCTTCGGTGATAAAGCGGACCTTATCGGGATCCTCGCCGCGCACCTTGGCCGCTTCGACCTGCTGCTCGATCGACGCGTCCATAAGCGTGCCGAGCTCGATTTCCTTCTGCAGCTTCTTGGTCAGGTCGCGCAGCGTCTGCTGCTCGATCTCCAGCGTCGTATTGTCGTTTTTCAGCGTCGTCTTGCCCTTGTCGAGGGAGGCGATGATGTCCGCGATGACGACATCCGCCTTTTCGTACCGCGCGAAGTAGGCGCGCAGCGGATTGAACAGCTTGCCGAGCAGCCCGCTCTTGGCGAAGTCGACGGCGCTCGGGTCGAGATCCTTGAGCTGAATGTTCAGCTCGGAGAGCCCCTTGGCGACCTGGCCGCCCTCGTCGCCCGTCTTGGACAGGTTGCCGACGGAGATTTGCAGCAGCTGGTTTTTTTCCGCGGAATTCCGCATCGTATTCATCCCGAACGTATCGATCGACTGCAGAATGCCCTTGCGATGGTCGAGCGATTCGAGGTCGAGCGTCATGATCGCGTTCACGTTGTTATCCGCCAGCTCCTTGAGCTTGGCGACTTCCTCGGGGACGGGCTTGACCTCTTCCTCGATCGCGACCTTAATTTCTTCCTGGCTTGGGACTTCCATCGAAAATGACATTTCGCGTCCACCTCTCCTATGTCTTGAGCTTACATTTGAACGTTAAACAAGTTGCCGAGCTTGTAGACGACATCGTCCGTGTCCGCGTTGATGCTGGCCGCTTCGTTGATGCTCGAAATATTTTGCAGCGCCTTGATGTCCGCGTTATAGCCGACCGTGTAGATCGGAATCTTGTAGCTCGCGATCAGGCTCTGGACTTCCTTGAGCTTAAGGCCGACGTTGGTCTCGCCGTCGCTCAGGACAAAGATCAGCGGCTTGACGTTGGGGTTGGCCGCCATGTAATCCTGCAGCATCTTGAGCGCCACGACGACGCCGTCGAACGTCGCGGTGCTGCCGCCCGCCTGCAGGCCGTCCACGGCGCCGACGAACATCGACTGCTGGTTCGTATCGTACTTGCCGATCGGCAGGTTGATCGTGACCGCGCTGGAGTACGAGACGAGCCCGATGCTGTTGTCGCGTCCCAGGTACTTCTGCCCCTTGAGCAGAGATTCCTTCAGCCGGTTCAGCGGCTCGCCGTCCATGCTGCCGGAGACGTCGGCGACGAATACCGCGGCGATCGGCTTGGCGCCGTTTTTCTTTTCTTTCCATACCTTCTGCGCGGCGATCAGCGTACTACCGTCGATCGCGCCGACCGTCGGCTTGTAATCCTCCAGCTCGTTGAAGCCCTTGTTCTTGGCGGCATCCTGGTACTTGGCCTGCGCCGCGAATTCGGCGAATTTCTTGACGATCTCGAGCTTGGTCGCGGAAATGTTGCCGAGCGCATACAGCGGGCTGTCATGCCGGGCGCCGAAAGGCGTAAACACGTAGCCGCCCTTCAGATCCGCCGCGTTGACGTACGTCTGATACTCCAGCACGAAGCCGTCGAGCGCGCCCGACTTGGCGGCGTCGCGCATCTGCAGCGTCGTCGACGCGATGAACGGCACGTTCGCCTGGAAATTTTCGAAGCCCTGGACCGCCTTTTCGCTGAGCAGATTCGAGCCGTCGAACGTCTTCAGCGCGGACACGAGGAAGTTAAGTCCCGTCGAGCTGGCAAAGGGATCCGTGTAGCCCATCGAAAAGTCCCCTGCCGCGATCGCCTCGGTGACGGTCTTGACGCTCACCGAGCCGTATTTCTGGACGAGCGCGTCGTTTTTCGCCTTGGCGATGACGATCCCCGGAACGTTGCCGACGAGCCGTTTGGAGACGATCTGCGTCTTCACGCCGGAAGCCTTGACCATCTCGCCCCACAACTCGTTGGACGGCGTGAACGCGTCCGGCACGTACTTGCCCGAACGGATATAATCCGCCGCCGTGCCCGAAGCGATGTTCCGCAGCTTGACCGAGACCGCCTTGCCGTTTACGTTAATATTCGCCTTGTTAAAATCGTTCGCCACGTCCGTCAGCCAGCCGTCGTTGCCCGTGCCGGACTTCTCCGTCGAGGAGAAAATCTCCGCAAAGTCCGAAGTCGTGCTGTCCACCGTAATCGGGAACTTGGCGATATCCGGCAGCGTGGCCGCCACGTCGACCGGATCGAGGTCGATCTGTCCCTTGACCGGCGTGTCGGTCGTAACGTCGATGTTGTTGTAAAGCTTGTTCAGCCGCTTGCCCGCGTCTTCCGTCGCCACCTGCTTGTCGGACTTGCCCCAGTTCGTGGACACGTTGACGCCGATATAGACAATCGCGAACACGACGATCAGAATGATGCCGGTTACCCATAAAAACTTTTTGCCGCTCCTCAATGCGCTTGCACCCCTTACTGTTTATAGTACTTGGTTTGTTTGATCAGCGAGTCGATCTCCACCATGGCCGGCATCTGCTCGATGTCGCCCGGCTCGATGCTGTCCAGACGCGAGATCTCGAGCAGCAGCTTGTCGAGCTGCAGGAGCATCTCCTCGTTGGTGCCGATCGCGTGCTTGATGTAGGACATATAATCGTTGTAAAAATCGGTTTTCTCCTGCAGCAGCTTCGGCGAGTATCGTGCCGACTTCCGCGTCATGACCCGCTCGTATTCGGCTTCGTCGAACACGCCGAGCCGATTGAGCACGCTCTTTATATTCAGATAAAAGAGATTCTCCACCTCTTCGGCCACGCTCGAGAACTTGGCGAAGCTCATCTCGGCAGGATCGAAGCGCTGGTGAAGCACCTTGAACAGCGTCGCCTTTTTCTTGTCCATGCGGTCCATCTGCTCCAGCGCCAGCCCGATATCCTCCGCAAGCGCGCGAACTTTGCCGTACGGCGCGAGCGCGCTCGCATAGTCCTCCCGGGTCTTGATCGGCTTGTTAGCAGCCAGCACGATCGACGACTTGTAGAGCCAGTTGTAGCTGCCGTAAATGATCGCGATGGCGCTCGCGGCGAGCAGCGTCGCGCCCAGCGCCGTCTCGAACGCGCTGCCGCCGATCGTCACGCCGGCGAAGGCGGGCGATAGCGCGATAATATTCACGAGGGCCGCGCCAACCACAACCCCCAGCATTTTCAAATAGTTCTTTCCGACCAACGCCAGTAGCCCCTTCCCTCGATGTATGGAATTCCGGTCCGCCCGCTCTGCTGTTATGCTATGAATATGCGATCGAACGGGCGCTCAGTTCATATAATTAAATAGTACCATATAATGCTAGGATTCGAGGGTTGTAAACAAAATATCCATATAAACGGTTGCTGTCGACAGCGCGGCCGCGGCGCCGCTTCATTCCTTATATATCGGGAATACGTAAGAACGGCGTAAGAAGTTACTCAATTTTTCACACAATATTGCGGGAGGACGCCTGTACGGAGCCCCGTTTGATAAAGTAACAATCGTCCCCCGCATCTCCCTCCACAAGCAGCGAACGGCCGTCCTCGAACGAGACGGGCTCGATCGAAGCGGCCGCGATGCGGAGCTCTTGTTCGGGAATGCCGCGCAGCTGCGGGGGAGCGTCAACGAAAAAGGAGGCGGCCCGGCGCGTGCCGCGTGGACCCGCTCAGCGGTTAAGGATCCCGAGATATTGGACCCAAGGGCCGACGTCCGTCTTGTAGCGCAGCGCCATCGTTCTAACGATCTGCGCAAGATGCGTTAGGTCGTGCACGACCCATGCGGAGACGAGCTCCCTGGCTTTGACCGTGCCGAACGCCGGATGCGCGCCCGTCCGCTCCAGTCGCTCATCCGCGCCGATTAGCGTCCGCAGGCTTTCGATGCTGCTGTATCTGAGCTCCGCGAATTCCTCAAGCTTGACCTCCGTCGTCCGGCTCTCGGCACTCAGGTGGGCATAACGGTCGAACGCGGGAAACGGCTTGCTCTCGCCCTCCCGCAAAATAAACGCAAGACGCGGAATCCAGTTCGTTTTCTCCCCTTCGATCATATGGCCGACAACTTCGTCCGCGTTCCAGGTACCCTCGCCTTCATTGCAGCTTAGCCAGCCTTCGGGCAGACCCGATAGGAGCGAGGCGAGCGTCTGCGGCGTCCGGCTCAGGATGGCCACGGCTTCTTCTATGTTGAAATTCATGCGTGCGTCCCCCTTTAGGATAGATCGTGCGGAAATTAGCGGCGTGTGTTGAAGGTTCGGCTAATAGCGCCAGAGCCTGGCGATCCCCTGCTCTACGAGAGGCGATGGAGCGTGTGGCCGCCCGGATCCGGCGATCCCCTGTTCTACGAGAGGCGATTGGGCGGATGGCCGCCCGGATTCGGCGATCCCCTGCTCTACGAGAGGCGATTGGGCGGACGGGCGCCCAGATTCGGCGATCCCCTGCTCTACGACAGGCGATTGGGCCACTTTAAGCCTTTTTGCCTCGTTTCGCGTCGGCTCGCGCCTTGTTCTGGATTACTCTGTAAGCCGTGATTCGACTGATCAACTCGTGAGGCAGCGGCTTGTCCAGCGGAAACTGCACCGAGCCCTTCGCCCCCTTGTACGCCGACAGTTCCTCCTTAAACGCCGCAATGCCGTCCGCGCCCGGGTAAAATCCGATATGGTTTTTGAATGCGGCGAAGTGCACCAGGTTGCCGTGCAGATCGAACGTCGGCATCTGGTAGCTGATCTTCTCCTTCGCTTCCGGCGCGGCCGATCGAATCGTCTCCCGAACGTCCTGCAGCAGCCGCTGTATCTCCGGCGGGAAAGTCGCGATATAGTCCTCCGTCGATGCGAACGAGGTCCCTTTTACATCCATGGCAATACGCCCCTTTTGGCCGGATTGGAGATCACATCATTAGTATATTCGAAATGAATGAGAGACGGAAAAGAAAGGCTGTCGCGGGGTGGCGCGGCAGTCGATGAGAAGACAAGGCGAGAGGCGATGGGACAATCGGTGGCGAGCAACGAGCAGTCGCCTTCCGTACCGAAGGCGTTGGGCCAATCGATGGCGCGGTTCGCGCAATCGCCTTCCATACAGAAGGCGATGGGCCAATCGGTGGCGCGGTTCGAGCCATCGCCTACCATACAGAAGGCGATGGGCCTTACGGCGGTGCGAACCTCGCAATCGCCCTCCGTGCAGCAGGCGTTAGCCGGCGACGCCTCTCATCCACGGCAAAAACGGGACAAAGCAAGTATCGCTTCGTCCCGTAATATCGCTTCGTCCCGTTTGCCAACGCCGCCTCATGCAGCGGCGCTGTCGGCGGCGACGCTTATGGCGTCGGCGTGCCGCCGTTCGCGTTCAGCGTCTCGCCGCTGACGTAGCTGGATTCCTGGCTCGCCAGGAATACGTACGCCGGCGCCATCTCGGCCGGCTGGCCCGGACGGCCAAGCGGCGTCGTCTCGCCGAACTTCGCCAGTTTCTCCGTCGGCTGGCCGCCGGATACCTGGAGCGGCGTCCATACCGGGCCGGGCGCCACGACGTTCACGCGGATGCCCTTGCTCGCGACCTGCTGGGCCAGCGCCTTGCTGAACACGTTGATCGCGCCCTTGGTCGTCGCGTAGTCGAGCAAGATCGGCGCGGGCTTGTACGCCTGGATCGAAGACGTATTAATGATCGCGCTGCCCGGCTCCATGTGCTTGATCGCCGCCTTGCACAGCCAGAACAAGCCGTATACGTTCGTCTTGAACGTCGCGTCGAATTGCTCCGTCGTCAGCTCTGCGATGTCCGGCACGAATTGCTGCATGCCCGCTACGTTCGCAAGAATATCGAGACCGCCGAGCTCGCGGACCGCAGTCTCTACCAGCTGTTCGCAGTAGGTCTCGTCCTTCTGGTCGCCCGGCACCGCGACAGCCTTGCTCCCGGCTTCCTCCACCAGCTTGACGACCTGCTGCGCGTCCGCTTCCTCCTCCGGCAAGTACGACAGTACCACGTCGGCACCCTCCCGCGCGAAGGCGATCGCCACGGCGCGGCCGATGCCGCTGTCCGCGCCGGTCACGATCGCCTTGCGGCCCGCAAGCCGGCCCGTGCCGCGGTATGTCCGTTCGCCGCAGTCGGGAATCGGCGTCATCTCGACCTGAAGCCCCGGCGGCTCCTGCGTCTGTTGATACTCCGGTCCCGCCTTGGGATACTGCTTCGTCGGATCCTGCATCGCGTATTGGTCGGCCATCGTCAATCCCTCCATTGGTTGTTTCGCGAATTTTTAACGGATAGGCTCAAACTCCTTTCTATATAACCTTCTCAGCCCTGCTTCAAACGAATATGCCGTCCCAATCGATCTCGACCGTCCGGCCCGTCGCCATCGATACGTCCGCCCGGAAGCCCGATACATGCCCGACGATCGAATGCGCCAGAGAGGTCGAATAGCCGGCGTCGGGGTCGCCCCTGACGACTCGCAGGAAATCCTCGACAAGCCGATGGTCGCCTCCCCCGTGCATCTCGCCCGACACCTCGATACGGACCTCCCGCTCTGAAAAAACGCGTCCGTCCGCCCATGGATCCGGATTCCGCACGACGAATACGCCTTCCTCCAGCTCCCCTTGAATCTCTCCCCTGGTCCCCGTAATATGCACGGTCCGGCAAGCCTTGGCGGCGCCCCCGACGAGGCTGTGCGCGGCCGTACTCCCGTCCTCGAACGCGAACTGGACGACTTGATGGTCCACGATATCGTTGTCGCAGCGCCAGACGCAGCGGCCGAACCGATTGTCGCCCGCAAGGCCAGCCAGCTTCTCCTCGTCGCTCAGCCGCACGCCGTCCAGGTAACCCGGCCATACGTAAACCGGCCACAGCCCCCGATCGACGTATAGCGTCTTGGCGGAGTAAGGACATGCCGCTTCGATCGGACAATCCGTCACGCATCTTGTGCCTGCCCCTTCCGGCGCCCGGTCCTCGCGGAACTGCGAGAGCCGCCCGAAGCTGCTGACGCGGACCGGCTTGATCCCGGTCTTGAACCAGGAGATCAAGTCGAGATCGTGACAGCATTTGGCCATGAGAAACGAGGACCCGTCCCGCGCAAGACTCGCGAACTTGCCCCGTACGAAGGCGGTCGCCATGTGGTGATAATCGACGTTTTCCTCCGTCTGGACATGGATGACGTCGCCGATCTCGCCGGTCCGGATGACCTGGTTCAACGCCTGGTAGAACGGCGCGTAGCGCAGCACGTGGCAGATCATCACCTTGCGGCCGTAAGTCTCCGCGGTCCGGTAGAGCGCCAGCACCTCCGCTTCCGAGATGCCCACCGGCTTTTCGAGCAGCACGTCGTAGCCCTTGCGCAGCAGCGGCAGCGTCGTCCGCACGTGGTGCGCGTCTAGTGTCCCGTTGATGACGGCATCGGCGAGCTGCGGGCGGGATACGAGTGCGTCGACGCTGTCAAAGCACCGGTCCGCCGGTAAATCGTATAAGCTCGCCGTATGCGCCCGCCGGACGGGATTGGGCTCCACGACGCCGACGATCCGCATCGCATCGGGATGCTTGAGCGCATAGGAGGCATAGTTCATCGCGCGGCTGCCCGCGCCGACGATAACGACGGTGACCGGATCGCGAGACGCGCTCGCCGCGTCGCTGGTGGTTACGTTCACTTTCATCCATCTCCTTAGCATGATAAGAGCGCAGGACGTTTGTCCTGCGCCGCGTTCTATTAACCGATATGCAATTTGATCGCCGAGTTGACCGATTCCCGCAATCCCAGCAGCCATGCCGCGTCGCGCGGATACGCGCTGAACGTCAGCGGCTCCTCGAGCCCCTCTTCGATCATCGCAAGCACGCGCTCGCGTCCGATCAACGTTTCGAGCAGCTGCAGCGCCCTCAGATCCTGGAGCCCTTCCTGGAACACCTCCATGCGGATCGACTCGACGGGCGTGCCGTCCGCCCCCGGATAGACCAGGAACGCGTCTCCCGAAGGGAACGTGCAGCCCGCGTCGGTCACGCGATACGGATCGATCGCCTCCAGCGAATACTGGATGTTCCAGAAGTTGTAGCCCCAGTGCAGAAATCCGGCGATTCGATATTTGTACAACTGAATGCCGATGATCCGGTTGCGTGCTGACGGCATATTGAAAAAACGGTTGGATACGTCCTGGTACTGCACGCAGCAATAGTACGTCCAGAGCTCCGGAACGCCATGCGCGAGAAAAGGTTCGATGTGATTATTCGCCGGAATCGGCCGTCGCACCAGCCCCTGCTCGTAGTAAGCATAGTCGGTGAGCGCGTCGATAATCGGCATTTCCCCCAGATGCGCCTGCATCAGCTCGCTCGCGCTGCGGTACCAGGGCATATGCTCGGCAAGCGGCTCGTCGGAAATGTGAAAGTAGCTGCGGTCCAGCAGGCCGCGCCGGCGGAGGAAGGCGACCAGGCACGGCAGAAACGCGCCCAGAAAAGACCTGTATGCTTCGCCTGCGGAATCGGTATCCCATCCGAAAATTCGCCGATGCGTGCCGTTGTCGTCCGCCACGATCTTGGGCGCGTGCTTCGCTCCCCATTGCGTGAACAGATGCGAGAACTCAAAGTAACGGATGCCGACGCGGTCGCACATGGCGATCCAGCGCTCGAGACGTTCAAAGCCGAAGACGTAGCATTCTCCGTCCTTCGTTACGTCCACCAGTTGAACCGTCGGCCGCTCCCCGCCCACCGCAGTATCGAGCGGAGGCGTGAAGAGCGGCGTCAGCACCATGTTCATACCATGCCGCACTGCCGTATCAAGATATCGTTCGATCAGCGACCAATGCGACTCTCCGAATACGTCGACGCCATAATAATTGGCCAGGCAGTCGCTATGGAACCACTCGGTGTGGATAAGCGTCTGCGGAGGAAGCGCGGCCTCGACGATCTCCAGCTCGAACCGCTCCTCCCCGAGCGTCTCGCCCGTCTCGGCGTCGAATCGAACGATGACCGGATATACGCCGGCTGGCAGATCGGCGCCAGTCTCTACCGTGACCCACACCGACCGCCACTGATCGGGCAAGCCCGTCACGCCATGCGCTTCCCGGATCGGATACAACGGATCGGGATACAGCCCCGGCGTCGCCCGCAGGACGTGCTCGTCGCGATCGTGCATGCAGGGCAGCTCCGACGGAGACAACCCGACGACTCTAAGGGAGACGCGCTCCCCAAGCGGCGATTGCGCGGCGACGGCGACGGCCTTGGTCAGTTCCGACGCGCGGTAAGCAACCTGGAAGGCATAGGTTTCTCCCTTGAGCGCCGAACCGCGCGTATAAGCGGCGGCGCTGAGCGCCTCGTCCGGAAACACCTTTTCCAGGGAATGCAGGCATCTGGTCTCGAAAATCGGGGCGGTGCGGGTCATGGCGATTCTCCTTCTGCTGCTAAGCGCTTAAGCTTTTATTCAATCGGGACATTCTGCTGCGAGACGTGTTAAAGCTGCTTGAAGATACGGTACAGCATCGTCGCGGTCTCGGCCCTCGTTGCGGAGGACTTCGGATTCAGCTGTCCGTCGCTGCCCTGGATAATGCCGGCGCCGACCATCCCGGCTACGGCTTCCTGCGCGTAACCGGAGATGGCGCCTCCGTCTTTAAACGTAGACAGGTCCGCCGGAGCGCCCGACAGTTCGAGTTTCCCCGATACCTGCAGCGCTCTGGCAATCAGCACCATCATATCCTGCCGCGAGATCTCCGATCTCGGATCGAAGTTGGTGCCGTCGATGCCATTGGTGATGCCGAGCTTTTTCACGACCGCCAGCGTCTGGTAAAAGTAATCGTTGGGCGATACGTCGGCGAAATTGTCGGCTCCCTCTACGTCAGTCTCGAGGCTCAGCATGCGTACGAGCAGCGTCATAAAGTCCGCACGCGTAATCGGCTTGGCCGGATCGAACGTCGATTCGTTCGTGCCCTGGATGATGCCCGCCGCAGCAAGCGTGCCGATCGCTTCGTCCGCCCAGCCGTACTTCGCGTCGACGTCCTTAAAGATCGCAGCGCCCGATGTCGGTGCCGGCGTTGGTGTCGGCGTCGCGGACGGCGTCGGCGTTGGAGACGGAGACGATACCGGCGAAGGCGTCGGTGTCGGTGTAGTCGTCGGTGTTGGTGTCGGAGATGTCGACGGCTCCGTATCCGGCGTGTCGCCTTCAACCGTGACTTCGAGCTTCGAGATGACGGCCTTCACCGGAATCTTGCCCGCGCCGGAGAACATGCCGATGCCTGCCAGGAAGTCCCCGTCTTCGAACTCGACGGTCGTACTGCCGATCGATACCCATGCGTTGTCTTTAAAATAGAAGCCTTCGACGCTATCCCCCTGCTTGACCAGCTTCATCTGGAAAGGCGCATCGATGCTCTTGCCTTGATAGTCCAGCAGCAGGCCGGTTTGCGAACCCCAATATTTCTGCTGGGCAACGGGCTTCTGCGCGTCCTGGATGCTCTCCTCGTTGCGGAACACGTAACGGAGCACCTTGCCGGTGCCGTCCGTGCGGAAATGCACGTGCTTGGAATCCGCCGCATCCTCCGCCCGCAGCATCAGGCCGACAGATGCCGGATCGCCCGCGCCAATCGAGTCGATGGTTGCGGTCAGCGTAACCTTCGCACTCGTGTCGTTCACGTGCACGGGCTTGCTAAAATAAACGAAGTCGTCGGACGCGTTCCAAACGTTGTCGCCTTGGCCGATCAACGTATAGGTCGAGTTGGCCACCGTGGCGAAGCCGCGGCTGTTCGTTCCGTAAGTCCGTACGGACCAGTCTCCGATCGGGGACTGCTGCCCGTTCGGGAATACCGTGACGACCTTGGTAGCCGCCTTCGTAATGCCGTCCTTGACGGCGATCGCCTCGATCGTCACCTGTCCCGGCGCCAGCGCCGTGTAGTATGCGTTGCCGCCGGTCACGCCGTCGATACGCAGAACGCTGCTGTCGCTCGACGTGAAGGTGACTTCGGCATCGGACAGATCCGCAGCCTGGTCGTCCTGCTGCTTGCCGACCAGCGGGATCGTGCCTGTGCCGCCTACCGTAAGGTTCGTATTAGGCAGATTGATGCTAACTTCCTTAAGCAGCGAATCGCTCACGCCGGAATTGAACGGCGTAACCTCGAACAGTCCGAGATCGTCCGCATAAGAAATGCCGGTCGTCGCGTTGCTCTTGTAAATGCGCACCCGCGCGCCCGTAATATCCGCTCCGGTACGGAACGGCACTTCAATGCGCGTATATTTCTCTTCTTTCGTCGAGATATCCTTGTCTGCGCCGCCGTATTGCGTCACGCCGACAATAATCGTTTCGCCCGGTTCGTTGTAGACCCAAGCGACGAACTTGTAATCCGTGTTAGGCTTAAGCCCGTTGACTTTCTGTTCGACGCCGCCGCCCTTGCCGAGCTTCAGCCGCATTTGATAGCCTCTATTTTTCCAGACTTCATTGCCCGTTGCGTTCGGCACTTGCTCGAGCGACGTCGTCGTCTGCGACCATGGGAGCCAGCTGTCCAGCGTGCCGAAACCGCCGTTCTTGACCATATTCATATAAGGAGTCGCAATTTGCGTATACGAAGGATTCGGCGGATTGTCGAAGTTCGGTCCGACCGTCCAGTCCGTGCCGCCGTACTCGTATGCGCCCGCATCCGGCGCGGCGCCTGCAAAGCCGTCCGTAATGCCTTCGATGACGGCACCGGTATTGATTGCCGTAGAACCGGCGCTTAGACGGAAGTTGCGGTTCGCCGCATCGACGAAGTTCACGCCGCTGGCCGATGTGACATTAAATCCGCTGGCCGTATCCGGCGTCAGATCCGCCTTGTTCGTGAAAATGTTGTTGTAGACGCGCGAACCGTACAGCTCCTGGGCGTACGGAGCCGAGCCCCAGTAGCCGATGCTGCTCACGTCGTTGTTTGCAACCGTGTTGTTGTAGATGAGCCGGTAGTTGCCCGGCGTGTTCAGCTGAATGCCGACGTTATTGTTGAAAATAACGTTGTGGTGCACGATCGCGTTGCTGGCATAATTGTCGAAGTAGAGACCGACGCTCATGTCCGTGCCCTGGCTGTCGTGAATCAGGTTGTGATGAATCTCGCTGTTGCCCATATCGGCGCCCCAGCTGTAGATCAGCGCCCCGTCGCGGGACAGCCACATGCCGTCGTGGAAGTCGTTGTACTGAATTTCCGCGCTTCCCCGGTTCCAGTAGAGAAGGTAGCGCCCGGAATTATACAAGTCGTTGTGGCTGATCAGGTTCTGCGTGCCGCTTGTCAGCTTGACCACCGGATCGTAGGCCGCAAAGTAGCTGCCGTCGTGAATGGAATTGTTCACGAGCCGGTTGTTGCTGCCGTCGATGTTGACCAGCGTGCCGGTAGAATAGGAAATTTCGCTGTTCTTGATCTCGTTGTTGTTGCCGCTGATGTTGATGCCGCCGCTTAGCTGGTGGGCGACGGACGTGCCGTGCGATTCGGTCGAGAAGTACAAATACTCGGCCGTGATGCCGTCAAGCACATTGTAGCTTGCGCCGCCGTCCATCGGGATGCTGCCGCCGAACGTCTGCAGTCCTTCGACATGGATATAAGAGCGTCCGCTCAGGTCGAACGTCTTCATGCGCTGCTTGATCTCGACGTTCTCGGGCATGCCGCCGTCCGGTGCCCACAGATAGACCTTGCGCGCTGCCGAGTCGACGTACCATTCGTGCGGCGCGTCCAGCTCGCTGCGCAGGCCGGACAGGTAGAAGGTAGATCCGAGCTCCGGCCACATGTAGTCGAAGTTCTGAATGATGAGCGGGTAGCTTAGCGTATGCGTCGCTGCGTTAAAACCGGTGATCTTGGTCGACACCGGATCGTAAGCGTCGCCGCCCCGCATCCACATCGTCGCGCCGACCCAGTAATTGTCTGCCTGCGTCAGCTGATCGCTGGACAGCGTCGTTTCCGAACCGCCGGTCGCGATTCCGACATGCTGCTTCAGCTCGGGAAACGTATAGTCGTCGATATTGGGCCATCTCGCCTCCCAAAGCTTCGTGACGTCCCCGCCGTCCCGGATAAAGAGCTGGTTCTGATCGCCCAGGCTGTTCATGCCTGCGGGAAGGTCCGCGACATATATATGTCCGGAATCCTGCGTCCAGCCGCCGATCTCTTCGGTGCCGCTGATGACGACATCCGCGCCGGGCGCGGCCGCATAAGTGATCGGCTTGTCGCTCGTTCCGCTGACGGCCGGCTTGACCGTCTCGCGATAAGTGCCCGAGCCGATCAGGCACAGATCGCCCGGCTGCAGCACCTCGGCGCACTGGCTGATCGTCTGGAACGGCGCTTGTTCGGAGCCGACCGCATTGTCGTCGCCAGCCGTCGATACGTAATATGTAGCGCCGGTCACGCTATACGTAATCGAAGCTACGCTCTGGTTGTTGCCTGCGTTCGGAACGAACGTCTCGGGCTCGGCCGCCTGAGCACCCGTAACCGGAATCAATCCGAAAATCAATAACGCAATCATTAGTGCCGCCATGCCGGAAACAAGCTTCGATCTCTGTTTCTTGTACAAGAACCATACCTCCTCTTGTCTGATGGCGAATTGGTGAGCATCATCCGCACTCATAGACTAGCAGGACCTTAAAGAAAAAAAAGTGCAAAATCTGCACTTTTCACCCTCGTCGCGCTCCTCGATATGGATTTTAGTGAAGAGCGCGCCGCACCTCTATCACATTTCTGTCACATTCCCCTTACATTCCCAACACATTTCCATTACATTCCCATCGACTTTTTGATCCGGTAGTCTTTTGGCGTCGTGCCGAAGCGCTTCTTGAACAGCTTGAAGAAGTAGCTTTGCGAGCTGAACCCGACCTTTTCGGAGATCTCGTTGACCTGCCAATTATTCGTTTCAAGCAGCAGTACCGCGTGCTGCAGACGAACTTCATTAATATAGTCGGCTACCGACACGGTCTCGTACTTTTTGAAAATGCGTCCCACATAGGCCGGTGACATCTTGAGCAGATCGGAGATTTCCTGCAGGCTGAGATTTCCGTTGGCGTAGTTCGTCTGAATGACGTCCTTGATCGTATCGACGATGACCTGGACCTTGTTCTCGACGACCTCTTTGTGATCCGCAAAGATCGGATCCAATATGTGGACGAACGCTTCGAAAATCTCGTCGAGCGTCTCCTTTTCGAACACGAGGCCGTCGATGGAACGCAGGTCGAGCATGATCGGCGATACCTTGTTCTGGTTGATCTCCCTGATCGTCTGCTTGATGATGATGCCGACGTGGACGACAGACTGGATGACGGCGTCCGAGCTCATCTCGGAGATGACGCCGCGGATGCGCGCGAGCTCCTGATGAACCTGCTCCTGCCGGCCCGACTTAATCCCTTCGATCAGCTTGCGTTCGAGCTCGGGCGGAATCTGCGCATCGTGGTTGTCTTGCCTGGCCTGGACCGTCCCGGGCGTGATCACCGCGTTCGCGCCGACGTTCATTCTATATTGCAAATAATCGAGCGTCCGCTCGTAAGAATAGGTCAGCTCGCTATATGAAGGGACGAGGTCGCTGAGCGCCACGGTGAACGTGATGTGGTAGAGATCGTTAATGATCGATTGCGCTTTTCGCATTAGCGAAGCGATCCGCTCGTATGTCTCCTCGTCGGGCTTCCCGATGTCGAACAGCAATACGAAGTGCTCTTCTCTAAGATCCACCGCATCCACCGGAAGCACCTCGGATACGACCTCCTGCACGATGTTGGAGACGGCGAACTGCAGCAGCTTAAGATCCAGGCCCCGGGTATCCTTAAGCTTTTTATAGTCGTCTACCTTAATGACGCCCAGCACGAACGGCCACTCGAGCTCGGTCTTGAGGTAGCCCCGCTCCCGGAACGACTTCAGCTCATCCGCCGATATCGCCGTGCTGTCGGTCACGAGCTTGCGCAGGTGATAGGAACAAATGATATTTTCGTTGCCGGCCTGCCTCGATTGTTCCGATGCCAGCTTCTCGACCAGCCGGTCGTAAATGTCCGTGACATAGCTGAATTCATCCTTGCCCTGCGATGGCTCGATCGTCACGCCGGGCACCCGCGCCGTCTGCTTCAGCAGCACGCTGACGGGATTGTACAGCTTATTGGACACGAACAGGGAAGCGACGAGCGCCAGTACAAAGGAGATCGCAGCGACGGTAATGAACACCTTTTTAAGCTGCTCGATCTGGGCCAGCACGCCGGTGAACGGTTCGATGTTGACGATGACCCAATTCGTCGATGCGTTGGCCATGTAATTCACGATCTGCTTCTGGCCGTCGTACGAATAGGTGAACTGGGACACCTCTTGCTTGGACGCGTCGATCCGTTTGTAAATCTCGTCCTTGAGCTTGGCGATTCCCTCGTCCACCGGCGCGATCGGACTGTAGATTTCCTTGTTCTGGTCCAGAATAAAAATGCGGTTGGACGGATTGTCGGACGTTTGGTTCATGAGCTCCAGCTTCTGGAACAGCCATTCCGGCTTGATATTGATAATGAGAGCGCTGTCGGTTTTGTTGTAGGCCTCGATCGAATCGTACATGAACAGCGAAAAGATTTCTTGCGAACTTTCCGGATGCTCGGTATTCGGCGCGTAGGCGATCGGCATCAACTGCATTTTATAGATGGACTTGGTGCCGGCCAGATAGCTCTTCGTAATATCCATCAGATTGCTCTTGGGATTCGATATGGAATCGTCGCCGCTCGTAAAATACGTATCCCGTTTGCTGTTGTAGAAAACGATGGAATGGATAAACGAGTTGTAAGCGATCGTTTTGTTCAGCTTGATAATGCGCAACGTATCCTCGAACCGGTCCGGCTCCCTGCTGAACAGCAGATGCGCCATATCGTTATCGTAATAGAGAGAGATCGCGAAGTTTTTGACCGTTTCGTTCATGTAGGAAATATTGTAGTTGATCTGGGAGAGCACCTTCTCGTTGGCCTCCCGCTGGGAATCGAGACTGATCTTCCGCGAGTACATGTAGGCCGTCAGCAAGGAAGCCAGCATGGACACGACGATAAGCAGGTTGATCGAGAGCATGATGCGCATCAAGTATTTTCGTTCTCTGTATTTCCGCAGGTAGTGAGCCATGGCGTAATCCCCTCCGTCTCTACCTTATCAGGAATTTAAACAAAGAGAAAAGTGCAAAATCCGCACTTTTCTCCATTATGGCCAGTATGTGAACTACCTTTTTACAGTCGTTGAAATGATTGCCTAAAGCATATGGCACGCATCGGCGTAGTATTCGCTGCCGTCCAGGGCGCCCCCGCTGCTTGCGTAAAAAGCCGGGGCGAGCATGAACATGCCCGAGGCCGGTTCGATCCAATCGCTCCCCGATCTCGGATGGCTGCGTTTCATGGCTTCCCAACGCCGATAATTTTGCCCGCCGTTCGATTCGATCAGTCCCATAGATAATCCGGGCAGGGGAGCCAGACGGGCGGCCAGGTTTTTGTTCCAGTCGACCATCACGGGATTGGCCGTCAGGTCCGCGCAGAAGCACGGTATGCGATAGGCGGCAGCCGTCCGGGCGATCCTGAGGCTCATGCTCATCGTCTTGGCGACTGGCTTGAGCGCGAACGCGCCGTAGCCCATCTGGATGCGCGCCAGCGCATCTCCCTCGTCGTGCACGCTCTCGTCGCCCGCCACCCGGACCGGCAGGTCCGCGACGCTCGCGTGAACATGCTCGGGGAACGGCTCCTCGACGACCAGCACGCGCTCCAGCGCGCCCATTCGTTCCGCAGCGTCGATCAGCCGGCACAACTGTTCCTTCCCGCCGTAACGACCGTTGATGTCCAGATAGTACGCGATCTTCCCGTTGTCGGTATGCGGGCAGTCGCGGTTCCCGGCGATCCGGTGGATCTCCGCCAGACGCCGGATGTCCCATGCCAGCATCTTGTCCGGGTCGCCATCGCCGTCCGGGTCGGAGCCAAGCTTGATTTTCAGCACGAAATAGCCCTCGTCGAGCAGCGACTCGACATCCGCAGCCGTCATCCCGTAGGAGACGACCGGCGTGCATGCCAGCCGGTCGTGGCGGGCCTGCAGGAAGGAACGGTAGGCTGCGGGAATAAGCTCGAAGAAGGAAGCGTCCGGCTGCCGCCTTCCGAGCAGCGCCCATGCCGCATGATCGACGGGCACGAGAGCGTTCAGAGAAAAGGTCGCGCGAAGCGGTCCTTCTCCCCACTCGCGATTGGCATAAGCACGAGCCTGCCCGGCCAGGTCGTCCAGCAGATCCAGCGGCGTCCCGAAGGATGCGCCGTCAGCTGCCGTTAAGGCATGCGCGGTGATCGCCTGCATAAACGCATTTCCGCGCTCGGCTCCCCATTTCGCATAGACGTCGGGGTCCGACCACAGGACGCTCTGGACGCCAAGTCCGGTCGACCGGCTGCCGCGCTCGTCTTCCAGGCAGACGACGGACTGCCACAGCTCGTCGACATAGCCGCCCTTGAAGCCGAAAGGCGCGGCAAGCGGCTCCCGAATCGTGCCCAGCCCCGTTTTTCGGATTGTGATCATCGCGTTTGCCCCCTGGCCTGCATGCGGTATTGAGCGGCGAAGTCGCCCCCGTCGTACCCCGGCCCGGACTCGCATGCTATCTCTTCGAGCGTGACCGTTCGTCCGCCTTCCAGCAGGGAGCGCCTGGCGGCGACCGCCGCCAGCTCCGCCTCCAGCAGCTCGCCAAGCGGCGGGAAGACGGCGGATTCTCCGGCCAGATAAGGCAGCGCGGCCTCAAGGAACGAACGGTACAGCCGATCCGAATCCACCTGGATATGCCTGACCTCGCGTTCCGAGACGATCGTTGCGTAGAAGGGCAAATAGCCCGCGGTCGTACCTACGCTGAGGAATCCCTTGCGGCCGTCAGGCCAGGCCAGCTCGATCTGATGCTGGACATGGACGCCGGTTGACCTGACGCTCGCGATTTCCGGCCCCATAATGGCCAGCATCAGACCGAATGCGTGGATGCCGTAGTTAAAGTCGTCGACCGAGCAGCCCGCCAGCGCGGTGACGATCCGGTCATCCGGGTCCCGAGACCTGCGCCACGCCTCGGTTTCTGCGGAGAAGCGCAGCGCCGAGCCGCCGGCGATCCGGACGCCGCCGCGCGCCCAGGCGAGCAGCTGCCGGATGTCGCGCGCGTTGCCCGCCATCGGCTTGTCGATCAGGATCGCCTTGCCCGCTTCGGCAAAGGGGCGCGCCCGCTCTACATGCAGGTCCCAATTCACGCTGTGGACGATGGCCGCGTCGACGAGCCCCGGCATATCCGCCAGTCTGTCGCAGACGACCGGAATGCCGTGCTTCGCGGCGAACGTGCCGGCCGCGCCCGCGTCATGCACAGTGCCGCCGTCGAATACGGCGACCACCTCGTGCCCCAGCTGTTGCAGGATCGGCACCCAGGCGTTCGGATGTGACGTATCCAGATCGACGATTCCGATTTTCAAAGCGCATGCCTCCTTTGTTTCCCAGTCTTCTTGTCCCTTGTCCTTGTCTCCTTGACTCCTTGTCTTCTTGTCAGGGCTCCATTCTTCCAGGCAGATGCCTGGATCGGTCCGCCCGCGCGAAATAATCGTCAAGCCGTTCGAGTCCGAACTCGGCCACGATCTCGTCCGCCGTGACATCCGCCGACTCGCTCGTCAGCAGCACGCAGCCGAGATAGCCCGGATCGTGAATGACGACCGCAGGGCCGTATTTGGCCTTGATGTCCGGGAATCTGGCGTCGTTCTCGTCAATGTGCAGGACCGCGTAATCGAGATTGACCCGGGCCGTGATAAAAGAATAGTAGTTCGTGCTGCTGGCTGCCACTTCCCCGAGCGGCGTCACGATCGTACATGGCGCTCCGGCGACAGCTCCCGCGAAGAACGAGCGGCAGGCGTACGCCCAATAGCCCTGCATCAGGCCGCCGTGATACATCGAAGGGAACAGGATCAGATCGGGCTTCTCGGCTGCATAGCGCCGCAGAAGCTCTTCAAAGTTGAGGTCGAAGCAAATCGCCGCCGCGACCCGCCCGAAGTCGCATTCGAAGATCGGCGTCTCCCGCCCGTACAGGATGTTCGTGCGCGTATGCTCGTCAGGCGTCAGATGATTCTTGTGGTAAGCCCCCAAGACGCGGCCTCCGCGGTCGATGAGCTGCATCGCGTTGCGCCACGAGCCGTCCTCCGCCTCGGTATGCGCCGGATAGGCGATGTAGCAGCCGTGGCGCCTCGCGACGTCCGCAAAGAAGTCGCGTATCCGGTCCTTGCGCGCGCGATAGTAGGATAGGCGCCGATCGAGCGGAAAGCTTAAAGGATCCGGCCGGTCGCAGGCCTCCGGCAGGACGATCAGATCCGGCCGGTCAGGCAGCACCCGGTCGAGTTGCGATTGCCAGTGGGCGATCATGCGCGCGATCGCTTCTTCGTCCGTGACGTCGGCCGGCACGGCGAGCGGCCGCGGGCCCAGACAGCTGATTGTAATGTAATTCGCCATGGCGCCGGCGCTCCCTTCTCGTTTAAGCCAACAAATGCAGCTGGTCGGCCCGCACTTCGCCGCCAAGCGGCTCGCCGTCCATGAACGCCTCCGCATCCAGAACGACAGCCTGCGCAAGACGCTGCAGCCCGTTGTTGACGGCGCCCGCGATGTGCGGCGTGAGCACGACGTTCGGCAGGCCGCGGAACGGATGGTCGGCAAGCGGCGGCTCGGGATCGGTCACGTCCAGGCAGGCAAAAAACCGGCCCTTGCGCAGCTCCTCGGCCAGCGCGTCCTCGTCGATGACCGAGCCGCGGGCCGTATTGATGATCACGCAGTCGTCCTTCATGAGCGCGAGGCGCTCCCGGTTGAACATATGATAGGTCTCGGGCAAGGACGGCAGATGAATCGAGACGACGTCGCTCTGCGCGAGCAGCTCTTCGAGCCCGGCCTTGCGCGCGCCCATCTCCTTGGCCTGCGCCTCGCCGACGAACGGATCGTACAGCACGATGTCCACGTCGAACTGGCGCAGCAGCTTGATGTAGTGCGAGCCCGCTTTTCCCGCGCCGACGACGCCGATCGTCACGTTATAAACCTCTCGCACGCTCGCCCCGTCTCCCCAGCCGCCTTCCCGGGTCTCGCGGACGAGCCGCCACATGTCTTTGAGCGACACGATCGTAAAGCCGAGGGCCGTCTCCGCCACGCCCTTGCCGAGCGCGGCCGTCGCATTGGATACCCGGATGCCTCTGTCCCACAGCTCCTGCGTGACGATCAGCTTCACCGTGCCTGCCGCGTGCAGCACGAGCCGCAAGTTCGGCGCGGCGTCCAGCACCCGTGCGGTCAGCGGGCCGCAGCCCCAGGACGTGATCGCGATGTCGGCGCCTCTGATAAGCGCCTCCAGCTGATCCTCCGACGGGTCGCCGACGATGTCGTTAAGGGCGACGTCGCCAAGCTTCCGCAGCCGGTCGATGTGCTGCTGTTTAAATACCTTCTCCCGCTGTTCCTTGCCCTGCAGCAGCGCGATTTTCATCTCTATAACCTCCATGACCGCGCAGAAAATAGACGGGGACGAGCCCCAGTCTATTTTCGCGTCGGCTTGCTATTCTTATTGCGTTAAACCGATTACGACTTGCCGTTGGCGGCCAGCCATTCGTTCAGCTGCTTTTGCTTCTCGGCGCGAATCTTTTCCGCTCCCGCCTTCTTCAGCTTCTCCTCGTAAATCGGCAGGTACTTCGCCGGATCGAGCGTACCGCTGCCAAGCGAGGCGGCATATTCGCCGTTCACCGCGTTGACGTTTGCCATCTCCGTCTTGACCGCCTCGCCGTTGAAGACGAAGCCGTTATACTTGGATACGCGCGCCTCGTTGTTCATCTTGATCGTCTGCTCGATCTTGTCGGCCGGCGAACCTTCGGGCAGATACTCGTTGCTGATGTTGCCGAAGATCCAGTCCGTGTTCGTGAAATAGCCCGCGCTTTGGTCGATCTTGATGAAATCGCCCGTCGTCTTCGTGTAGTGCTTGCCTTCAATGCCGTAGACGAGCGTGTTGTAAAGCTCCTTGTCGGTGTTGACGAGCTCAAGGAACATCATCGCGCGCTCCGGATTTTCGGACGTGCGGCTGATCGCATTCAGCGTGCTGGCCGCACCCGTGAATACCGGCTCGCCAAGCGGCACGAGCACGACGTCGTTGCCGCCGTCGGCTGCCTTGTATTCGACCTCGGAGCCCGGCTTGCCCGTCCAGTCGAACCAGACGGCCGTCGTTCCTTTGTTGTAAACTTCGGCGGCGGACTTGAGCGTCGCGGCATCCTGGTTGATATAGCCTTTCGTATACCAGGAGTGCGCGAGGGCGTAATTGGCTCTCATTTCATCGGTTACGTCCGGAAGGACGGTGTTCGTCGAATCGGTATAATAGACCGGCACTTTGGTATCGATGCCGTACAGCAGCGCCGTGTAGAAGCCCTTCTGCGTACCAAATGGCGTAATGCCCGGCTCGCCTTCCTTGATCTGCTTCAGGAACGGCTCTAGATCTTCCATCTTCTTGATCGTGCTGGTGTCGAGGTTATACTTGTCGATGAACCGCTTCTGAATGACGACGCTCGCGCGCTGGGCGGAGAACTGGAAGTTCGGGACCGCGTAAATCTTGCCTTGCAGCGTGGCGTCGTCCCAGAACTTCTTATCCAGCGAATCGTACAGCTTCTGCCCGCTCGTCTTCAGCAGATCGTCAAGCGGCAGGAACGCGCCCTTCAGCTGATTCTGATCGAACTTGAACGCCCAGCTGGACGTCCAGATAATGTCCATCTTCTCGCCGGCAGCGGTCATCGTATTCATCTTCTGCTCGTAGGTGCCGAAGTCGATCGGGCTCAGCTTGACCGTCGCGTTGATCTTTTCCTTGGTGATCTTGTTGACCGCGTCGTTCACGAGCTGAAGGTCGGCATTCGCAGCGTTTTGCGGATAGTACCAGGTCAGCTCGACGGGCGGGAGCTCGCTGCTCGCCGATGGAGCCGCGCTGGCGGAAGCCGATGCGGACGGAGCCGCGCTTGCGCTGCCCGACGCGGACGCGCTGGGCGAAGCTGCGCTGGGCGAAGCATTGGAGTTATTGTTGGAATTGCCGCAGCCTGCTGCCGTAAGCGCGAGGCCAAGCGAGAGCGAGGCGAGGAGCGTGGTTCGGAATCCGTATTTGCCGATGTTTTTTTTGTACAACTTAAACCCTCCCGAAGTGTAGGATAATGATGCCATCCCATGCCATACAGCAGGCCTCGCCGTTCGCCCCGCTTTTACGCTCGCCTGAGGCAGCAAGCTTATAGGCGGGTCGCTCCCATGATTCGTTTCTCTCTATGTACCAAGAAAATAGACGGGGCGAGCCCTGTCTATTTTCTTGGTCTGTCATTCGATTCGATTCGATTGCTCATCCGATGCTTAGCCCTTGCCGTTGGCGGCCAGCCACTCGTTCAGCTGCTTTTGCTTCTCGGCGCGGATCGTTTCGACGCCGGCCTTTTTCAGCTTTTCCTCGTAAATCGGCAGATACTTCGCCGGATCGAGCGTACCGGTGCCGAGCGACGCGCCGTATTCTTCCTTGACCGCGTTCACGTTGGCGATCTCCGTCTTGACCGGCTCCGTGTTGAAGACAAAGCCCGTGTACGGCGATACGTACGCTTCGTCGTTCACTTTAATCGTCTGCTCGATCTTGTCGGCCGGCGCGCCTTCAGGCAGGTATTCGTTGGTGATGTTGCCGAAAATCCAGTCCGTGTTCGTGAAGTAGCCCGCGTCCTGGTTGATCTTGATGTAGTCGCCCGTCGTCTTCACGTAATGCTTGCCTTCGATGCCGTAAACGAGCGTGTTATATAGCTCCTTGTCGGTGTTGACGAGCTCGAGGAACATCATCGCGCGCTCCGGATTTTTGGACGTGCGGCTGATGGCGTTCATCGTGCTTGCTGCGCCAGTGAACGTGGACTGCGCGAGCGGTGCGAGCACGACGTCGTAGCCGCCGTCGGCGACCTTGAATTCGACCTCGGAGCCCGGCTTGCCGGTGACGTCGAACCAGACGGCCGTCGTTCCTTTGTTGTAAGCGTCGGCTGCGGACTTCAGCGTCGCCGCGTCTTCCATGATGTAACCCTTCGTGTACCAGGAATGGGCAAGCTCGTAGCTATGCTTCAGTTCGTCCGTGACGTCCGGCAGGACAGTATGCGTCGTATCGTCCCTGTACACTTCGACCCGGTTGTCGATGTTGTACATCAGACCCGAGTAGAAGCCCTTGGTCGTGCCGAACGGCGTAATGCCCGGCTCGCCGTCCTTGATCTGCTTCAGGAAAGGCTCGATGTCGTCGATCTTCTTGATCGTGCTGATATCCAGGTTGTATTTGTCCACGAACCGCTTCTGGAGCACAAGCGAAGGGCGGCTGGCCGAGACCTGGAAGTTCGGCACGGCGTAGATCTTGCCGTCCAGCGTGGCGTCGTCCCAGAACTTCTTTTGCATCGAATCGTACAGCTTCTGCCCGCTGGACTTAAGCAGGTCGTCGAGCGGCAGGAATACGCCCTTCTTCTGGTTCGTGTCGAACTTGAACAGCCAGTTGGAGGTCCAGATGATGTCGATCTTCTCGCTGGCCGCCGTCGTCGTATTCATCTTCTGCTCGTAGGTGCCGAAGTCGATCGGCATGAGCTTGATCGTCGCGTTGATTTTTTCTTTCGTAATCTTGTTGACCGCATCGTTGACGAGCTTCAGATCGGCGTTCGCCGCGTTTTGCGGATAGTACCAGGTGAGCTCTACAGGCTCAAGCTCGCTGCTGGCCGAAGGCGACGCGCTGTCCGAAGCCGGCGCCGACGCTGTGGAGCTGGCGCTGCCGGAAGCGGCGGCGCTCGGCGATGCGTCCGTATTATTGTTGGAATTGCCGCAGCCTGCCGCCGTGAGCGCAGCCGCCAGCGAGATCGACGTGAGAAGCGTCGTCCGGAATTTGAATTTGCCGTTGTTTGTTTTTTTCAACGTGAACCCTCCCGAGAAATGTTGGATGATGATGCCTATCGATAGATTAAAGGCCGCCGCGCAACCGTACCGCCTTCACCGCCTTTCCAAGCGCCTTTAATGGGACATCCCGCTTACCGGTATTTGGTATTGCTCAACCTTTAATAGCGCCTACGGTCAACCCTTTGACGAAGAAGCGCTGGAAGAACGGGAAAACGATCAACATCGGACCCGCGGACAGGATGGCGATCGCGAATTTGGCCGCCGTCTTCGGGAAGTTCGCCAGATTGAAGTTGGACATGACGAGCGCGAACTCGGGCCGCGAAGTAATAAAGTCGAGCGAGTTCATCGTCCGCACCAACAGCAGCTGCAGCGGCACCAATCGCTCGTTGTCGATGAACAGCAGCGCATTAAACCATTCGTTCCAATAGTTGAACATGATGAACAAACCGAGTGTCGCGAGCGACGGTTTAGACAACGGCAGGATCAGCTGTACGAAGATTCGCCATTCCCGCGCGCCCTCCACCTTGGCGGACTCGATGATTTCGAACGGAATTTTGGACATGAAGCCCTTCATGATCAGCACGTAGAACGGACTGAGCATCCCCGGCACGATCAGCGCCCAGATCGTATCCTTCAAGTGCAGATACTGCGTGACCAGAATGTAAAACGGGACGAGCCCGCCGCCGAACAGCATCGTGAAGAAAACGTAGAAGGAGGTCGGCCGCACCAGGCCGTAATCCCTTCTGGAGAGCGTGTAGCCCATGCTTGCCGTCAGGATCAGGCTGAGGATCGTGCCCACGACGGCGACGAAGATCGTAACGCCGTAAGCGCGCAGAATCGCGTCCGGCGACTTGAAGAAGTATTCGTAAGCCGAAAAGGAGAATTTCTCCGGGATCATGCGGTACCCGTGATGCAGTATCGAGTTCTCGTCCGTCAACGACACCACGATGACTAGCGCGAGCGGCACAAGCATGCTAAGCGTGATCAGGATAAAGATGAGATGAATGATCAACGTCGACCATTTGAAGGAAGACTTGGCTGCGGCGGACTTGGCGGTCGTTGTCTTCGCGGGCACGGTCTTGACTGGCATAGAATTGGCAGGCATGGAACTGGCCTCCTTAGAACAAGGAATTTTCTTCGTTGATTTTGCGGACCGTATAATTCGCGGCTACGACGAGCACGAGACCGACGACCGATTGATAGAGACCGACGGCGGAAGCCATGCTGACGTCCCCAAGCTCGCTCAGCGCCCGATAAATATAGGTGTCGATAATGTCCGTCGTGGCGTACGTCATGCCATTGTTGTTCGGAATGAAGTAGTGCAGGCCGAAGTCGCCGCGGAACATATTGCCGATGCTCATGATCAGCAGAATGATGATAAGCGGGGTTAACTGGGGAAGCGTGACGTTGGTAATCATCTGCCAGCGCTTGGCGCCGTCGATCTTGGCCGCCTCGTACAGCTCCGCGTCGATGCCGAGGATGCCGGCGAAGTACACGAGCGCCGAGAAGCCGATCGCCTTCCACAGATGAACCGCATTAAGAATGTAGGGCCAGACGTTGGCCTTGAAGTACCATTGGACCCGGTCGAACCCGAGCCCCTCCAGCCAGCCGTTCAGGAAGCCGTTCTGGTGATCGAGGAACGCCATCGTGATGTAGCTGACGACGACCCACGACAAGAAGAAAGGCAGGATCATCGCCGTCTGGTAAATCTTCAGCCATTTCTTGGCGACTTCGTGGAGCAATATGGCCACGGCCAGCGAGAACACGGTCGTCATGAACATGTAGCCCAGGTTGTACAGCACCGTGTTCCGCGTAATCCGAATGGCGTTTTCGCTCTCGAACAGAAACTTGAAGTTTTTGAAACCGACCCATTCGCTTCCCAAAATCCCCTTGTCGTACACGTAATTTTTGAAAGCGATAATTACGCCGAACATCGGGACATACGACATGACGAAAATGTAGATGATCGCGGGAAGCGAGAAAATAAACAATTCGCCGTTCCTGCCCACAAACTTTAAAAACTTGCCGCGTTTCATCGGCCGGCGTCCTCCTTGCTGCTTGGATTTGCGTCTTGCCCTTGCTCATGCCTTGACGATATCGCCGTTTCAGGGCCAAATAAAGTGAAGAAATCGTACTTTACTCTCCGCAGGAGTGCGCGATTTGCTTTTTTCTGCCCGATTCCGCGCAAGCGTCGCCCATACGAAAAAAGCCGCGAAACGGACGGGAAAATTCCCGTCGTTCCCGGCTTTCGCGCTTGGGGCTGTGTGTGGGTAGCGCTTGCGTGAGGCTATAGTAACATGGTGCGAAACGCTTATTGTGGCGCAGGGCGAGACTTCGGCAGGAATTAACCAGCCTGCGGGCCGACATAGCGATGTGCCTGCAGCGTTATTGCGCGGGAAAGCAGCCGGTGGGCGGATATAGCGATGTGACACATCGTTATTGCGCGAGAAAGTAGCCGGTGGGCCGATATAGCGATGTGCCACATCGTTATTTCGCGGGAAAACAGCCGGTGGGCGGATATAGCGATGTGACACATCGTTATTTCGCGGGAAAGCAGCCCGCGGGCGGATATAGCGATGTGACACATCGTTATTTCGCGGGAAAACAGCCCGCGGGCGGATATAGCGATGTGACACATCGTTATTTCGTCAGTTAGTGGCACTTTTAATGAAATGGCGATGTGACACATCGCTATTTTGCATAAAGTCGGTTTAGGGCAGGCGATAGCGGAAGTTTGTTCCGCTATCGTGCCGCGAGAGCGTTGTGCGGGCGGGCTTAGCGGAAATTTGTTCCGCTATCACGCCGCGGAAGCGTCGTTCGAGCAGGTATAGCGGAAGTTTGTTCCGCTATTGTGCCGCGGAAGCGTCGTGCGTGCGGGCGGGCTTAGCGGAAATTTGTTCCGCTATCACGCCGCGAGAGCGTTGTGCGGGCGGGCTTAGCGGAAATTTGTTCCGCTATCACGCCGCGGAAGCGTCGTTCGAGCAGGTATAGCGGAAGTTTGTTCACTAGCGTTGCATTAAAACTAACGCATTAAATTTTTAATCAATAAATTACTATATTTTCTATTTCGTGTTACTTTTTTCGTGGATAGGCATGAAAAAATCTCCTATTGTAGAGGTGTGTAGGT
>NZ_JBHRYU010000011.1:0-193746 GCF_042649185.1 Cohnella sp. GCM10012308
CTTTTTTGAAAAATTTTATAAGATTAGGCTTCATGTAAGCCAATTTATGCAGCGGATCAACAAGCATCCGTTGCAGACCATTGATCGTCTGCTTGTTCGGTTATGATATTAATTGCGGTCTATATAGCCACATATTTTCTTCATCGTACCCGTTAACTATTCCTCTTACTTTATGTCCTGGATAAAGATTATCTGGTCTTGTGCTATCTCTACATTTATTATAATCTGCCAAACCGATTACATCTTCCGTAATGCTAAAAATTACTCCCTGGGGATAAAATATTTCAATTGAGCCCTCAACTACCGATCCAACAGGAAAATTCTCTTTTGTTAACTTCCATTTATTAAATAATTCTTTACTATATTCATTCCATATATCGTAAAATTGCTCTTTGCTAACTTCTGCCGCTCCATGCTTAATAACTTCATTTGCAATTATTGGCGCATCAGATAAATAATAATGATATTTTGCGTCTTTTCGATTGGACGCTATGTAATTCTTTGGCAATAGCGCTATTTGTTTTTTCGCATAATCATCTTCGGTTTCTACATAAACAGTGCCACCAATATATTCATTATCATCCCATCTAAAATAGCGTTTCAATGCTTTAGACCTCCACTAATGTCCTTGAGTCAAAGACGAGTATCGTCCTTAAATGTATTTAGACTTCAGCATTCTATCGTCACTTCAATAATATCAAGCTTGCCTCCCCCTGGCATCTAGCCATTATAATAAAAACAGCGACAAGTCCTGGTCTAGAAAAGCCCCGGATTGCCGCTGTTTGGCTGCGTTACATTTGTTCCAGCATGTTCATCAGAATGGTTACGGCTTGCGCTCGTGTAGCTTGAACATCCGGATTGAACCTGTTGTCGCCTGTGCCTTTAATGACTCCACGCTGTCTCAGCGCCTCAGTAGCAGCCTTTGCCCATGCCGGAATGCTTGAGTCGTCTGCAAAACCGGTCGCTAAGTTCGATTCGGCGTCAGTAAGATGAAGCACTCCGGCGATCATCATCGCCATCTCTGCACGTGAGATCGGAGCATCCGGACGGAAGGATCCATCAGCATAGCCATGGACAATTCCCGCTTCTACCGCTTGGGAGACCGCGTTACGTGCCCATACCGGCACCTTCTCTTTATCCGTAAACGTCAAGTTTGTACCTTCAGATTGCAAATCCAGCGCATTCATAAGCATGACAGCGAACTCGGAGCGAGTGACCAGTCGGTTTGGCTTAAACGTGTTGTCCGGATAGCCGTTTACGATACTGGCCAGCACCGCCTGTCGAATGCTCTCTTCCGCCCAGTGCCCGGAGGTATCACTGAAATCGGCCGACGCGCCTGCTTCCTCGGGGACAGCGAGTACGGCAAATTTGGTGAAGTGGCCGACTTCTACGGAAATTTTATTGCCATCTACGATACCTCCAACCTTCATCCAAACCTTTTTTGCCTCGTCATAATAGAATACGGCTACGTTTTGTTTGTCCTTTACGATTGACACATCGAATGTAAAGGTTAATGTAATCGGGTTGATGAAATCCTTTGTGAAGTTTTTCAAAATCTCGTAGACGGGGCTCAGCAAAATCTCTTTGTCAGTAATCAGTTTACTCGTGTCCAGCACTTTCTCAACCGTTACCCGTAATGACTGGTCCGTCGCATTCGCTGGAATGGAGATTGTGATAGCACCTTCGAGACTCACCTGCCCAGGCTGGCCGACTACAAGCGTCAGTGATCCGTTTTCCGAAATGACCATCGGATTAGATGGTGCCGTGTACGTCGGTGGCGGGATCAGCGTCCATTTCGCATAAAGCGTCGTGTCCGCCGTTACCGTATCCGTTGCAAAGTCCCAGGCGGTGAGCCCACCTGCATCTTTGTACCAGCCCTCAAACGTGTATCCGACTCGGGTCGGCGCAGCGGGCTCGCTAACTTTCGCACCTGTGTTAAGGCCTGTCGCGGCGGGAACCGCGCTACCTCCCTGCGAATTGAACGCCACCGTGTACGTCGGCGGAGGCGGGATCAGCGCCCATTTCGCGTAAAGCGTCGTGTCCGCCGTCACCGTATCTATCGCAAAGTCCCAGGCGGTGAGCCCGCCCGCATCCTTATACCAGCCCTCGAACGCGTATCCCACACGCGTCGGCGCAGCCGGCTCGCTAACTTTCGCACCAGCGATCAAACCCGTCTCAGGAGTAACCGCGCTACCTCCCTGCGAATTGAACGCCACCGTGTACGTCGGCGGAGGCGGGATCAGCGCCCATTTCGCGTAAAGCGTCGTGTCCGCCGTCACCGTATCTATCGCAAAGTCCCAAGAGGTGAGCCCGCCCGCATCTTTGTACCAGCCCTCAAAAGTATATCCATCTCGTGTCGGCGCTGTCGGCTCGCTAACTTTCGCGCCTGCGCTCAAGCCCGTCTCAGGAGTAACCGCGCTACCTTCCTGCGAATTGAACGTCACCGTGTATGTCGGCGGCGGCGGAATCAGCGCCCATTTCGCATACAACGTCGTGTCTGCCGTCACTGTATCCGTCCCATAATCCCAAGCAGTAACGCCTCCCGCATCCTTATACCAGCCCTCAAACGTGTATCCATCTCGCGTTGGCGCAGCCGGTTCGCTAACTTTCGCACCAGCACTAAGGCCTGTCGCAGAAGTCACCGCGCTGCCTCCCTGCGAATCGAACGTCATCGTGTACGTCGGCGGAGGCGGGATTAACGTCCATTTCGCATACAACGTCGTGTCCACCGTCACCGTATCTATCGCAAAGTCCCAAGTGGTGAGCCCGCCCGCATCTTTGTACCAACCCTCAAACGTGTATCCATCTCGCGTTGGCGCAGCCGGTTCGCTAACTTTCGCACCAGCACTAAGGCCTGTCGCAGAAGCAACCGCGCTGCCTCCCTGCGAATCGAACGTCAACGTGTACGTCGGCGGAGGCGGAATCAGCACCCATTTCGCGTAAAGCGTCGTGTCCGCTGTCACCGTATCTATCGCAAAGTCCCAGGCGGTGAGCCCGCCCGCATCTCTGTACCAACCCTCAAACGTGTATCCATCTCGCGTTGGCGCAGCCGGTTCGCTAACTTTCGCACCAGCACTAAGGCCTGTCGCAGAAGCAACCGCGCTGCCTCCCTGCGAATCGAACGTCAACGTGTACGTCGGCGGAGGCGGGATTAACGTCCATTTCGCATACAACGTCGTGTCCACCGTCACCGTATCTATCGCAAAGTCCCAAGTGGTGAGCCCACCCGCTTCCTTGTACCAGCCTTCAAATGTGAACCCCACTCGCGTTGGCGCAGCCGGTTCGCTAGCTTTCTCACCAGCACTAAGGCCTGTCGCAGAAGCAACCGCGCTGCCTCCCTGCGAATCGAACGTCAACGTGTACGTCGGCGGAGGCGGGATTAACGTCCATTTCGCATACAACGTCGTGTCCACCGTCACCGTATCTATCGCAAAGTCCCAAGTGGTTAGCCCGCCCGCATCCTTATACCAGCCCTCGAACGTGTATCCCACACGCGTTGGCGCAACCGGCTCGCTAACTTTCGCACCAGCGCTCAGGCCTGTCGCAGAAGCAACCGCGCTGCCTCCCTGCGAATCGAACGTCACCTTGTACGTCGATAGCGGATTGGACTGATAGATACTGCCACTCTGTCCCGTAACGACATATCCACCGTCAGCGTCGGCCACGACGCCAAACAGCCAGTCAGAAGTCCCTAACTCCCTCATTGTCCAAGTCGTCCCGTCATTGGAAGCGAGCACGGTTCCGTTTCTTGCTACCGCCAGAAAGGTGCCGTTGTCGTAGGTTACGCCGTTAATAAAGTCGAAGAAGTTAGAAGTCTGCTCTGCCCAGGTTACGCCATCGCTTGAAGTGATAATCGTCCCAAAGCTGCCAACCGCGACATAACGCCCATTACCGTATGCAGCATCCATCAGCGTCGGAGAGGGACTTCCCCCGTACGAGCGATTCGTCCAGTTGATCCCATCCGTCGACATCAATATGGTTCCCGTACGTCCTACCGCAATAAAGGTATCTGTGCCGTTAAAAGAAATTCCATACAGGTCAACCGATGTATTCGAAGCTTGGGCTGTCCAAGTGTTTCCGTCCGGGGAAGTGAGAATCGTTCCGCTCAACCCGACCGCAACATAAAGCCCATTGCCGTAATCGACCGCCTGGAGACTATTCCCTGTGCCTGAGCTGCCTGCGCTCCAACTGATCCCATCGCTTGATGTCAGGGTTGCTCCATTGTAGCCGACAATAACGAATTTTCCATTTCCATAAGCAGTGCCGTATAACATGAAAGGCGTGGTCGTATTGTCGCTCGCCCAGAGCGCCCCGTCCAGAGACGACAGGATCGTTCCGGCTGCGCCGACCGCGATGAACCACCCGTTTCCGTACGCAACTTTGTTCAAGTCATTTATCGTGCCTGACATCCGGTTTGTCCAGTCGACGCCGTTTTCCGATAGCAATAAAGTACCGGCAGCGCCAAACGCCACATACTTGCCAAGTCCGTAGGCCGCGCTCTCCAACGTAGTGGTTACATGCGAGACGCGACCGGTCCAGTTAATGCCGTTACTGGAGGTGACAAGCGTCCCGTCTAGCCCAGTTGCCATGAACAAGCCGTTCGCAAAGGAAATTCCGTAAAAATGTTTCGACGTATTCGTATTTCGAAAAGTCCAATTGTTGCCGTCGACAGAGCTGAATAACGTTCCAGAGAAGCCAACAGCGACGAAAACGCCGCTGCCATAGCTGACTCCCGTCAGAAATCCGCCGATACCCGAAGGGTTTACAGACCAATCGATGCCATTGCTCGAAGCCACAACGGTGTCGGACGCTCCGACCGCCACCAGTTTGCCATTTCCAAAGCTCACGCCGTTGAGATGGTTGGACGTACCGGATGTTCGGCTCGTCCAGGTCGTCCCGTCCTCGGAAGTCAATATGTTGCCGTAGTTACCGACAGCAACGAACAGGCTGCCCGTGTAGACGATATCGTTTAGATGCTCTTCTGTAAGCTCGGATTCGAGATTCGTCCAGTTTTCCCCGTTGCTAGAGGTCAAGATCGTGCCATACTGCCCTACCGCAACATACAAGCCATCTCCAAAAGCGACACTATTGAGCATCACCGTGGCGTCCGACGCACGCCGGGTCCAGCTTTCTCCGTTATTAGAGGTTAAAATCGTGCCGCTAGCGCCTACCGCCACGAACTTCCCATCGTGAAATATGACATCGTTCATATCGCTCTTCGTAGGCAGTGGGCTACGTTGCGTCCAACTATCAGGTGCGGCCGCCGATCCCGTCGATGGAATTATGCCGGCCAGCAGAACGAGAGCAATCAGCATGCTTAGCATACGCCTCATTATCATCTTGGATGCTCCTAACCAATATAGTTTTAGGCTATCAATTTTTTAGTTTATCAGCCTAAGATAGAGCTTTTCTTAATAGAATCTTAAAGGAAATAGTCCCACACCTTCGCTATCTAAATATGAACGAACTAAAAAATGCTGCCGGAAAACCAGCAGCATCTGCATTCAGGATTATTCTGAAAAGCAACAACAGTTGTCCTCTAAGGAAGGCATTACTTTAGCATTTTTTGACCCATCCCTGTAGTATACGAAAGTTCACATAGGGCGGCCAGAACTTACTGAATGCCTTCGTACACATGAATGATTTGTTGAAAATCCCTCATGAAATGATTCCGATACTCGTTCGCTTGATCAACATGATCTATACCAAGTTGGGAAAGGGCGACCGCTCCGGGGATACCCAGGACAAACTCGAGTTTATGTTTATCCATATTTCGATTAAACTTCAGTTTCATAGGAAGGATCACGCCAACGCTTTTTGTTTCCTTACGAATCAAATCAACCGCAAGCCGGTTGGGGGTACAATCCAGTTCAGCAATCACGCGCAGCACTCTATCTTTTGGAGTCAGACACATATGGATTATTATTTAAGACCCTTGATACTGTCGACGCTGACACGCCTGCACGTTTTGCAACTTCGTTAATGTTTGCCACATTGGATTCTCCTATGTCTGTATTACGCCTAGTCTTTCATAATAGAACTAGCGTTCCTCGTGAAGAGTGCAACAAACATTGCGGCAAGAGCCCACTAAAACAAAAAAACCGCTTAGGATAGGCGGTCATCTAACGTGAGCAGCTCTTCGACTTCTCTGTCAAAGCCTGCACTAATATAAAATTGGATTAGATCCAAATTAGAGTAACGGTCCAACTCCTTTTTAAAGGCTTGGCCGTATCTTTGGCGAATCCGCCCCCCGATTTCATGGAGAAAAAGTCCGATCATCTTATCCTCGAAAAGCGTGTCACCGCTATTTTTTAGGCGCAATGCAGACGCCTCAGCCGTTGCCATGCCCAATCGAATATTTTTGACGAGCCCCATAAGCTCCGCTTGATCCTTGTGTTTAATGCTCACGTCCCTACTCCTCTGCCTTGCAAATTTTTGCGAATTTTCATTATAGACGATCATTGCTTAGTTGGCAAAGGAAGCAGTCGCCGACCGATTCTAGTAGCGGGAGACGAAGGTAAGGCCGAGGAGGCACAATGGCCAGCGGCTCCAGATTAACGGCATGTGAAAATCCATATGCTTAAAAAACATACGGATTTACTGCTTCAAAATCATTTTGAATCAAAGGTCCACGTTCTCTTAACATGCTCATAGTCTTGCCGGCTACCGTGATACTAGTTCTCCTATCGATTCTCGTTAACGCAATGATGCTTAATCGAAGTTAACCTAACCATTCTTTAAATTCATTAACTCTCCAGTCGTCTTTTTTAATTAGCTTTTCATCTGCCAAAACAACTTCGATGCATGTGTAATTAATTGCTTTCCTTCCAATTGAATATCTTCTTGAAAGTCGGTCAACACACCATCACACACAAAAGCTAGCGTAGCCGCTGAATACCATCCCACCCTGAACGCAAAACTATCCTCAGCACTTATGTAAGAGATAATTGAGATCCCCCCGGTAGTCTTCAATGACTGCAGGCAGTTATATTCCGTTCAAATGTTCGAATTCAAAAAAGGCAGCCCATGATGGGTTGCCTTTTCTGTTTAATTCTTTATTACCAGGTAATCCATCCGCTTGTTCGTTGATATTTACGTAGAAATTCGTATTTTTCATTGCGCAATAATGATTTCATTTGATTTCTATATCTTCGATAATCCTGTTTTCTTGCTGCTTTGTTTTCTTTGTGAAAATGTATAGTCTGCATACCTTTACGGAATTCTTTAAGCTTCTCTCTTCTTGGGTCTTTATGTTTTCTATTAATTCCCCAATCATTTTGTTGCAATCTTCATCCCCATTGTGTCGGGTTAAATTTGGCTGTATAGGCCATGACTTCGACACAACTAATAGAAGAAGACCTTGGGATTGAACATTTAATCGCCCCTGGTTTCATTTTTCCCGATAGCTCAACACCATTGGGTTAAAGAAGAAACGGATTAACGAACTTTTCTGTTTTAATAATTTCTTCGGGCTTTCCGTCAGTAGTTGCTACTTCGATAATTTCTCCAGCTATATTAGTCATATATTTTCTTTTCACTTTGTAGATCGAGCCTTCGTATTCTATATATTTTGTATGATCGAGAGCGACAGGAGATGTTACAGATATGGACTGTTTCTGATTGGGCAATTTTAAGTTGTAACCAATACTCACCCGAATACACCCCCAATTATACTGACATTTCTCCCTTAACAGATATCACTTATATGAATGAACTAAACTACCAGTTACTTCAATATAAACAATAGAAACGACAATCGATCGTCTGGCCGGCTACCATTGATGTTCATTCAATTTATATCGTCTCACAGTTAGTTAAATGACTAAAGGTTTCCGTTAGAGACTTCCAACAGCCAAAACTCAGTCATTTCAACAATCTTGCTAATATCTCTTGAGCGAAATTCTGACAATGGTGGATTCCAAAAAAGAGTATTCGCATCTACTAAAACAAGAATATACTCACCATTGGGATTAAACGCTGGACGCCAACTAAGATCCAATATTCGTTTCCTAAAAGAGTTTTTAAATTGAAAAATATCCTCATTAAAATCCCACTTGTACTTATAGTCATCATCGATAAATAAATCGGGGTTTGCTTCTGTAAACTGGTTAAATGATATTAGCCATCCCGAGGGTATCCTTAAAGGAACTAAAGGGGGACCGATATGAACACCTCTTTTCATTTAATTAACGTTCCCTATTAGATCAATCTATATAGCCATTCTTTGAACCATTCATTGGGGAGCTTTATTTTCGATTTATCGCCTTGACGTTGCTCCAATCTCGTTAAATAATTATCACTTGTCATACTTGACGATTGTTCCGTTTGCAACCCTCTCCTCCAGAAGGCGAAGAACATGGCTTGCTATCTCGTCTGTTGTATTTAATAATTTCTCTTCAGAAGCACGCTTAAAGAACGATGTCATCTCAAACTCATCTTCAGACTTACTTCTAGCAATTTGTTGCATAGAGGTTTCAACCATACCTGGGTCGATTGCGATTACCTCAACGGGGTTGTTACTTTGCTTCTGTTCCAACCCAATACATTCTGTCAACATATTTAAACCGGATTTTGCAGAACTATACGCTGCCATTCCTGCTACTGGATATTTTCCGGATCCAGATGTTATATTAACGACTTTCCTTCGCATTGGATATCCCATGGTTCTTCTGATGAAAGCTGAGATAATGATGGCCGGGGCGATCAAACCTACGGAAATATTTAACTCAATCTCTTCAGGTGTGCATTTATCAATTGGTCTTAGGGGTTCGACCAACGCTGCGTTGTTAATTAAGTAAACCGCGTCGAATGTGTTTGTAGCTGCAGCAGATAAGGAGCGATCAACTGCCTCTTCTATGTAAGAAAAATTAGCAAGATCAATCGTAATATGATTATATTCTCTATATTGTTCTAATAGATCGCAACTATTACGCGAAAAACCGAAAACGGTATGCCCCAAAGCGAGGAGACGAGTTGCCAATGCTAAACCAATCCCGCGAGACGTACCCGTAATAATATATAAGTTTCTAATACTATCACCCCAACCGAATCTATTGCATTCATTGTGCTATCCTGCGTATGTATAACCGATGGCTGGTCGTTGCTGAAAAATCGTTCTCTGTTACTTCAAGATCGTTTGTTTTTTAAAAGAACTATTCACTAACTAATCTACATTTTTGACAGCAATATTTCTTTAATCCACTCTCTTTATCCCATGTTTCTCCGCAAGAAGGGCAGACCTTTTTCTTTCGGGAATACTGACGATACAGATTATAATAAAAAGGTTTACCTGTTGCTTGTTCTAAAAGAGTGCAGATTTTTCTGCCCATAATAGATAGCTCCGAAGCAGGATTAGACATTTGTTTATATGCACCACGCTCATTAATACCTTCATAAAACAAGCGATCACAAGCATTAAATGCTTTTTGCCAAGAAAGGACTGAGAAATATTCGTCTTCCTCGTTGATCTTTGGAAGTTTATACAAGGGGATCGTTTTTTTGCAATCGCCACAAGAGACGGGGGATACGTGATGCCACATTTCCGTGTACAAAATGTATGATGAAGGACTTTGGCAAGTACATGATGGTTCAAAATCAGTGGATTTTCCCACGTTGATATTAGTTGGAACACTTGATGATAGTTGAATCAGATTATTAAGAAACTCATTTACATATCTATTATTAAATACGCTATTGAGGGAATTTATTTCAGGAGTCAACACATAATTAATGAATTTTCCGTCCTCAAAAACGGTGACATTTCCATGTGATAATATTTGTCCGTTTTTTTGAAGAGCAGCTATATACCAATTCTGTTCTTCTATAAACTTTTCATGTTCATCATTTTGTTGTTCTGTATTCGGAAAAGTTACTATTTTATAAAGAAACACCCAGTTCACCTCCAAAGCAAATTCATAGCTTATCATTTACACATGACATATCCGTTGCTTCCACTTTACAATCTTCCTGACATGTATTTTCCAGTCTCAATTTTCTTCTTGTTGCTTGAACAACCATAACCTTCTTGTCGAACGCCCTTTCTACAGCGTAGCACACAATTCCCGTATGCCCATCGTTAAACTGCTGCCCTTTATCTTAACAGCCTGCCCGATCTTGCCTGCAGACTATATAATCGAACAATTGGTTCCGATACTTTCTGCCGCTTCTGCTGCTTTCTCACAATTAGGCGAATCCTCAATTGCGACTCCATTTATAAGTTAATAAGCTAATCTAGTATTAATACCTAGCCTTTTGGCTTCAGTTAAATAATTCAAAAATTACTCTTGAAATGAAGTTTGTTAATTCTCAATTTGATAATCAGCCAAAAATATAACCGCCTTTGCAGGCGGTTATATACGCTGTTAATCCAATTAAGAACGCTTATTCATAACTAGCGTCATGCAAGTTATAAAGCAAACCCCACCAAGGCCTAATAGAATGCTTCCACTCCACTTAATTTGTTCTATAAACCCTTGCAACATAATATTGTACTGGCTTGTATCCATACTCCCCTGCATTTTCTCTCTCATATATTCGCTCACTTTTTCAGTGCCCCATAAAACAGAGTTATTTAATTGTATATAACCTACGATTATTACGACTACCGAAACAGCTAGTAAAAAATTCACAACGACTTTATTGGATACGTTCAACTTTAAAACACCATCCTCCATAAAATGGATTTTAACCCATGCATCAGTGTGTACGAGTTGAAGGTTAGAAAAGTTGCGCTAAACTGGCCCGCTACTTCAATGAACAAAAGCAACCTAACTCACGTCCATAAGGACGATTCAAACACTTACTTGCGGGAGCAAAAGCCGATATGCCATGGACTTGCATAAACGCACAGCAAAGCCGATGGCGCTCATCGCTGCCATCGGCTTTGCTTTCTGGTAAGTTTACTCGACGTCCTTCGTAAAAGTATTGCTGGCCAACTTTCGGAACAGGTCTCGAAAGACCGCGTTGCGATCCGCGAACTGCGCGACTTTAACGAAGTGTCGGTAGGGATCGGCCGACCAGCGAAAATCCTCGCTAATGTGGGGGCTCGGCGCAAGGGCGCTCGGAAGCCAGTTCTCGTTCACCAGCCACGCGATTGCCGCGATGTCCCAGATCACCCTGGAGTAACCGAAATGGTCCGTCGAGCAATTCAAGAACGTCTCGTACAGGTACTCGCCGATCTCCCCACAGGGCAGTACATAATCCCTAAGTTCAGATAACGTCGTGACGAGATGAGATGAAACGCCTGCAACGGGAAGCAGCACTAAAGGGACGCCGCTATCCATAAGGACACGCGAAGCGTGCAAGTCCTGGAAGAGATTGAACTCCTTCGTATCCGGCCAATGAAGCGCATGGCCGCCAAGCCAGACGACGACGATCTTGCTGGCGATGGACGGCTCCATCAAAATCGCGGACGCCACGTTCGTGATGGCTCCGATCGCGACGACGTAGAGCGGATCGTCGTCCGGCGAAGCCAGCGCCCGCTGGACCAAATCCTCCGAAGCTTCGCTGACGACCGGCGTACTCGCGTCAGGAAGATACGTTGTTGACCCGCGGTATACCGGAATACGTCCTTCCGTCCCCATTAGCTTCGATATTTTGAGCAGCTCTTGATAGCTTTTCTCCATTCCGTCAGCGGGACCTTCGGATAGTTCGTTATAGAAAGGAGCTGCGTAGAACGCTTCGACGTCCACAGCCTCAGGCGACAATAACGCATAGACGATCGCGAATTGGTCGTCGATCTCGTTGAACGTATCCGTATCCATCACGATACGTACGCGTCGTTTGGGATGCTGCAAGCGGCTTAACCGGAGCTCTTGGCTCAATTGTTCGTATTTCATCTGGATTTCTCTCCTTCTCCCTCTCTATTAACCCTTTAAGGAACCGACCATAATGCCGGTTACGAAGTATCGTTGCATGAACGGATAGACGAACAAAATCGGTATCGTGCTGATGATGATCGCCGCCATGCGAACCGTCGTCACGCTGAACGCCCGCCGGGCTTGCGGGGGTATGAATTGACTGTTCGCCGAGATCATATCGGATTCTTTGATCAGCTTCATCAGGTAGAGCTGAAGCGTCATCAGCTTCTCGTTATTCGTGAATAACATGGCATCGTAAAATTCGTTCCAATGCCAGACGCCGTTCCACATCGCGACAGTCGCCAGGACGGGCATGGAGAGCGGAAGCGCAAGCTTGGCAAACATGCCGAAATCGCCGGCTCCGTCAAGAGATGCCGATTCAAGCATCTCCTCCGGCAGCTCGCGGAAAAAACTCTGCATGATGATCATGTTGAATACGGAAAACATTGTCGGGATTACGAATACCCAGAACGTATTCAGCAAATGAAGAAATTTTAGAACGAGGAAATAGGGGATAAGCCCCCCGCCGAAAAACATCGTAAACAGGAAAATCCAGGAATAGACACTCCGGCCAACCAACTTTTTCCTGGACATCGCATAGGCGACCATCGCCGTAAACAGCACGGAAGCTACCGTTCCGATGACAGTCCGCAGGGTCGTGATCATGAAACCCGTATAAAGCCTTTCGTCCTCAAACACGATCTTATAGCTCGCCAGACTGAATTGGCGGGGGAAAAAATACACGCCGCCGCGCATATAGTCATTGCCATCGTTCAATGATCCGGCAAGCACGTATATCATCGGATAAACGGCAAGCATACAAAACAGACTCAAAAAAACGTAATTGAAAATGGAGAAAGCATCCCACTTCTTTATCCCGATCACGGTGAAACCTCCTTTGCTTTAAAAGATGCCTCGTCCCGTCACTTTTTTGCTGATCAGATGGCTTGTAACGAGAAGTACGAGCGCGATGACGGATTTGAATACCCCGACGGCGGTCGTATACGAATAGCGCATCTGCGTGAGACCCATCTTGAACACATACGTATCGATCACTTCGCTGCCGTCCAGGTTCATGTTGTTCTGAAACACCCAGATCTGATCAAAAGACGAATTCAGCAACCCGCTGATCGTGAGCAGCAAAAAGACGATGATCGTCCCGGTGATGGATGGGATGGTGATGTGGCGGATCTTATGGAAACGGCCGGCACCGTCAATCGTTGCGGCTTCGTAAAGCGAAGTATCGATGGTCGTAATCGCCGCCAAATAAATGATCGATCCCCAGCCCAGACCTTTCAATAGTGACGAGATGACGACGATCCCCCAGAACTTGTGCGGATCCCCCAAATAATCGATATTGTTTTGAATGAGCCCAAGCGCTTTAAGCGCCGGATTCAAGACGCCGCTGTCTTGCGAAAGCAGATTGAGCACGATGCCGCCGAATACGATCCAAGATAGAAAGTGCGGAAAATAACTGAGCGACTGCACGATCTTTTTGAATCGCGTGTGGAAAACTTCATTGATCAAAATTGCGAATATAATCGGCGCTGGAAAATTAATCAAGAGTTGGATTAAGTTCAGGAACAACGTGTTCCACAAAATATCCTTGAATTGATAATCGTTAAAGAAATTCAGGAAATTATCGAAGCCAACCCACGGCGAGGCAAAGATATCCTTCGTCAAATTGTAGGAGTAATCCATCTTCTTGAAAGCCATCGTAATGCCAGCCATTGGCAAGTAGGCAAAGATCACGATGAACACGACGCCACCGAGCACCATCATTTGCAATTGCCACTGCGATAGCATCCTCCGCGCGATGCCGGGTTTCGAGGCATTCATCTGCTATCATCCTTTCGGAGCGCACATGGAGCAGGCTGCCGCTCTTCGGCAGCCTGCCTTGCTTGCCATCCTTAGTCGTTCGTACTGTCGGTCGGATAACCGTTTTTCATGCCCAAAATTTCTTTCGTTTTTTGGTAGCCTTCATTTTGGAATTCGTACCACTTCTCCCAGCCCATCTTTTTCAGCTGGGCAAGCGATTCGTCGTAATTTTTCTTTAGATCCGCCTCGGACTTGGATGTAATCATGCGTACCAGTTGTTTGTTCCAATAGGTCGTAAATTCTAATTCCTTTTGCCTCATTTCGTTCCACCGCGAATCGCCGGAATCGATGCGATTGGTGTTCGCCATCAGATTAAAGCTGTACTTCTCGAGCGGTTTTTTCAGCTCCTGGACATACTTTTCTTCCGGATCTGTCTGCGGCGGAATCAGGTCCTTGACTGTCAGCCAGTTGGCCATCAGGTTAAAGCCCATCCCCCATTTAGGAGCCGCCTTTCCTGTTTTGTTGAGATCCAGATATTCCTGCGTCGGCGCAAACAGGCCGTCGGACGTCTTCGTATACGTCTCGCCTTCCCAACCGAATTGAATCATATACTGGCCTTCGTCGCTGTTCAGGAACTGCAGCATTTTCGTAATCCGGTCCGCGTACTTCGTATTTTTGCCGACCATCGTGAAGAGCCAGCCCATGCCGCGAATGTCTTGGAGCACGGGCTCTTCGCCTTCGTAGTTTTTCAAGACGAATGTCTCGTATTGCGCTTTATGATCCGCCTGGAACAACGTTCTCATCGGTCCGTTCGTGTTCGAGAAGTCCTGCGGTGCGGTCATCATGGAGAATACGCGGCCGCTTGCCACCTTCTCGTTAATTGCGTCGCGGGTATCCGTGAAATTGTCCTTCGAGATCAGTCCGCGATTGTTGGCCTCGTTCAGGAATTTCAGCGCTTCATAGTAATGCGGCTGGAAACGAACATCCACCCAATTCCCGTCTTTGTCCTCATACGACGTGTTGAAGTATTGAATCAGCCAGTTGATTGATTGACCTATGCCGTCGTATAGCTGCAGCGGGATCAGCGGCTTGCCGTCGTAGGTCTTCACTTCGTTTTTGACGCGCTCGAGTACGGACAGAAACTGCTCGGGCGAAGTGACGTCCGGACGGCCCAGTTGGTCGTAAATGTCTTTGCGCAGCGTGAATCCGCCGTTCGGCTCAAGCTTTTGCCCAGGCTTCAGCTGCTCACTCGAATAGGCGTAGTTCGGGAGCCCGTAATTTTTGCCGTCCGGCGCTTTGTACCAATTCCAGACGTCGTTGTAAATCTCGTCCCGAAAGGACGGCGCGTACTTCGGGATCAGATCGTCAAGCGGCTGCACTAGACCAGCCTGAATCAGCGGCTTCTGCGAGTTGTTCCACCCTTCAACGGTAACCAGGTCGGGCACGTCCGCCGAAGCAATCATCGAAGCAAGCTTCTGACCATCGTCCGTAGCCGGTGTCTGGAACTCGATATTCAAGCCGAATTTGTCGCGGATGAATTGTGAGAACTTGTCCGTGCCCCACTCCCCCGGATATTTCCACCACGAGAGGTTGACGTACCACTTGATCGTCACCGGATCCAGCTTGGCGTCTTCGCTAGAATTTTCGGACGTGCTGCCGGATGGAGATAAAGAAGTTGATCCGCTTGCCGAAGCGTTTGGCGAAGTATTCGCATTATTAGCGTTTTCGGCACAGGCGGATAGGGACACCAAGGCCAGTGCGGCACTTACGGTGAGGTTCAGCCATTTTTTCTTTTTCATTTTTTTTGACCTCCCGGATGAGATGCGATTAGCGGTTGCTTGTTGCTTGAACCCCAATGTTGGTGTACGATGAACTTGAATTGGATTTCAAAGGCGACTGACTTGTGCGGGCGCTCCTTCGATTCGCTACAATCGAGGGCGTCATTCATGCACACAGTGAGTTGCTTTTTTTACGGCTGTTTTTGCGGCCATCACTCCTTCCACGAACTCATTTTCTCAGAAAGCAACTCCAGCGTGCAAAATGATGTTGGAGTATGGGATGCATTCGCCCGTTCGAACGACCGCGACAGAATTCGAAGCCAATTTCTTTAACTCGGCATGTGCGATTCCTTCATGCGATGCATCGGGGAACAACGCCTTAACCTCGCCGATCAACGCGGCGCAATGGTCTTCGGATTCGAGGGCGAAGGTGATCTTCTCCACTTCAAGTTCGCGCGCCATTTCCGAGATCGTCTCGACGATGCCGGGACTTCCTTGGCGCAGCGCCAAGTCGATGCGAACCACGTTCCTCGGAATGGGATACCCGCTGTCGCAAACGACGATGAGATCCGTATGACCCATAGAAGCAACGACGCTGGACAAATCGCTGTTCAAAATACCCGTTTTTTTCACAGTATCGTCACCTCGTCTCTGTAGGGCATTCCATGCTGCGCTCCAAATCGGGTGACCGATAGCGCTGCGGCCCTGACCGCGAACGACGCACTATCTCCAATCGGCCACCCGTTTGCGATACCGTAGCCTAATGCGGCGTTCAATGCATCGCCTGCTCCTGTCGTGTCGACCACCTTCACGCTTGGCGCCTTGATCGTCCGAATGCCATCCTTATCGGCAGCCGCGATCCCCTTTTCTCCCCTGGTCACGACCAATGTATGGCCGTACCGGCGCTGCCAGCTGCTCATAGCTTGGAAAAGCATCTCTTCCGATTCGATATCCGTGCCGCTGAGCGCTTCGAACTCCGTCTCGTTTGGCGTCAGATAGTCCGCCAGGCGAAGCACATATTCTGGTAGAGGGCGGGCAGGTGCCGGATTGAGCACGATTTTCACCCCGGCCTCACGCGCGATCTCCATAGCCCGAATGACCGATTCCAGCGGAATCTCCAGCTGCACGAGCAGCAGACCCGATTGCCGGATCCGCTCGGCATGCTCATCGATCCAGTCCGGCGTGCAGCGCTCGTTCGCTCCAGGAACGACCACGATGCAATTGTCCTCTTGCGTGCGCAGGATCGATGCGACGCCGGTTGGAAAGTCTTCCATGAAGGCTGCACCCTCCATATCGATTGCTTCTTGCGCAAGAGAATCGGCGATTTCCCTTCCGAACCGATCGTTGCCTAACGCGCCGATCATGACCGTGGCCGCTCCCAGCCGTGCACAGCCGACCGCTTGATTCGCCCCTTTGCCGCCGGGCGCATACTGAATTCGTTCTCCTGCTATAGTCTCCCCTAATCGAGGCAGCCGATCTAATGACACGACCATATCCATGTTAAAACTTCCTACGACGGCAATGACCGGTTTCTTGCTCATATTCGTGCTCCTATCTCGTCCTTCTTGTCGTATCTCTTATCAACAACTTGACATCCAGCTCGTAGAGTTTGCGCTCAACCGGTTCTCCGCGAATCAGCCGGAGCAGCAGCTCCATCGCGAGTGCTCCGATCGAATAGATCGGCTGCGCAATCGTCGTTAGCGCGGGAACGCTCATATTCAGCGCAACGCCGTCGAATCCGATCACTTTTACTTGTTCCGGCACTTGGATCCCGAGCCTGTAGAGTGCCTGCAGCGCTCCGATCGCCATCAGATCGTTCCCGGCGAACACGCCATCCAGGTCCGGATGGCGCTCGATTAATTCGAGCATCGCCCGCTCTCCGCCCTCGATGTGGAAGTTTCCTTGCGCGATTAAACTCGGCACGAACCACGAGGCGCTGCTGCAGGCTTGCTCGTAACCCAAGCTGCGCTCATGCGCCGCCGTCACCTGCAGAGGACCTCGGATATGACCGATTTTCGTGCATCCCTCCTCCAGCAAATGTCTGACCGCCAAGGCTGCACCGTCCAGGTTGTTGGAAGCGATCGATATCAAGGAATCATTCGGGAGCGGATTATCGATCAATACGACCGGAATCTCGTTCATGAAGTCCAGAATCCGCTCAGGCTGGATCGTATACGAGGCGATGATAATTCCGTCCACCCGTTTACTTGCGAGCATCTCCAGATAACGCCGCTCCTTCTCCATGTTGCTGACTGTATTGCACAACATGACGTTAAAGCCGCTGGCGTTGGCGACATCCTCGATCGCTCTCGCGACCTCCGGAAAGAAAGGGTTCAAGATGTCAGGAATCATTAGTCCTACGGTGGATGACCCCTTGCCCGCCAAGCTCCTCGCGGTATGGTCCGGACGAAATTTCAAGGCTTTCATTGCAGCTAGGACGCTCTGCTCTGTTTTTTCGCCGACGTATCCCTTCCGGTTGATCACCCGCGACACGGTGGCAACCGACACGCCGGCCAGCTTGCTTACGTCTTTGATCGTTGCCAATGCCATTCAACCTTTTCGAGTTTGATGCGCATTCTCATACCGGTTACACAAATCGTTCTCCCTCTTGCTGGAAACGATTTCTCATGCGATGGCATTGAGATATTGCTTGCGAGCTGCTTTTAGCATATCATTTGATGTGAAACCGCTTTTATAACGTTTTGGCCAACCTATTATACGAAGTGGCTAATATATGAGGGGAGCTCGCGGGGGATGAAGTTCGAATTCCTATACAGATCGGTGAGAGCCAAGCAATTCTATATCGCGCATCATTCTCATAATTGCTACGAATTGGTTTACTATATTAACGGAGAAGGCCAAACGGAGATCGGGGAAAATACGTATCTATTCAGCTCCGGGGCGTACAGCCTTATTCGTCCGGGTACGATGCACGACGAGAGAAGGACCGAGGATACCGATGTCTTGTTCATCGGATTTACGTGCGATGACGACAGACTTATGCTCCCGGAAGGCATGTTTCAGGATAAAGAGGCCAAAATATGGACGATTCTATCATCCTTGGACGATGAGTTCACAGCTAAGCGTACGCATTATTCCCTTATGCTTGACCAAATGATCGGCCAGTTGGCTATTGAGCTATCCCGCCATATGCATGAAACGCTTTCCCTGCAAGTGAACGGTAAGAAGCTTCTTTCCTTTCGTCGGTTCCTTGACGAGCATTTCGGCCAGAAGCTGAACCTCAATGCGCTGGCAGTCGAATCCGGTTACAGCTATGATCGATTCCGCCACTTGTTCAAGGAGGAAACAGGGGTTTCCCCTCAGCAATATTTACTGTCCAAACGGGTGGAACGCGCGTCCGATCTCCTCGGCAATACCGACTTATCCGTATCGCAAGTCGCGATCCGCTCCGGGTTTTCCACAGATGCGCAATTTTGCAAGTTGTTCAAAAGAGAGACCGGTCTTACGCCCGGCAAGTTCCGGGAAGGTCAGCGCATCGGTATCGACGAACGAAATCAGACGGAACGGCTCGCACCTCCCCATCGCGTTCCGCGAAGTCCGAATAGCCGCCAGGCTTCGATGTTGTTGACATTGGGGGAGGCTATATTATGAACGATAGAAATAAAAACAGGGCACAGAAACTACATTCTGTGTCCTGTCTCTTATTTTCCATTGGAGAGGGTTGTGTTACTTCACCTTTAACCAAGAACGCCATAGGATGGCGTTGTCTGATAACGAATCTATCCCTGATTCACTATCCGCCGGAGGATGCGAGCCTGGAGTTCACCAACTGCTTATGATATGGTTCTCCGTGATGTATTTGATACTACTCCTGGTCAAAATACCCAGTCAAAAATTAATTTGATACTGACCGTACCACTTTGGGACAGTTAACACAAAGTTGTTATGATCATCCAATACTTTGTGGATCTTCATCAACATTGAATCTAATTCATCCGGTTTTACCTTCAAGCACCATACGACGGATGAGATCAGAGTCATGGCTAGATAGAGTGAATAAAGTTTCCAGAACTCATCGTCAGGTTCACGTTCACTATATCCCTGGATTTGACCGACTGAAAAAGGCACACTAACTTCTGCGCTAAAAATACCGACTTTCACTAATTCATGAATTGGATCTCCCCAGTCGTACCTGTTGAACATCAACTTCAGCCCGCTGGAGTATCTCTATCACAAAATCACTTTTAGCGTTCATGTATGCCTCACGGTCATTACTGAAGCGTTTGGCAAGTTCCAATTTTAATACACTATAACTTTTGGCGTCTTCGCAATGGCTTCTCAAATAGTCGCGAAAAAGGATATGTCGCTTATATTCTGCGCTGTCCACGTTACATACGTACAAGTGATTATTAAACCCAACTTACAGATTAAAGGTAGTTTTTTGAATTCATCCATTGTTTTGATTTCGTATGTTATTTTCATAAAGTCCCCAATCAAGCTTCCCGATAGCTTAGTGGTTTCCTAACCAGCTAAAGACCCTTTGTTAGTAGAATTTCCAAGGGTTCATTTTCAAGCAATAAGCAGCCTGAATCCCTATAGCCTAGTTTTCTATAAAAATGCTGAGCTTCTTCATTAGCTAAAGTGGATGTCATCACTAATTTGAACCCTTTATTTCTCATCTCTTCTTCCCAGTAGAGAACTGCTTTTTTCCCTACACCTTTATTGCGAAAAGGAATGTCAATCCAAATCATGTTCATAAACGGTGTATTATCCCAAAAGAAACTGTGACGCATCCATCCAATATGAAGTCCATCGCTTTTCAATATGAATATTTCTTTCTGTTTTATCTTCGGTAAAATTAAGTTTTCCAGGATATGATGATCTCGCTCTTTTATGTATTCATAATCAGAATCAGTTGCGACAGCAATATTCATAAATTGCTCCTTTACGCTTGAGTTAAACTATTTCCATCTTAATATGTACTAAAAATTGAGACTAATCTGTCCATTAGCTGAAAAACCTGCCGGATCTCGCCGGCAGGCTGTAAAGTAAAAGAATCAAGCAAGTGAATGGCCTAATAACCACGAATATAACTCAGGGTTTGCATATGTTTCCGTCCAAGAATCGTGTTCAGCATCGGGATAGACAGTTAATTTTACATTTCCGCCGCAAGCTTGCAGCGCATGAACCATTTTTTCTGACTCTTCAAGTTTTACGACTTCGTCCTTCGCTCCATGAAACGCCCAAACAGGCGTATTGACCAATGATTGTACTCGATTAAGATTGCCGCCACCGCAAATAGGCACTATAGCCGCAAATTTTTCTGGGTGTGACGACGCCAGTTCCCAAGTGCCATAGCCTCCCATACTCAATCCGGTTAGATAAACTCGCTTTTCGTCAACATTGAAGCTCGTCATTATTTCATCGAGTAATGCCAGCAGAGCATCTTTCTCGGCATTCCAGAATGAATCCTCAGAACACTGCGGCGAGACCGCGATAAACGGCAGACTCGGATTCAGGTCGGCGATCTTGGGAATTCCATGAACCTTTACTTTTTGAATATCATCACCACGTTCGCCTGCACCATGCAAAAATAAAACCAGCGGCCACTTCATTTTTTTATCCTGTTCATAGCCTTCCGGAAGATGCAGCAGATATTTTACCTGCACTGTTTTTACTATTTGTTTTTCTAACTGGTGTGCGGATTGACTCATACGTGTCACCTTCGTTTCTTATAATTTGAAGAGTGCGTTTAATGATCTGATTAGCTAAAACGCATTGAAATCCTGCATCCTAAATACAGGTTTAACCCCTCTTATGTTAACACATATTGGTAATTATTTACCCATAGCCGCAACGAAATAATGAGCCTAATCCGACAGTGCCCGCATGATGTTGGATTTCGCCTCTGCCGCAATCGCTTCATTCCCGTCATCGACCGCTTGCATTAAGATCAGCACGGGGATGTATACCGCGATCAGCCGCGCCAGCAGCTTCGTCTTCTCGTCCGCTCCTCCGTATGTTTCGAAAAACGCGCCGCGAGCATAAGGTGGTAAATAGCTGTAAGCAACGCTCAAATCGCAAGCCGGATGGCCTACGCTCAGATCGCCCCAATCAATGATGCCGGAAACAATCCCTTTCTCGTTCACAAGCATATTTTTGAAATGAAGATCGCCATGTAGCAGTACATTCATCGCCTCGACACGATCCGTTTGTAACCTGCTAATATACGCTTCGATCGCACCGGACTCCTCCGGCGTCAAGTGTTCAACCACTTTTGTTACAAAGCCCGTCAATTTCACTTTGCGCGATGCGATGTCCGTCAAGTTTCTATGATCTTGCTGAACTCCGCACTTCAGCGCCGCCTGCGCCGGAAACTCATGCAATCTCCGCAAAAATTTCGCCAGCGTCTCTGCCGATAAAGCCCGGCGTTCTTCCGTCAATCCGATTGGGAAATCTCCTGGCACGTAGGCATAGCCAAGAAAGGGTGCCGGGTATTCGTCACTTGCTTCGCCATAAAACAACGGTTTCGGATAGGGGATGGTCATATATGCCTCCAGCATCGGCAGCAGCTTCCCTTCCATACGAATCGAGCCAACTGCAATCGTTCTTCTTGGAAAACGGAACACGTACTCGTCACCGATGAGAAAAACCGTATTGTCCCAGCCCCAGCCCAATCGCTTCACTTGCTTCGATGACAGCTGAGGGAATTGTCTGCCGATCAGCGTTCGCGCCTGCTCTTCGTTAACCTCCCACTCCGCATCCCATACATTCGTTCCTCCCATGAATTGTCTGCCTCCTCCATCGGTTACAACGGCGAAACGTTCGGTTTAGCCGGTCTTTCCTTCATGTCCCGAACTCATCCTCCACTTGATTGCGCAGCGTTTCTATTCATTTGTGAATCTCCCAGTGGTTGAAAAGGTTGGCCGAACGCAAATGCAGTGACGTCCCGACAGTCGTAGGGGGATGGATGTGTTCACTCGCTTCTCAGCGTGATCCGGAGCATTAATATGGCGTTAGCCGAAGGAAGTTCTGGAAGCAGCCATTGTATTTAAGGCGTTCTCAAAATAGCTATATACTTCATCTGCAATCCCCAGAAACTCCTCAACAAGTACATTACTATCCAAGTAACAAGCATACAAATAATCAACTAAAGCGGTGTCAATGTCACAATAGTTTAATATGGCATTCTTCATCTCTATAATGTCATCTTGCCATACACCTGTATCTTCTAAAACCAAAGAGTATAATGCACGAATTAATCTCTTAGAGTAACCTTTAACATATCTAGTTTTCATTGTGTTATCACTAGCATTAGAAAGTGAACGATGTATACGATCTACTTCTTCCTTGGTCTCTGTATTTAGGTCTAAAATAAACGCTGGAGAAATAATTATCGGTGGTACTTTTTCACCCACGTCATGGCCATATATGCAAACACAAATTATCTTGACCCAAAAACCCCATTCATTTGGTTTACTTAATACATCGTCAATCGAGCAAATTATCGTATCAATCCTAGTTACTACTGGATATTCTTTCAAGAGCCTGTCTTTAATATTTGACAATCTTTCGTAATCAATATCTTTGGGATTTACACATACAATAGTAAAGTCTGCATCTGACTCAAAAGGTTTAGCAGTTCCTTTTGGAATAGAGCCACACATATAAATGCTATGAATCTTACCTTTGAACTCGGTAATTATATTAGCTATATACTTATCAACCAAATCCTTATATTCACTTTGTATTACAATTCTATTAATAACTTTTTCTAAAATCATATAGAGTCCTCCTAAACTAAGAACTTTTTTTCGGCTAACGTCTCTTTTGCGAACTTCGTAAATTCGTCATGACTTAAGTTGTTCGCGAAATCATTCAACTATCCTCCCAGTTACTTCAATGGAAACGACTAAGTATGAGTGATCCGTTAGGGCGTCCAAATTTTTCTTGAAAATATCCCAACCTTTTTTCCGATAGGCACACTATTTGATTGTAAGAAATTACAGAGGCAATTGCGGAGGCGACTGATGGATTCGATAGAGCGGAACGGAAAAGAAGCGGCCGATGCGATTCGAAGCTATGTCAAACCGATTTTCGGTTTTGCGTTGAACCGGGTTAAGCAACGGGCGGAGGCGGAGGATCTGGCCCAGGAGATTATGCTGCAGTTATTGAAATCCTTCTCAGGAAAGCGGGACATTCGGAGCCTGGAGGCCTATGTTTGGACGGTTGCCCGGTACACTTGGGTGAATTGGTTGAAAAAGCGTGCGCATACTCCCCAAGCGATCGAAATCAACGGCATGTCCGAACTGTCAGTCGACCCTACCCGGGAGCCGCTTGACCGGCTGCTGGTCACCGAAGCTTACCGCGAGCTGCGCCGGGAAGTCGCGTTTCTGTCCGACATCCATCGCCGAATCGTGGTCATGCATTACTATGACGAGCTTAAACACGGCGATATCGCGATTGCTCTGAACATTCCTGTCAACACGGTGAAGTGGCATCTGAGTGAGGCCAAAAAGGAGTTAAAGAAACGGATGAAACGTATGCGCGCAACAGGAACTTTGAGTGTCAATCCGGTCAGCATGGGGGAAATGGGCCATTCCGGTTCGGCCGGCAGCCTGGGTGAAACCAACGATTTTCTTGGACGCGCCTTGGCGCAAAATATCGTTTACGCGGCTTATCATAAGGCGCTTACCGTCCATCAAATCGCGGAGGAGCTCGGAATTCCGCCGTCTTTGCTGGAAGACGAAGTACGGCACCTGGCCGATTACAATTTTCTCGTCCAAACCTCTCCCGGCAAATATCAAAGCAATACCATCGTCTGGGACCTCTTCGAACTAGTCGTGGCCGGTCATCGATTCTGGCAGGAGTGCGCCGCCGAAGTGGCCGATGTTCATTTCGACGCGTTAATGGAAGTTCGCAGGCAAGTCGAGGATAGCGGAGTGTACGTTCCGGACGGCGACTACAACTTTCTGCTCTGGACCTTGCTGCCCAAGAACGTCGGGGAGCAGTCCTGGCTGGGCCTGCCGGCGGGCGACAACTTCGATGCGGTCGCGCCGATGCGAAAGGACGGAGGGCAGTATATCGCCTATGCGGCGTTGAGCCGGAGCCGCAATGCCGATCCGGGTTTTGATCTGAGTAAGTACGTCACCTTCGGTCCGTCGCTCCGCTACGTCGAAGACACTCCCTTATACTTGTGGCAATTCAATACGTACTGGAGCGACCGCCAGGTGGATTGGCGTTTCCTGGAATACCGGAATGTCGAGATTTGCCATGCGTTCCAACGAGGGGAACTGCCCGACAACGAAGAGAACAGCGAGCAATATTCGTTCCTACTGGAGAAGGGGTACATCCGCAAGACGGATGAGGGGTACAAGTTCAATGCGGTTTGGATCGGCTCTCCGCAAACGCTGGATCGATTGAACAAGGCAATGCCGGATTTGTCCGCCCTGTATGCGCCCGCTGTCGGCAAGCTCTACGATAAAATGCTCAAGCTGTTCCTGCAAAATCAGCCGAAGCATTTAGAGCCGCAAATTGCCTACATGGTGAGAGGCAATGCCGGCGGAGGCCGGTTGGTCGCTTATATTTTGAAGCATTTGACCGACAACGGAAAACTGAAAGCGCCGTTACCGCACCAGAGGAAGACGATTACAATCTGGATGGGGCCGGTCAAGTAATCGGTTCGATAAATATGAAGAATGGCCATACCCGGGTGGTGTTGGCCATTTTCACACAATACGCTGTCCGACAAAGTCATTAGAACATCCCAATTGCACCAAGGCCGAAGGACCACCAGGCAAATTACCTGACGATTCTCCCCGTAGCGATGCAGTAGCTATCCAATCCATAAAACAGTGTCATCTGTTATAAATGCGAAAGGTAACTGTATAAGAAGCCAATCAATCCTGTTGAGCATATATTCCGTTTCATTTTTCAGTAGTTTAGATTGAGCCCATATTCTCAACTTTTCGAGCTCCTGAAGTGTTAATTCCAACTGTTCTTTTCTTAATTCTGTTCCATTACGAATACAAGAAATCCCTAACTGCTCAATGGCAGATTGCCAATAATTCATGAAGAATCTTTCATTAGATACCGGGATTTCAAAACCTAGTTCAAATGAATCATCCTCTTGATTAATTCTAAACACACTTACAGACATTATGAGCCTCCAGCTATATATGCTTTCCATAAAATATTCAAAGACTTTTTGAGCAATTCCTTTCCCTTGATGTTCTGGCAATATAAAAATTGGACTAATTCCACCAATAGCAACCTCAAGATGATGAATTATGAAATAATCTGTAAAAGATTTATTGATTTGAGCGATGATTCTTTCTACGCTTTCATTAGCGGGGCTTGTTTCAAAATCCTGATATTTTTCCAACAAGGGCATAAACGCTTTTACCTTCATTTCATGAATAGTCACTGCATCTTTTAAATCTGCTTTATATAATAAAACCTCCATTAAATATATACCTCCAACATTAAGGATTAATATAGCCTGATGATAAGTGAAGGTAACGATTCATCCGAATCTGATCAGGCATAATGTTCAATGCAAGACTGTTCGAGGATAATCCTTAATATCAAAGAATTAGTTTATATACATGCTCATCGTGAAAAGCCTTTTCAATTTCTCCTGTAGGAATAAATCCTATTTTCTCGTACGCTTTAATTGCATTCATGTTATCATGAATGACTGTGAGATAAATTTCTTTGCATTTATATTGAAGGTTCATATCATCAATAATGAGTTTCAAGCTAGCAGTTGCGTAACCTTTCCCTTGGAATTGATGACCGAGCATAACGCTTATTAATTGAAAACGTTCCGTTTCAGAATTATATCCATGACAAGCAAAACCAATCAGTGTCTCAGAATCATAAATTGCACGTGGAGTGAATTTGTAAACTTGACAAACAGCCAAGAAGAAAGCGTTCGACCCTACCCATCTTTCATAAATTTGCATTCTTTGTTCTTGCTCAATACCAGACTTTAGTTCAATAATCTGATCAAAATTACTAGAAGTTACGCTTTCCAAATGGACATTCATAATATCCCCTCATTCTCAACTTACATAATTTTGCTTAGCATCGTATTGGGGGCTTCCTGTCATTTAGCTTAATAAAAAGGAGCAGCTGCCACGGCGACAACTTTGGTTGGGCTTGGGCGAATCTACTGAAAATTTAGCCGCTCAGGGGTCTACATCGATAATCCCTTCTACCACAATTCTGACCTAATCATAATTCAACATATTGGAAGTATCCTACCCGAGAGAGCATAATGATATTCGTTTCTGCCTGATAGCCAAATGGCTCAATGCGTGAATTTTATGATAGCCACATTCAAAGTTCTTGAATTTATATGTTTACTTCAACCCAGTTAAACATAACGTATCCCATTTGTAATATGACAATGACTAAATAACTGATGTTTATAGTTAAATTAATTTTCTGTCTTTTTGATATGTTCTTATATTCATCTTTATTTATTCTTCCGTTATCGAAATTATCCCTGATACCTTTGCGGTACTTCATTAATATTCGAAATTCAATTATCCCCATTACACTCCATAACAACGTAAAAATTAACATTAGTGCATTGGAGAGAGAGAGCAACATGCCTATTCCTACATCTGATATTCTTACAACTTTTAAACTTAGATGGACCACTATTGTTATTATGAATAAACCTAATCCTATCAAACTTAATATTGGCTTATAATTGTCGTTTATAACCTTCACGCCCTCCAGTCAATTTCAGCTTGACAACAAATCTGCGAGATTCAAATATTTTTCACATCTGAAATAATTCACGCAATGATTGAACTACCCTTTAACACTTAATTAAAACGGCAATATGATTGCAGGATCGTTCTTCGAGGGAGCTCAAGGGCCTATTACTTTATCACTCAATAAATATCTAAACTGAATTAATTCTTTACCTCTACTTATTCATCTCTCTAGATAGCAACTTCTACTGTTGTTTAGATTTCCATAACCTACTCCTTAATGATCTGATGAGTTCCATCCAAGTAACGGCCAAGCTTCTACATCGTTGTCATCGCCGGAGCGAACGTATCGTCGATGCCCATCAGCCCATCGCCGTATATGATTCGAAAGGTATGGCTTTTTTCCGATGCATCCCGTACTTCGAACTGAAAGTTGCCTTTGTAAACCAATTCAGTCTGGTTCATATGATCGAAGTGGGTTGCGTAATTCGTGATCAGCTCCTTGGCACTCGCTGTCGTCAACCCGATATCGTCCACGACGGAAAAACGCGCCAGCTGCTCTGCATCCCCTGCCTGGATTAGACGAATGTATTCTCCGGCCAACGCTTCCGCATAGGGCAAATAACGAATATAGGACCAATCCAGCCACGGATCGTCTGAACCGTTCGGGAAACTTACGTACAGCCTATCGTTAATCGTTACCGGTCCGCCGCTGCCCTTGGTGCCGGAAACGATATATGTCTCTTGTCGATCACCGGACTCATCTAGCGCCGCTTGAATCGTTCCGGGATCCATCTCCACGCTGAGCATCTTCAGGAACTGTTCCATAACCGATTCGTCGACGTGTATATAATCATTTTCGTAATCAGGACTCGTGCTGCGCATGATATCGGTTAACTTTTTGCTGTCCTGTGATCTGACGGCTTCGAGAAACTGTTGAAGCAAGTGAACCCCCCTGCCTGTGGAAGTCGGAACATCAGACGCGGGTTGAGGAACAGATCCGGATTGAGGCACAGACTCTGCCTGAGTCGGACCAGGGGACTTAGCTATACCATTATTGAGATTTATTGCACCATCCGAAATATTACAGCCAGTGACCAGCGACAGGAAAATGACTAGGCATGCAGCGATATGAAATGGTCTCAACTTGCTCTTCCCCCTTAGGATCGGCCAGACGATCGCGCGGTAGCGGAGATGAACGACGATGCTTCCGAAGCGGCGCTCACCGAGCAGCTCCATATCTCCTTCGATCCAATACTGTAAGATTCGTCGACTGTAAATAAAAACCTCTTTATGCTGGCGGTTGGCACTAATTAACGGACCGCGTACCGGAATAAAAAAATGCTTACCATTTGAAAACCCATGGTAAGCATTTTATTATCCATTTTGAGATTATTAGGAGGATCTAACCGAATAGTATCCAATTCAACACGACGACAGCCGGCAGCAGCACATACAGCGCCTTCGTCATCATGCCGTTCTTGCGGAACGGCACAGCGGATAGCATGAGGAGGCCGCAGACGGCGAAGACCGCCGCTAACGCTGCCTCGCGTCCCGGAAAGTCTCCTGCCAGCATAAACGGGCTCAGCAGCAGCAGCCAACTGGCCGCAATCGTCGTCGGTACGCCAGTGTAGTAAGCATGACGCCCGTCCTCTTCCAAGCCGCTGACGTTGAAGTAGGCCAGCCTCCATAGTCCAGCTACGAGGTACAGAACGAGTGCCGCTATGCCTAGCGGAGACGTCACGCCGAGCGCGTAACCGGCGAAAGCCGGCAGCACGCAGAAGCTGATTGCATCTGCCAGACTGTCGAGCTCCTGCCCGAAGGTGGATGATTGCTTGAGCTTGCGGGCGACGATCCCGTCCGCATAATCGCCCAATATCGCCGCGCCATAAAGTGTAAACGCCAGCGCATATTGCCCTTTTACAAAAAACACCATGGCCAGCAGTCCGCTAACGGATACGCCGGTCGTTATGGCATTCGCGAGGTTCCAGTATCGCAGCGCCGGAAACCATTTTCCCATCCCTGTTTTCCCTCCACGTCGCTTCACGGCAGCAGCCCCCATAGCAGCGCGAAGAGCGGTGCGCCGAACAGAATATTGTCGTATCGGTCGAGAATGCCGCCATGCCCGGGCAGCATCCTGCCGAAATCCTTAATGCCGAGCCTGCGCTTGAGCGCCGAAAACAGTAAATCCCCCATATTGCCCAGCAGCAAAATAAAGCAGACGATGAGCAGTTGTTTGCCGATCGAAACGCCCTCTAACGCCGGGATCCACCCGTTCAGCATGAGGACGCCTGCGATGACGCCGGCTGCGCCTCCGATATAGCCTTCGAGAGATTTGCCCGGACTGATATGGGGAAAAAGCTTGGTGCGTCCGAACTTCTTGCCTGCGAGCAGCCCAAAAGCATCGTTCATCTGCAGCAGCAAGAGGTAGGTAATGATCGCCGCCGCTCCGTCCCTGGACAAGAGAGCCAGGCAGCCTGCTCCGGGTGCAAGCACGAAGACGGCAAACAACGCGCCGAATGCCGGACTCCGCACCTGTCGAGCCGGAGCCCAAAACGTGTATCCGGCAAGCGCAAGCCCAATCGGCAGCGCATAAATGCCGATTCGCTCCGCCTCGAGGAAAATCGTTGCTGAAGCAGCCGCTACAAGGACAAAGAGCGGTATCCCTGCACGCAGCTGCATCCCGCCGACGCCCCGGTAATGTCGCGTCAGCTCCAATAATCCGGCAAGCAGCACCAGCGCAGCGTACAGGCGAAAGACCGGATAGCCGGCCCAGAGGGCGAGGCAGGTCGCATTTTGCAGCGCGATCAGCGTCAATCCGCGAACGACGACCTCGCGCTTGCCTCCGAGCCACGCCGTTACGGTGAAGAAGCCGATCATGACCAGCGTGACAACGTAAAAAGTGAGCAGCAATTTAAACGCCTCCGGTCACAACTGGAACGGCCGCGGCCTATAATCGAATGCCTGCGCCGGAACGGGAAGACCGTAGCTCCTCAGCTGCTGCGCTCTCGTGACGACAGCCGCGCCCTCCAGCAAATTGCAGGCAATCTGGACAACCGTGCGGTTGTGCGGCTGTTCGAGAAACGAGCCTGCGGCCCAGGCATTAAACGAGCCCATCGCGGGTCCGCACCAGATCTGGTAATCGAGCTTGCGCTCCTGCGTGCCGTCGATCGCCCACCGGCTTGCCTTGCCCAGATACCAGCGGAAAATCAACGCCATTTTGTGCTTCGGATCGCGTTCGGCCCGCTCGAGCTGTCCGGGCTCCCGCTTCTCGAAGAAACGGGCCGTGTCCGCCCAGATCGAATCGAGCGATGCCAGGAACACTTCCTTCTCCAGCTTCAGCCGCACGCTCTCCGGGATATCCTCGATCCGGTTATAACTGCGGTACAGGTCGAGCAGGTGAAAGCCGCGGGCGCTGAATAAGGTGCCGCGTTTAAGCACCTGCACCTTGACCCCCTGCTCGAACATGTCGGCGGCCGGCGCCATGACGACATCGGCCAGTCCCGCCGTTGCCAACATGGCGCGGCCCTCGTCGGACAATCCCGACTCCACCGCCGATTGGTTGACGGAGCCGGTCATGACGTAGGCCGCGCCGAGCGCAAAAGCGGCGGCCACGGCAGCCGGCGTGCCGAGCCCGCCGGAAGCGCCGATGCGAATCGGGGTCGCATAGTTGTATGTCTGCTGCAAATCGTCGCGCAAGCGCATGATCGCGGGGAACAGTGCCGTCAGCGGACGGTTGTCGGTATGTCCGCCGGAATCCGCTTCGACCGTAATGTCCTCGGCCAGCGGCACATAAGCGGCAAGCCGCGCTTCTTCGGCAGTCAGCAGACCACGGCCGACGAGATCCGCAAGCATTTTGTCCGGCGCCGGCGACATGAACGGGCCGGCGACCTCGGGGCGCGAGATTTTCGCAAAGAGATGGTTCCGGCGACGAATCGTACCGGATGCGTCAAGCGTTAATCCGCTGCAAGCGTAGCGGACGATGCTCGGCGTAAGTCCCATGAACGCGGAGGCCGACACCCTCCTTACGCCGCGGCGGAGATACAGATCGACGATGCGCTCCTCCATGGCCGGTTCGTTAGGCGTATGGATCAGATTGATGCCCCAAGGCAGCCCTTGCGGATCGAGCTCGGCCTGGATGACGTCAAGGTTAGCCTGGACGCGCTCTGGCGGAAGGCCCGCCGCGCCGAAAAAGCCAAGCATGCCGGCTCGCGCCATGGCGATGACCATGCGCGCGGTCGCGATGCCGTTCGCCATCTCGCCGGCGATGTAGGCGAAGCGCACGCCGTGCGCCTGCGCGAACGCGCCGCCGCCCAGCCACTCGGGATAGAGCGCGGGCAGCATCGCGGCGAGCGGATAATTCGCCGCCTCCGCGCCGCTTGCGGGAGCGACGCTCCCGCCCAGGCCCAAGCCTAAAGCGCCGTTTTCGCCATAACGGACGATATACGCCGGCTCGCGCACGCGAGCGGCCAGCTGGGCCAGCTCCTCTCCTGCAAAAGCCGGCCCCGTATCGCCCGGCATCCATCTAAGCGTTGTCTGCATTTGCATGCGTGTTTTTCCTCCGTTTCGTCACTTGCACCTTCGGTCCCGATTGTCCGTACAGCCAGCCGGCAAACGCCGCGAGCCACTGTCCTGCAGGATCGTCCTTGACACGAAGCTTCCCTGCCGACACGCCTTGCAGCAACGCCGCGCCCTCGGCGCTGCACGACGCCAGGCGCGCAAGAGACGCCAGCAGCACGGCTTGCTCGTAAGGCACGCGGGCCTCCTCCGTCAGAACCCGTATCTGCTCGGCCAATGCCGGATTGCCGCCGCTTGCGGCCAGCCCGTCTTCCTGCTGCGCAGACCTGCGCCCCGTTCCGTTCAGCGCCTCGAGAATCACCTGCTTGCGCGCCGGCAAGGGCAGCGCCCGCAGCTCATCCGGGAAGATCGGACGTCCGATATAATAATGCTGCCTGCCGTATCCGACAGGAAACTCCAGCCGCGACTCGGATTCCTCCGCCGGCAAGCCGCCCCTGAACCGGACGGGCACGATCGGAATATTGCCCTGCAGCGCAAGATCCGTCCAGATGCCGCTCACGACCGTAACCTCTTTATCCTCGGTCCGCGCGCGCGTCCCCTCGACATGCACGAGGATCGATTCTTTTCCGGCCTGCATGCGGACGGCAAGGTCCTTTAACGTCTGCAGCATCGCCCCTTGGTCCTCGCGGTCGACATGAACGATCGGAATTGTGAACCGCGCATTCGGGTTGGCTTCCATATGCGCGAGCATCCGGCCGATCCACGAATCGCGATGCTCCTTCTTGGCGATCGCCGCCACGGGGCTTTGCGTCAGCCCTTCCGCCAGGCAAGCGAACAGCAGCGACTCCACGGCGGTCTGATGATTCGCGAGATACAATACCGGTCCCTGGCTCGCTAGCGCGAACCGCACGGGATCTTCAACGACGAACCCGCCGACGAAGCTTGCGATTAACGCCCGGTAAATGTCTTCGCCAAGCCAGACATCGCTGCCGAGCTTTTGCCTCCAGTAACCCATGGCCCCCTCGATATCCCGGATGGGGGCTTGCGAGGCGACGCGGATCTCCCCGTCCTCTTCCTCTAGCGCGATGGGATGGCGCTCGTACGGATATACCGAGCTGAAGGCGGAGCTTGCCTTTTCATCCACGGTTACGGTCGAAGGATGAACGCCGGCGATCAGTCCCACATGGTCCTTGATCGCCGCCAGCCGCGTCAGCTCCTTATAGCTCGCCGAAGCGTCAATGCCATATACCGCCGCCACCGTGCCCGCGAGCCAGTCCGATCCCCGCACCTCGGCCTCGGTCAGCTTGGTGACGCCCCCCTCGCTTCGGGACAGCGCCACGCCTTCTACATAAACGCGGTTCTGTAAAAAGGCTTGCCGGCTCCGGCCGTCGCCGCGGCCGATCCGCCCCTTGGGCATCAGCACCTCGACAAGCCGCAGCGATGCCCATAGCCGTTCGCCCCGATAGAGGCGGATCCGGAAAGCCGGGAAGCGCGCGTCTCCTTCGAAGCCGTCGAAGCGAATGTCGCAGCGGACTTCGCCGGCGTCCGGCGTATCTCCGTAGAACCGGCAAGCCGTCATCCGGTACGGATAAGCGACCAGATCGTCCGCAACCCCGGGCGCCCATAAAGTCAGCTCATCATGCGGAATCGCGTGCGTCGCGCCGTCGAGCAGGAGCGGATTGAGGCATCCGGTCGGAACGGATGCGGCTCCCGTCCGATTCCCCTCCGCCGAAAGGATGGCAGCAGCCCCATTCTTGCCAAGCACGATCGTGCTAGCGATCTGAAAAGCAGGCCCGTGGAAGACTCGCCCGGCGTCGTATAGATCGGCGACAGACTCCTGCTCCTGCAGCGGCTCGAACGGCCGGGAATCCGCTTCGTCTACAGCCGGGTACCGGTCTGCCAGCTCGAACCGGCCCGACGCGATTTCCTCGAACCGGGACAACCGCGAATCCGGCGCGTCCCGCCAGGCGTAAAGCCTCACGTCATAGAAGGCGCTATTTCCACGCAGGTCGCGGTTCTCCGCCAGACGAACCTCCGTTTGCAGCAGGCGGGGCCGGTCGACGACGAGCCACCGCTTGAACTGCACGTCCGCCGCGCCTGCCAGGATCCGGTTCGGCTCGCGATTGCGCGCGGCATTCGCCATCGTATCCAGAATAAAGGTCGAAGGCATCGCCGGCGCGGTATACGTCGGGCAATGATCCCGTATCCACGGCTGCGTCTCGGGGTCGAACAACGATTGTTCGACGACAACCTCCGGCTCGCCGTCCGTCTTCTCCGGCCCCGTGCCGGTACCGCCATCGTCCACCAGCCGCATGCCCATGAGCGGAACATAGTATATTTGCAGACCGTCGACCCAGAGCGACGCTTCGGCCGTCACGTAGACGCCACGCTCGTCGCGGCCCGTCTCCAGCACGTCGAGATCCACGACGATTTTGTCCTTCTGCGGCGTCACTTGGCCCCTGTATTTCCACACGATCTCCATGCCCGTGCCGAGCGGCTCAAAGCGCGGCTGCTTCAAGCCGAGATCCATGCCCTCCTGGAGCATGTGGAACTGCAGCAGCTGAACCATCGCTTCGACGCCAAGGGAGCCCGGCTGCACCGGGTCCTGGTAGAAATGCGCCTTGAAAAACCAGTCGTCCGCATCGACTTTTTTCTCCGCTCTCGACCTGCCCAAACCATGCTTGCCGCCTTGACGCCAATGACCGGTCACGCGATCGATCATCAGCAGCTTGCCGCTCGCCAGCCTCACCCGGTTACTCGTAGGACCGGCTTGGAACAAGGTATCGTTGTTGCGCAAATCCGCTTCGAAGTCGCACGGCTCCAGCATGCGCGCAAGTTCGGCTTCCCCGGCGCCGAGACCGACCTGATTGGACAAGTCTTCGAGCGTGAAGTGTCCGAATACGGTCGACATCGTGAATACCGGCGCGTCGGGCGCGTCCGCGAGGAAGCAATCCACCTGGAACGATTCGATATACGTATGGCCCATTCGCGACAGGCTCGTCAGGCTCACCCGGGTGCGCAGCGTGCCGGCGCCCGGGAGCACCTCCCGATGCTGCGTCGCTTTGCCGTCCAGATTGCGGAAGTAGGCGTCCCGCTCCGGCGATTCGGGAATGCCGAGATAGGACACGAGCCAGCCGCAAGGCTGCAGCGCCGCCTCCAGCAGCACGCAGAACGGCATCGTGCGCGAACCGTTTTCGGCAAAATACCACGCGTCCGGCGGGATGTCGTATTCGGCCGTGATGACCGTGCCGGTCTTCGGCACGCCAAGCTGTCCGCCGGCTTCCGTCACCCGCGTCATAAAATGATAGGGCGGTCCCGGAAGTCGGGGCACATGCTTGCCCTTGTCGTAAACGGCGTACCGGCTGCCGAACGCATGCGACGGCTTGCCGAAGGCGCAAGCGAGCAGCGAATAGTAATCGAACGTGACGCCGCCGGACGAGGCTGCCCGCGGATCGCCGGAAGCGCCCTCCGTCAGATGACGAAGCTCGGTATGCAGCGGAAAGTCGGGTACCAGGCGCACCGCAAGCCGGCTGCAGTGGAACGCCTTGCGTCCGTCTACCGTCAGCAGCACGTCGGCAATGACCGTCGGCTCCGGTCCGTCCATGACTTCTTGGACGAACACCTCGTATACGAGGCTGCGGGATTCGGGCGTGACCTGGCCGCGGCAGATCATTTTGTACGGCAGCTCGGGAACCGGCTCGAAGCGCCAGCCGTCCTTGCGCAGCGTGTAGCCGAGGCCTGCCAGGTAGAAGGACATCGCCTGCACGCAGCCTTCCAGCATGAGCGTGCCCGGCATGGCCGGATCGTTCTTGAAGTGTCCGGCGAAAAACCACTCGTCCCCGCTTAAGGCCGTCTCCGCGCGGAGATAGCCGCGGCCGAGCGGTCCGCCGCCTTGCTCGAGGACCGTCACTTCATCGAGCAGCAGCATGCGGCCGCTCTGGATCGAAGGGGAGCAGGTGTGCGTCTGCGCAAACGCGAAGCCTTCGCCAAAGCATCCGTACAAGTCGCCGGCAGCGAAGGCGCGCACCTCATCCGGCGTATAGCGTGTTTTGGCGTTCAGGACATGCGGCGCGTCAAGTCGCGCGTTCGCCTCGATCTCGACCTTCGCCGGATCCCAGATGACCCCTGCCGACTCGCGCAATTCCTCTTTCGTGAAAAAGCCGGCTTGTCCCTGACGCATCGTCATCCGTCGGCGTCCTTGGCCGTCCGTGCAGTCGTAATTGAAGAAAAAGAGCCGGATGTCTCCGTGCTTGGCATGCGAATCGACGCGAATGTCGTAGCTCAGCGTTTCGCCCGGCGCGGGCAGCGAGCCGTGGAACGTCAATTCGCAGCCGAGCAGCCGGTAAGCGCGTTCTCCCCTGTTCAGCCGGTCGATACCGAGCCACGAGATGAGCAGCAGGTCCGCCTGCCCCGATTCGATCATAATGCCGAACGGCATGCGGCCTTTGTGCAGGTACCAGGAGTCGTTTAAGACGTCGGTTTCCGTTCTGATGGAGCCTCGGCCCATCGAGAGCGGCTCCCCTTCAAGCGCGACGACCCGGTCTGCCAGCAGCAGCGGCGGCTCCGGCATGCGCACCTGCACCGCATAGCCGTCTTGCCCTGCGAAGGCGGGGCCGAACACGTCGGAAATGCGCCCCGATGCCAAAACTTCGAGCTGCCCGCGGGTGAATCGGATCGGCTGCGTCCCTGCTGCGCGTACTGCCGGGAGGTCCGATGCTGTAGAGTGCGATGCCGCAAGGTGCGATGCCGGCTCTGGAATCGCGGATGCTGCGGTCAGATGCGCAGGCGCTGCGGGTGGCCGAACCTGTATGGCAAACACAGGCGCAGATGTAGCGGCTGGGGACGCAGGCGCAGCTGGTATGTGCCCCGGTGCGATATGCGCGGGCAGCGATCTGCCGTTCGCCAGCAGCTGCATGAGCTGAAGCTGGATGCCGCTCTGCAGCTGGACGTACTGGCGATGCGCGGACGCCATTCTGGCGTATTCCCCGGCAGGCGCGGAAAACGTCGGCACTGCTGCCGACTGTCCGGCAGGCGCTGCAAGCACGGTCTCCGGCACCGGTCTCGGCGCGGTCTCATGGATTGTTTTCAAAGGCTTAACCTCTTCCCGTCCGATTGGATGTCCGGCATCCGTCATTCTTGTTGGCATGTTCGGCAGGACAACCGGCGGCAGATGCGCCGGGAACGTCATGGCTGCGTCTTTACCGTCCTTGGTTTGCGCCGAGCCCAATTCGGCCAATCGCGACTGCAAACGATCAATTTTCACATCGATACCGGATACGAATAGACGGGCAGCGGTCTTCGTCGCCTGCTCCAGCGAATCAACGCCGGGCTGATCCAGTCCGATGCACAGATGCTCGCGGCCAGCCAGAATTTGACCGATCCAGTCCGAGCACAGACTGCGGGGACCGTGCTCGACGAATATACGTACGCCGTCCTCCCAAGCCTGAAGGATCGTTCTTGGAAAATCGACGAGACCGGATGCCATTTCCAGCAGCGCATCGGCCACCCGGTCGGCGTCCGGCTCGTAGTGCTTCGCCGACGCGCCCGAATAGAAGCGCACGCCTGGCACCGGCCGCGTCGGGCGGCGGTGAATCTCCCGCCAGCGCGGCGCGATCGCCGCCAGCTCCGGGCAATGCACGACCATATCGTAGCCGAGCGGATAGGCAGGCGCCGGTCTCAGCTTGTCCAGCACGCGCCTGCAGGCGGCAGGCTCGCCGCCAATAATGCAGTCTCCCGGCGCGTTGCGCATCGTAAGACGGACGCGCGCTTCCGACGCGATCGCTCCGCGGATGGCCTCAGGCGATGCTTTTACGCGCCAGTTCTCCCACTTCGGATGAGGTTCCCCCCACGCTTCCTGCAAGACGCGGTAGGTTCCGGCGAGCTCGCGGCTATAGATTCCGTCCTTCTGCAAGTCGCGGAACAAACCGTCGAGATTGTCCCAGGCGCCCATCGCCGCCAGCGCGTTGGTCTCGCCCGAGGACAGCCCGATCGCGGCCTGCGGTCTGAGGCCGAGCCACCGCTGCGTGAACGCCGCATGAACTTGCGTCAAATAGGAAGCCCCGCCAAGCATTGCGAGCGCGTCGGGCGCCCGGTCGGTCTGCTCCGCATAGATCCAGCCGGCAGCCTCGGCCGCCGTACGGAACCGGTCGCGGATCGCAACGCCTAATTCCGGTATCGCCGCGAGCAGTCCGCTCCCCATACCCGCGTAAGCCGACGCTGCGCCCGAGAATACGAAAGCAAGCTCGCCGCCGGCAGGCGCGTCCGAATAATGGATGCCCGGCCCTTCACGGAATGGCCCTGATCCGGGAGCCGCTATAAGCCGCTCAAGCTCAAGCGCAGCCGCCTCTTTTGCCGCCGACAGCGCCGCCTCTCCATGTGCGACGATCGCCAGACGAACGGCGCCTTGCGTAGATTCTGTTCCGCCCCGAAGCGATTGCAGCAGCGCGCGGCGATCATGGGCTGCATAGGTATGCAGCGTCGGCACCCGGGAACCGCGCAGCGCGAACGGCGCGCCGTCACCTTCCGCGAGCATGACGGAGCCCGAGGCGCCGCCGAGCGCACTGACGTCTATCCGGGCGGTACGCGCCTCTTCTCCCCGCAGCCATGGGCGCAGACCGCGGCCGCTGCCGTACGGCAGCAGTCCATGGTGCAGGGCGAGCGCGCCTGCCGCCACATGCAGCAGCCCGGAGGCCGCATGCGAATGGCCGAAGCGCGATGCCAGATGCACCGCATCCCGTTCATCCGCGCCAAGCAAAAGCCCAGGCTTAGCGTCGCCGCCGCCAGATGCAGGCAGCACCGCATAGACCGTATTGCCATCGCGCCGGGCATCATGGAGCCGCTTGACAGCCAGCACGACCGAAGCGTCGCCCGGCTTTTGTTTTCCGCTCTCGAGCATGGCCTCCGCTGCTGCCTGATGCACGCTCTCGCAGCTGAGATCGACCGCCCCGATCAGGGCGGCGTCCAGTTCGCCGCTTCTTAGCGCGCGGGAAGCCAGCTCGAGCGCCGTAATCCCCGACAGCTCTTCGCTGGACACGGTGAAGCCCGGACCGGATATTTTAAGGTGCTTGTTGAGCCGGTTGGCCGGCACATTCGGCAGCAGCCCGACGACCGTAGAAGATTCCAGCGGCCCGTAGAACGCATTTTGCAGGGAGGCGACGTCAGCATCCGACGCCTGAAGCCCGGACAGCGCCGCATGCTTGCCGGCCCATTCCCCGACTCTCACCCGCGCGATATGCCGGGCGATCTCCGCATCGCACTGCATGCCGACGTATACGCCGACGCGGTCGCCGGTCAGTCCGCCCACTTCCGCCGCGGCATCGGCCGCCGTCCGCAGCAGCATCACCTGCTGGGGCAGCGCCTGCTTCAGGTCGACAGGCGGTACAGAAATGTCCTGCATGGTGAGCGCGATCCCGCCAGAGCGGAACGTCTCCAATCCCTTTTTCCCGCGATCGCTAGCGTCAGGCCCGAATAAGGCCGCAGCCCATTCCCGGGTTGTCCTGCTGCTGCCGGCGCTAACGCCGATGCCGACGATGGCCAGGTCCGCATCCATGCGGCTTGCCGCTTCCGTTTCACGGTCAAGTTTCGTTGCCGCCGAGCTGCCTCCAGGCTCATAACGTTCCACGATCAAGTGCGCATTGTTGCCGCCGAAACCAAAGCCGCTCAGCGCCGCCCGCCGCGGCGCCTCCGGGTGCCAAGTCTCTCCCGGCTGCGGCAGCCGGAAGGGCGTACCCTCCAGCAGCTTAACCGGTCCGTCCGTATGTAAGTGCAGGGTGGCAGGATAGACGCCCTCCTCCATCGCGCGAAGCAGCTTCATCAAGCCCGCCATGCCCGCCGCCGTCACCGGATGTCCGATATTGCCTTTAATCGAACCGATCGGAACCCCGCTGCGCCCGGCGAATACTTCGCTCATGCTTTGAACCTCAACCGCGTCGCCAAGCGGCGTGCCGGTCGCATGGCATTCGATCAGCGATACGTCCTGCGGACGAAGGCCCGACATGGCGTATGCCTGCCGCATCGCGCGAATTTGACCGTCCCGGGCGGGCGCGAGCATGCCGCCTTGTCCGCCGTCGTTCGACAGGCCGATGCCCCGGATGACGCCGAGAATACGGTCGCCTGCTTGCTCGGCATCGGCCAATCGCTTCAGGGCGACGAAGCCGCTGCCTTCGGAGGGTACGAGGCCGTCCGCCTCCGGATGAAAGGGCCTGCTCCGCCCGCTCCGGCTGATCGCCTTCAGCGCACGGAAGCCCGTGTGCAAAAACAGTGCATCCGTTCCGTTCACGGCTCCGGCAAGCATCAGGTCCGCGCTGCCGTCATGCAGCCTGTCGCAGGCGAGCTTGATCGCATAGAGCGATGAAGCGCAGGCGGCATCCAGGCAGAATGCGCCGGCGCCCAGACCGAACGCCTTCGCGAGAAAATGCGCGGGATAACCGGACATGAACCGGTTTACCGCGTCCGGCGGCTCGCCGACCTCCCTGGCAAAAAGCTCGCGCGGCGCATCCCCCTGCTGCGACTGCAGCCAGACATGCTCCGCATAACGCGACATCGATTCCGTCGGCAGCGAGAGATTGCCGATGACCGCGCCGGTCCGTTTATGCTTATCGGGGCCGGCCTTCGGATCGGGCAGCGCTTGCGCTGCGGCATGCAGCATCCAGCGAACCATCCGGTCCATCGCGCCGATCTGCGCCGCGTCGACCTGCAGGCCAAGCTGCTCCCATTCCGCCTGGAAGCCTCTGATGTATCCGCCGCGGGTCGACCACTCGGTCCCGTCCGAGCCTCGCCGGGAGGCTGCGCGGGACAGACGCCATTCGCCTTCTTCAGGCTCTGTCAGCGTCTCCCTCCGCTCAGCGACGATGCGCCATAGTTCCTCCGGGTTCGCCGCACCGGGGAACACGCATCCCTGCCCGACGATCGCAATCGGCTCGAATCTCATGCTGCCATCTTCCTCTCACTCATGTGCTTGCTTCTGGCTTGCCACGATATGCATTTCAACGTCCCAAAGCTCGGCGATCGCTTCGCCTTGTTCGTTCAGCCAAGCTACTTGCGTAACGGTCTTGTATCTCCCCCGCCGCTCGCTCCGGATCCGGCAGACGACAGGTTGATTACGGGGCATGCGCCGGTAAGCCGTATACGACCCGATTTTAGTAGGAAGCGTCGGTTCCCCGAACATTCGGATGCCCCATAGCCGCGCGAGCTGCAAGCCGCCATCGATCATCGCCGGGTCGATGCCGCCGTCCCGATTCGACCACGCCGTAGCCGCGTCATGCTCGAATTTGGCTTCCGCGCCTTCGCTGCCTGCCAGCGTCAGCTCGCGAATGATCTGGAAGGCCGGGCCGTGAAAAAGCTTGCTGCCATCGTAGGCGTCGGATCGCTGCCAGTTCCAAGCTTCAATTCCTGCTTGGGGAAGCGGCTGCGCTATCGGGAGAATCTCTTCGCGCTCCATGCCCATTTCGACGTCTGCCGTATAATGAATGCGGCCGTCCTCTCCCCTGAGCTCGAAGCTCAGCCAGGCTTGCGCAATGCCGTCGGTCCGGTCGTTGCACGTCATGGTCAGCCGCTTGCGCTGGCCGTCCCGTTCCTCGACGACGATCCCTTTCTTCACCGTCAAGTTCGAACACCGTTTGACGTCAAGGTGCGGATACGCGGCCCTCGCGGCGCGCACGAACCAGTCCATGGCCATCGCGGCCGGGACGACGGCGCTGCCGCCGATGCGATGGTCATGCAGCCATGGCGCGAGCGACGGCTCCGGCAGGAACAGTTCCGCGGTCCATGTTTTTTCCGACGCGCCTTCGATCAAGGTCGGCCTGTCCCCGGCGCTGCCCCCGATGACGATCTCCACAAGCCCGCTTGCATCCGCCGTCTCGGCCACGAATGCAGCGGTTCCTTCTTCCATCGGAATGAGGTTGACGCCGCGCTGTTCAAAATGCTTCTTGAGCAGCGGACTGACCATTCCGCCGTCCCATGGCCCCCAGTTGATCGATTTCACGATGCAGCCTGGGCCGCGCCGGACCGCTTCCGCCTGGGCGCACTTGTTCAACACTTCGTTTGCCATGGCGTAGTCCGCTTGCCCGGCATTGCCGCTTCTCGCGGATACCGAAGAGAACAGGCAGATGAGCGTGAGGGGATCCTCCTCCGTGACGGACAGCAGCGTCCGCAGGCCGCCTACTTTCGTATCGAATACATAGTCGAATTGCTCGACCGTCTTGTCCGCGATCGCTTTGTCGGCGAGCACGCCTGCGCCGTGCACGATGCCGGTGATCGGCCCCCACCTCGCGCGGATCGGCTGCAGCGCTTCCCGCAGCGCTTCCGCATTTTGTACGTCGACCGGCACATAGACGACTTCGGAGCCCAGCTCCCTGAGCGTCTGCAGATTGCCGGCAATCTCGCGATTCATCAAAATGCGCTGCACGCGCCGGCCGAGCTCCGCCAAGCTAATGGCGGCGCCTTCCGCTTTTGCCTGTTCGAGCAGCGCGCGCTTCATCCCCGCATCGTCGGCAATTCCTCTGCACGCGGCAGGCTCTTCTTCGAGCGGCGTTCTGCCGAGCAAAATGAGGCGCGGACGCTCAGCACGTGCCAATGCCGCGATCGCTGCAGCCGTAACGCCTCTCGCCCCGCCGGAAACGAGCAGCACGGCACGATCTTCCGCACCGCCGTCGCCTTCGTTTACAGGCGCGACCATCGCCGGATCCAGCTCCAGCACCGGCGTCATTCTGCCTCCGCCGCGCTGCAGGCCGACTTCGACTTCAGGTGCGCCAGCGGCTAGCTCCTGGAAAATGCGCTCGGCCGCCGTCTCCGCCGTGAGCCCTGTCCGGTCCAGATCGATCGCTTTGACGGCTGCCTGCGGCCATTCGCGTGCAGCCGTCTTGACGAGCCCCGTCAAGCCGGCCGTCCACATGCTGCGTGAAGCCGGCGCATCCGCGAGGCCGAACGAGCCCCCGGTGTCCTGCACCGTAACGAAGACGCCGCCCTGCTTGGCCATTTTCGCGGCAACCGTCTTGGCTGCCTCGAAAGCGCCGCGGTTGACCGAGAGCGCCTCTTCGTCCGTCCTTATCGTCTTCAGCGCATCCAGCCATACGACCGCATCGGCTTCCGCGGATATCGCCGTTACCGCCCGCGCCGACGCACCGGCCTCTTGCATGCGCTTGGCAAGCGCCAAGGCAATCCCGTTTCCGTCATCCATGATCTCAACGGCCGCGCCGTCCCATAGGCCGGGCACCGCCAATCCTGCTGCCGGCGCAGGGGCGGCCTTCACCCCGTAGCGCACGACCGCGGACCGATTGCGATCATGGATAATTACTTTTTTCCTGCAGACTCCCCGCCCTTGCCGAGCGCGCGGTTCATATAGTCGACGATCTCGCCAAGCGTATTGAGCGCCGCCAATTCGCCCGGTTGCACGTCAGGCAGCGCCGGCAACTGTTCCTGCACGGCGGACAAAATCTCGACGCGCTTGATCGAGTCGATGCCGAGTCCGGCTTCAAGCTCGATATCGAAGTCCAGCATTTCGACCGGATAGCCCGTCTTCTCCGCTACTACCTCGAGCATGACCGAGCGCACGTCGCTTGCCTCAGCTTGCGGAGCAGCCGCAGCCGCAGCCGCTACTGGAGCGGCCGGAGCCGGAATCGGAGCTGGAGCTGCCGGAGCTGGCGGCATGTAAGCTGGCGGTGCAGCCACGACTGGCGCCGGTGGCATGTAAGCTGGCGGCGCAGACACTACCGGCGCCGGTGGCATGTAAGCTGGCGGCGCAGACACTACCGGCGCTGGCGGCACGTAAGCTGGCGGGGCAGACACTACCGGCGCTGGCGGCACGTAAGCTGGCGGTACTGCCACGACCGGCGCTGGCGGCACGTAAGCTGGCGGGGCAGACACTACCGGCGCCGGCGGCGCGTAGGCTGGAGCCGCCTGTACAGGCACGTACGGGCTGGCAGCCGGTACGGCTGCCCACGCTGGAGCAGGCGCGGGAACCGCGGCCGCTGCAGCCGCTTCAGGCATTGCCGCGAAAGCGCCGAACCCGCCGGCAGCCAAGGCGCTCAGTCCGGCCAGCGATACTTCGACCGTGCGCAAGAAAGCGACATGCCCGTCAGCCATCGCGCGTTGATAGGCGGCATGCGCCTCGACCGTCTGGCGCTGCATCTCCGTGATCGCGCCAAGCAGCACGGATTGGATATTGGTCGGGTAAGTAGACATTGTATTTTCCTCCTGAGTATCGTAAATGGGAGCTATTGTCGTATGAGAAACAGCGGGCTGCCAGTAGGCTTCCGCGCCGACTTCAAAGGCGCGACCGGCCGCAGCCTCTTGCTGCCCGGCTGCGTAGGCGAATATCGGGCTCGGAGCCTCCTGCTCCGGATGCCCGATAGCCGTCACTGGCTCAGTCGCCGGCAACACCTCGGCGGCGACCGGCGCAGCGGCAGGCAAGCTTGCCTCGTTCGGCTTCGGGAGCGCCGGCGTACCGCCTTCGGGCGGATAAGGCCTGCCGCTATTGACCCCGCTGATCGGGATCGTGAAGGCCGGCTTGGGACGGCTGCGCGGATCTTCCTCCGGCTTGTAATCGTCCCAGAACGGCGCGAGATCGAGCGGAACGCCCGCGGCCGCAAGCCGCCCCAGCGCGTGCCACAACGCGTTGACGCCGTGCTGCCCTTTACGATCGGTCGCAACGGCTACAAAATCCTTGTCCGCAAGGCATTGCTCGACGAGTCCGGAAAGAACGGCGCTCGGCCCGACCTCAATGAACGTACGGACGCCTCGATCATAGAGCGCCTCCACCGTCTCCGCGAACAGAACCGGCTGCGCGATTTGTTCGGCCAGCCGATCCCGCAGGCCGTCCGGCGATGAAGGAAACGGCTTGCCGTCCGCATTGGACAAGACGACAGCCCCTCCCTCTCCCAGCGGAGCGTTCGCCAAAAACGCGCGGAATTCGGGGACGGATGAAGCGACGAGCGGCGAATGGAACGCCGTGGACACCGGAAGCCGCTTGAAAGGAATGCCGTCCGCGGACAGCTTCTCCTCCAGGCGGCCCACTTCCCCCGCCTCCCCGGAGACGACGACCTGGCTCGGACTGTTATGGTTCGCGCAGTCGACGGCTGCGCCGCTTTTCGCAATCTGCTCGCGGACCCGCTCGATCGGGGCGAACACCGCGCTCATCGCGCCGCTTCCGGCAGATGCCGCCGCGGCCGCCGCCATGAGCTCGCCGCGTTTTCTCGCCGCCTGCAGCATGTCCTTCTCTTCGAGAATTCCCGCTGCGTACAAGGCGGGGAGCTCGCCGAAGCTGTGGCCCGCAACGTACGATGCCTGCACGCCAGCCTTCCGCAGCACTTGCAGGAGCGACAGGCTCATGGCGCCGATCGCCGGCTGCGACCACTGCGTTGCCTGCAGCCGGCCGCGCTGCGCTTCGAGCTCTTCTTTGGCGAAAACGGGCCGCGGATAGACGGTCTCTTGCAGGCTGCCGCTTGCATCCGTCTCCAGATCGGCCGCCCTGTCCCACACGCCCCGGGCTTCGTCGAACGCCAGCAGCAGCTCGGCTCCCATGTTCAAATACTGGCTGCCTTGGCCGGGAAACAGCATCGCAACTTCGCCAGGATTCGCGTCATAGGCGTAATAGATTCCGCCGTTGTCATCGATCCGCCGCTCCGGATGGCCGCGAAGCGCCGCGATCGTCTTCTCGAGCTTCATGCGGAGTCCGTCCAGGTCGGCGGTGACGAGCGCCAGCCTTGCCGGCAGCTTTGCATCGTAATTCGTTTGCGTCCGACGAGCCAAATAAGCGAATAGTCCGTCATCGTCAGTCAGGCCGGCCAGCAGGTCTTCGCACTGCGCGAGCAGCGATGACGGATCGTTAGCGCTAAAAAGGAACAGCTCGGACGGCATGCTCCGCAGCTTCCAAGCTTGGCGGCCCGGACCGTTATATTCCTCCAGGGTCACGTGAAAGTTGCTTCCCCCGAAGCCGAAGGCGCTGACCGACGCCCGTCTCGGATGCGACGACCCTCTGATCCAGGGCCGGACTTTGGTATTCAAATAAAACGGACTGCCCGCGATATCCAGGTTCGGATTGGGCCGCTCGACCTTGATCGTAGGCGGCAGCACCTTGTGCCGGAGCGCCATGACGGCCTTGAACAAACCTGCGGCGCCTGCCGTTCCTTTCGTATGGCCGATCTGCGATTTGACGGAACCGAGCGCGCACCATTGCCGGTCTTCTCTCGCGCCGTCGTCGAATACCGAGGCCAGTCCTGCGAACTCCGCCGCATCGCCGGCCTTCGTCCCGGTCCCGTGCGCTTCCATGAGCTCTACGGTAGCCGGCGAATAGCCCGCCATTTCATAGGCGCGGCGAAGCGCTTTGGCCTGCCCTTTGGAGACGGGCGCGTATACGCTTTTGGACTTGCCGTCGGAAGAGGTGCCGAAGCCCCTCAGCACGGCATAGATTTGGTTGCCGTCCCGCTCGGCGTCCTCCAGACGCCGCAGGGCGAACATGCACAGTCCCTCGCCGAGCATCGTGCCGTCGGCCTGATCCGAGAACGGGCGGCAATCGCCCGTCGGCGAGAGCGCGGGCGTCTGGCTGAAGCACATGAACATGAAAATATCGTTCAGCGTATCGACCCCGCCCGTAATGACGAGATCGGACTTTCCGGCCAACAGCTCCATCGCCCCCATCGAGATCGAGGTAAGGGAGCTGGCGCAGGCCGCATCCACGATGCAGTTCGTGCCGCCGAGGTTAAAGTGGTTGGCGATTCTGCCCGCGATGACATTCCCGAGCAGGCCCGGGAAGGAGCTTTCCTTCCATGGCACATATTCGGAAGCGATGCGGTCGCTGATCGCCTGCACCTGATCCTCCGGCACGCCGCTTTCCCGCAGCGCCTTGACCCAGACCGGCCGCTGAATGCGGCTGCCGAGCTCCACGGTGAGCTCCGAGGCGGAGGCCGTACCGAGAATAACGCTGATGCGATCCTTGTCGATCGCGTTGAACTGGCCGGCGGCTGCGTCCTCCAGCACGCTTTTGGCCACCATCAGACCGAGCAGCTGGCTCGTGTCGGTAGCGGAAATGTTGCTGGGCGGCATAGCGAATTCCTTGGGATCGAATTGAACCTGCGGAAGGAAGGCGCCGCGCTTGGCATAGGTTTTGTCCGGCGTCATGGGGGTAGGATCGTAATAGTCCTCGATGAGCCAGTGGGTAGGCGGTATATCGGTCATGAGATCCCGGCCCGCCATGATGTCGTTCCAGAATCCCTTGTTGTCGGTCGATCCGGGCAGCAGCGCGCTAACGCCGACGATCGCGATCGCGCCGGATCCTTTTCTATCGTTCACTGGCAATCCTCCTTAATCACGTTCGCGCAAGCATGTAATCACCAGTTCATCGCTGGTCAGTAAAATAGGCTCTTCGGGGAATAGAGCCCCCTCCTCCGCGCAGACCGCCATAACCGCGCCGTCCAGGCCGCACAGCCGCATCGGGCGGGGCATTGAAGCCAGCGAGCCGGGATACGCAGGATACGCATGCGCGGAGCGGCCTCGCACGACCACGTAAAAATCGCGCAGCGGCAGCGACAGGCCAAGCCCTTCCGCTTTCATGTAGCTTTCTTTGCAGGTCCACAGCGCATAGAAGCCGCGAAGCCGCTCCGTCTCAGGCAAACCGAACAGCAGCTCTTGCTCCCGATCGGCAAAATAACGGCTTGCAATCGCGTTCATATCGATCGGAAGAAGCTGCTCGACATCGATGCCGGCCGGCCGGTCATGAACGACGCACACGACCCAATTGCCGCTATGCGACAAGTTAAAATGAAAATCCGGCGCTTCCTTTATGTACGGCTTGCCATATTCGTTCCTGGCAAATACGGCGCCGCTCAGCTGCCTTCCTAACCGGCTGCGGAGCAAATCCCGGATCAGCGACTCTGCCAGCAGCTTCCGGTCGCGGTCCGCTTGCAGCCGGTAACGGCCGAGCAGCATTCTCGTTTCTTGCGGCAGTACCGACGCGAGACGATCAACGATCTCGGGCGACAGCGGACCGGTTATTCGCACCGCGAAGATGTCGGTCATGGCCACGCTCCCTCGGCATATCAAAATAAAGTTTAGTAGTCAGGGGATAAAACATGGTTATACATTTTTCTATTATAAGGGAATAAATCTCCACCGTGAACGAGAACTTGTCGAAAGGATAAGATAATTGTCACTTTGCGTGAGAAAAACTACGCAAAAAGTCGTAATTATCCCTTCATCCCCTTTAGTTCCTGAAGCGTAATCATGCTTCGTTAGCGCCCAAACAGCCGCCGCTATGAAACGGAAAAGCCGCTCCTCCTCCCCGTCCAGGGAAGAGAAGCGGCTTTTCGCCGGCAATACCGGTGGTACTATTGGCTTACCACTTATAAGACTTGCAGCCTTTAGCCTTCAAGGCCATCTCGGCGGTACTCGGCTTGAAGAGATCGAGAATATTTTTGCCTCTGCCGATTTTATCCGGATTGGCTTTCACCCCCGACTTATACAGCGGGTCGGTCAGGTCCGCTCTAAACGGACCAAAGTCCAGCTTGCCGATGGGCGAGAGTTCTAAGCAACCGCCTTCCCACCGGTCCTTTAGCTTAAGTCCTGTCGTCAGAGATAGCGGACCTTTGACGATTTTAATGGTCCCCTCAAGCGACAACCCGTCGCCGGTGAGCCCTTCTCTTGGAGCGATATCCATGCTGTTCCCGATGCCAAAGCCTGCCTCCAGACAAGAGGAAAAGCCTTCATCCGTAACGCAGACGCGACCTCCTCCGCCAATTCCATCGTAAGCGGTAGCTCCGATGCAAAACGTTCCGCACGGATCGCGGTACTGCACGGGATTATTGTTAACATAAGCATACAGATTCGCCTGGCCGCTCTCGAACAGGATCGGATCGCGCGCCGTCCACCTGCCCGACAGGGTATCCAGGTCCCGCGCGCCGAACCTGACCAGTCCCGTTCCCCGGTCCTCCAGTCCGCCCGCATACCCGATCGCCAGCGCGAATCCCGGATTCGAATCCGACAGCAAAGCTCCGTAGCTGTCATACTTCAGCTGCTTGACGACCTTCCCCTGACCGTCCAGCACCTGCTGCGGCGTCCCTACGCCGTCCGTGATCACGTAATAACGGACGTTGCCCCGCTCCAGTCCGAGCAGCAGGCCGTCCTGGTCATACAGGTAATTCGTCAGCTCCCCGGTTTCGTTCACCGTGCTCGTCACCAGCTGCAGCGATGTCGGGTCTCCGTACAAATACTGAGTAAAATGCCCGGCTCCATCCTCGCGGTACGTTTGTCTTCCCAGCGCGTCGTACGCATAGTTGTAGGTTACGCCGCTTACCGTCGCAGTCAGCAGCTCCCCGCGGGCGCCGTACTTGAACGTATCCGCGCCGCGCTGACTAAGATATCCGTCTTCGTCGAAGCTGTAAGCCGTTCCACCCACAGCCGTCAGTTCATCATGCGGCCCGTAGCTGCTCGTCATCCGCTCCGACCCCGTTACCTCGCGGGCAATCCGGTTTTTGTTCGCATCGTACCCGTACGCTTCCACCGTTACGCCTCCCGGACCGCTGCGCTGCGCATTCGTCAGCTGCCCGTCAAGATCGAAGGTATACACGGTCGTCTCCATTCCCTCCGGCGTAGTCACCGTCAAGCTCGTGACATTTCCGCTGAGGTCGTATACAGGCCGGGTGCGGTAAACTTCCCGCCCGCCCAGCGTATAGATCCGTTCCTTCTGACGGCCCAGCTCGTCGTAGGTCTGCGTCACCTGCAGCTTGCCGTCATTCATCCCCGCTACGCTTCCGTTCGGACCGCTTCGGTCGAATGTGAACGGTCCGTACTTGACCAGCCGGCCCACGGCATCCCAGCCTAGATCGGTCGTTACGTTAGCAGTTTGCGACACGCCATAGACCATTCTGGTGACAGAGGTCCGGATTCTGGTCAGATTGGCCAATACGTCGTACGAATAATCGTACACGCCTTTGGCTTTGCCCGTGATCGTCTGCTTGCTCACCACATCGCCGACATACGCGTACTCGTTGATTTGCGGCAGCGATCCGGGGGTCAGACCGACGCTTTCCAGCTTCTTGGCCCGGTCCGTATTGTCGGAATATTCAAATGTGCGGCGGATATCCGCATCGTTCATGCCGGTGATCCGCTTGCCGCCTGCCGCATCGTAGACATAGTCGATCTGACGGCCGCTGCGCAGCGTCGACCGCTCCAATGTGCCCCCGTCCCCATACGTCAGACTGATCAAGTCGGGTACTTCTGCGGACGCAAATCCCGCAAACTGGCCCAGCTCATTGTAGCTCTGCCCGTAAGACGCTCCGTCCGGCATCGTCAGACCGGTCAGCTGCCCCAGCTCGTCATACGAACTGCCGTATACTTTGCCGCCCGGCGTCGTGGAGGAGATCAACCGGTCGGCTTCGTCATAAGCGAACGACCTTGTCCGGCCGGCTGCATCCTTCAAAGACGTCAGCCGGTTCCGCTCGTCATACGCGTACTTGGCCAGTTGTTCCCCCTGCGTTGCCTGGGAGAGCCGTCCCTTCTCGTCGTACGCATATACAATCGGAGCAAGCTGCTGTCCCGGCCATTCCACCTGTACGACCCGGCCGTCTTCGTCGTAAGAGAAAACCTGCTGTAACCCGTCCGGTCCCGTCTCGGTCAATTGCCGTGCCGCCGCTTCGTACTGCGCCACGGTTACGGACGTCCCCGTTTTGTTCGTATGCGTCAGTGATTTCAGGCTACCGTCCTCATTCCACTCCACCGTGCGGGATTCGTTAAAGGTCGCCTTCTTCCCGCCAGGCTGCGTCAACGTCGCTTCCTTCATGACCGGCACATCCATATCCCAGCGCGGATCGCCCGTCATCGTCTTCGTCATGACGCTCCCGTCGGGAAGCTCGATGCGCTCGCTGCCCGGCCGCACCGTGGCTACCAGTCGTGCGCCGTCCGGATCGGTGGTCGTGCGCTGCACGCCGCCTTCGATCCGTTTGGTCTCGTATACGGTCGAGCGGCCATCCGCATCGGTGAAGGTGACGGCCGTCCCGTCGGCCATATCCGTGCGGCTCAGCGTCTGCACGCCTCCGGCCCCGTTCTCGGCACGGATCAGCAATCCGTCTTCGTCGTATGCATAACGGCTGGTCTGCTCCAGCGGATTGACGAAGGTTTGCAGCAGTCCTCCGGCATCGTACGTCATCCGGTACGTATCGCCGGACGGACTGGCGACCGCGATCAGACGGCCCTGCTCATCCGTCGTCAGCCCCGTCCGCTGTCCGCCCGCTCCGATAATCGCCACCGGCTTGCCCGCGCCGTCGCGCTCGATCGACATCTCGTTGCCGCTCCGGTCGGTAATCCGAACAAGACGGCCTTCCTCGTCATAATCCAGTTTGGTCAATACAGCCTCTGTCAAGGCGTCCGTCGTCTCGGCATGCAATCGGTCTCCTGCCTTGAATTGGTAGACAACCTGGCCGCCTTCGTCGGGCGCCTCAAGCAGGCGCCGGGATTCGCTTACCAGAAAATCGTGAGACTTATTTTGATTGTCCATCGTCGTAACGATATATCCGCCGTCAGCGGTAACGGCCATCAGATTGAACTTCTGCGTCGCCTGTTCCATGACCCACGACGGCGTCTCAAGCTTCTCCAGAAGTCCGTCTTGCGCAACACGGTAAATATCATTGCCTCCGGCCCTGAAATAGAGCCGGTCACGCGCGTCCAGGAAAAGCCTGCTAAGTCCGCCGACATAGTAATCCGAAAGGAAGAAAAACTGGGCTTCCGTCGCTTTCATGCCATGAGCGGCCGGCCTGCTCCCAGACTCATCGAGCAGCACGCCCGCCACCCGGGACAAGGTGCCGTCCGGACTCAGCTTGCGCACCCGTGTGTAGGTGCGATAGTCGCCGAACAGCGTAGCCGCATTCGTATCGGTCATATACAAAGAGCCGTCGCTTCCGGTCCGGATCTGCTCCACCGCGCCGATCCCCCCCTTATCGCCGGGACCGCTGTCCTTGCCTTTGGCCATATAGTCCCCAAGCGTCTGGAGAATGCCGTCCGGACCGATCTTGTACAGGGTGGTCCGAATCGGAACCAGATTTTGGTCGCCGGGGCGAGTCGGGTAAGATGTAAAGTAGACAGCGCCGTCCGTACTTGCAGCCAGCTCGAAGAGGCCTGGCAGCGCTACGTTCTGGGCATCCTCTCCATCCGGCAGCGAGGTTGTAGGGCCTCTTCTGCCCGTGCCTGCAATAACGTCCCAGTCGGTCTGCCCCTTCGATTTGCGAAGCAGCTGGTTTTTGTCGCTATCGTAGCTATAGATCGTCCCTTGTGCGTCAACCGCGATTCTGCTCCCGTTGGATAGCGGAACATCCGCCACTTTGACGACTTTTCCTTTCGGATCGAGACCTACGATCACCCTGCTCCGCTTGGAGAAATCGACTGCGGAATAATAGATCCATCCGTCCATGCCGGTTGTCATCGTACTGAAGTCGATGGTATATCCTTCGAACGAGAAGTCCACTTCGCCTCGCAGCGATCTTGTTTTGGTCTGCGTCGTGCCGTCTCCCAGCAGCAGTCTTTTGATTTCTTCATCGTAGATATGATGCGGGTCAAGGCTCCAGCCTGCAACGCCGGCGTCCGCATACGGGTTGCGCGGGCTCTCAAGCGCTCCGTGCCATTCCTGGCCTACACTGACTTCAGAGGTTTCCCTCATCCCCGTGAATACGGCGGACGGGGCAGCCGAAATACGGCCGAAGCTGCGCTCGAATTCGCCCGATGACGGATAATACTGGGCCTTATACACATAATCGACGCGGACTGTGTAAGGATGAGAGCCTGTCAGCTCGCGGCCGTAAGCGTCCTTGCCGTCCCACTCGAACGTAAACGTCTTGTTCTGGGTCGGAGCGAAGCTTGCCCGGTATAGTTTGCCGCCGATCTGGATGCTCAAGTTCATCCTCCGCAGCGAATCCGGCAGCGGCTTGCCGTCGCTCACCGGAATCTCCAGCGTCGACTTCGCCTTATAGCCTTCCTCCCGCTCGCTCGTATAGTTCAGCATATACGGCGTACCTGCGATCGGAATCTGCTGCCCCAGCGTCTGGTTCTGGCAGCCGATGATCGAGCCTTTCTTCTTGCACGGATCGTCTTCCTTCTTCCGTTTCTCCCTTGGCTCTTGATCCGGCGGCGACTCGGCGTCTCCCGGAGGTCCGTACGGCCAGTTGTGGTCGTACGGCGTGAAGTGCGTGATCGGCACCCGCCACAGCGTCTTCCCCGGTACGTACAGCTCCGCCAGCTTCCGCTGCTCCTCCTCCGTCACGCCCAGCTTCGCCAGCTGCTCCGCGCTGTCCGCAGCGCCGTCTCCGTCCGCGTCGATCGCGGCCAGGCCGCTGGTCACCGCGACGATCTCGATCACCTTGCCGTTCGGCGACGCGATCCATCGCCCTTTCTCCCGGTCATAGTACGCATTGGGCACCGCTGACCCGACCGGGAAGCCGATGAAGTTATCCAGGTAGTGGTACACCTCCCGGTCGAAGGTCACCTCCGTCGCTCCCGCCTGCACCGCTTCGTCCGCCGACAGCTCCACCGCATACGTATACGCCACGTACGGCGGCAGCTCGCCCGGCATCGCCTTCGGTCCTTCGGCCCCGGCCGTATACTCCGTCGAGCGGAAGCCGATGCTCGGAAGCGGCTGCTCCGTCCCGTCCGGCAGCTTCATCGTCGCCGTCGTCCCCGCCGGGAACATCACCGTCGACTGGCGGGTTCCGTCCTCATCCGTTACAGGCGTTCCCTGCGCAGCCTGGATTTCCGTGCTGTCCTCCAGTTGCACCTGCGTCACCTTGCTGTCGTACGCCGTCAGCACCACATCCTCCAGATGCTCGTAATCCCCCGGCGTCGCCTGCTTTTTCCGTTGCACGGTCATATACCCGTCCTTCTCGTATTGCAGCGTCCAAATCCCGTCTCCGTTCACCGCCAGATCGAACATCCCGTCCGCCCGGCTCAGCGTCTGCCCCCACTCCGGATGATCCAGCACCGTGATGCGCACGCCGCCGACCGGCGCCTGGGCCGTGTCCAGCACGCGCCCTCTCAGCACGCCTGCACGCTCCGCCTCGATCGCGCCCGGCTGCACGCCCGTCTGGATCGGATTGGCCCCCGTGTACAGGAAATCCGTCATCTCCTGGAAGCTCGCTTGGCCCGAGGCCGGCAGCTCCGACGCTACGCTGCCCGGATCGGGCGGCAGATTGCCTCCGCCACCGCCGGTCGGCGTCGCTTGCACCGCGCCGGACTTCGCAGACTCGTTGCCGCTCTCGTCATAGGCCGCGACGGCCAGCTCATAGGCGATGCCGCCCGTCAGACCGGTCGCCGTGTAAGAAGCGGTTTTTCCGGCCTCCTGCGCCGCTTCCCACGAGCTTGCCCCTGCCGCCCGGACGTACACCCGGTAGCCGGCCAGATCGGTCTCTGTATTCGCCGTCCAGTTCAGCGCGACCCGGCCTTCTCCCACGACGGCCACCAGCCCGGCAGGCACGGCCGGCGGCGTCGTGTCCGGCTGCTCTTCGCTGAGCGGCGTCGCGCTGACGATCGCCGACATGTGAGATATATTGCCGGACGTGTCGTACGCCGCAATAGCAAACTCATACGTCCGGTCAGACCAGACGTCGAGCACCGTATACGTCGTCTGCAGGCCGACGTCAACGCCTCCGCTCCAGGTCTGCTTCCCCGCTTCGCGGCTGTAGATTCGATAGCTGTCCAGATCCTCTTCCGTGTTCGCCGTCCAGCTCAGCTGAATTTTCCGAACGCCCGGCTCCGCCTTCAGGCCGCTTGGCACGGCCGGGGGTTCCCGGTCAGGCGTCTCTTCGCCGCGCGGCGTCTCGCGCTTCAACACGGACTTGGCCGACTCGTTGCCGCTCGCATCGTAGGCGCTCACGGCAAAATCGTACGTCGTGCCGTTCGTCAGTCCGGTAATCGTATGTCCGCTCTCGCGTCCGGGCTTGTCGAATTGACTCCAGACCTCTCCGTCGGACAAGCGCCAGTAAATTCGGTAGCCGGCCTGGTCGTCCTCCGAGCTCGGATCCCAGGTCAGCATGACCTTCCCGTCCCCGGATTCTGTTCTCAGCCCGCCCGGTACCGCGGGCGGCGTCACGTCCGGCGGCGGTCCGTCCGCTTTTGGCGTCGCCCGTACGATTTCCGACTTCGCGGACGCATTGCCGCTCTTGTCGTAGGCCGCTACCGTGAACTCGTAGGCCCTACCGTTGGTCAGCCCGTTCGCCGCATACGACGCGGACAAACCCGCATCGGCCTCGATACTCCACGCCTCTGTGCCTTCTTCGCGTCCGTAGATCCGGTAGCCCGCCAAGTCGCTCTCTGCGTTCGCCGTCCAGGCCAGCGCGATCAGCCCGTCTCCTGGCTCCGCCCTCAATCCGCCCGGCACAGCCGGCGGCGTCCGGTCCGGCGTCTGCGAGCCTCCGTCTCCCGTGCCGCCTCCGCCGGAGCCAGGCACCCTTCCGTCCAAGCGGAGCGCGCCCAGATCCAGTTTGGCCCCGGCCTTGGGGGCCGTGTATGTCCCGGGCGCCTCCGTACGGACGCATTTGCAGCTCTCGGACTTCGCCGCCTCGCCGTCCAGCAAGTCCAGCGCCATCTTCGCCCGCTCCGTCTGCAGCAGCTCCGGCTCGGCCGTCCCTGCCTTCGCAGCCGCCGCACGGATGCTCTCATCCGCGATGTACGACAGCCGGTATGTGCGCTCCGGCTCGACATACGCGGTGAAGGAACCGTCGGCTTTCGTTATCGCATAATAAGTCGGATTCGTCGTAAACGCCAGAACGACGCCGCCCGCCGGCTTGCCGTCGTCTCCCGTCAGCTTGCCCTCCAGCACGGCTGCCTGGCTTGCGGTCAAATCATAGGCCGTCGTTGTACCGAGGGTCCAATCCACGCTCCGGTAGCCGACGACGCCGTCGCCCGTCGCATAGATATCGTACGCCCCGCTCTTCCACTCCCCGGGCAAGGTATAGCCGCCTTGAGCGTCCGTCCGCCCTGCAGCGAGCTGTGCCCGCTTGCCCTTCGCGTGAACGCGAACGAGCGCATGGGCCAGCGGCTGCCCATCCGCCGACTTGACCGCAACGGTCAGCGAAGCCGCCCTCTCAGGACCTTTCATCAGCTGCCATGTGCGATGGAGCGCTACCGCCGCTTCCGCGCGGGTCAGACTCTTCTCGCCGTGGAACGCGCCATCCTCATAGCCTTGCAGAATGCCGGCCTCGTGAAGAGCCGAGACAGACGGAGCCGCCCAGACCGGAATCCGGCCGCTGTCGGTGAATTCAGCCGCTCGTTCCGCCTTCCGGCCGGTCAGCCGTCCCAGCATGACAGCCGTCTCTTGGCGGTTCAAGAGCGCCTGCGGACGGAATGCGCCAGCCGCATCCCCCTCCACCAGTCCCAGCTGAGCCGCCTTTTTCACTTCCTCCGCATACCATTCATCCTTGACATCCGTGAAGACCGCTTCCCGCGTTTGAACGTTTCCAACCTGCGGCAGCTTGGCCGCCAGCCGGTTCAGCATCGCAGTGAACTCCGCCCGGGTTACGGCCCGGCCGGGCTTGAAGGTTCCGTCTTCATAGCCGCTCAGAACACCCTCGTCCGCAAGCTCCGTAACTTCTTCCAAAGCCCACGCGGGCAATGTGTCTTTCCATCCCGCAGCACCGCTGCTGACGCTTTCCCCGTTCGCCGGTAAAGGCTCAGGGTCCGCAGCTCCCGCCGGAACCAGCGGCTGTACGGCAAGCACTGCTGCCAAGAGCAGCGGCATACTCCGTTTGATCAGCTTTCTGAACATCATTTTTTCGCCTCCTAATCCCCATTGTTTGCCATATTATAGCGATCGCCCAAGCCCGCGCGTAAGTATCGATTCGGCTAGTTGCGTCACTAAAAATGTCACCGGATTTTGTCACTCCCCATGACAACTAGCGTCATAACTGCCTGCAGCTGTCCCAGCCTCCGCGCTTAAAATGCAAAAAGCCTCGATCGTTGGCGATCGAGGCCGGTTGTGCCCAAGACTGGGATTTTCGCTTGCGGGTCATCTATTCTCCTGTATGCTTAATCTCAAAATACCGTGCCTGATACCGATTAGACAGATGCACGGTCAGCGCGCCGCAGGAAGATTCGTAGTAAAATCTCGCATTCGCATCGTTGCTCGGATACAACTGCCGCACCTCCACCTGCTTGCCTGCGAAATAGCGGCCCAGCGGCAACTCCTGATCGCTTTCCGGGCTGTCCAGCCGCCACACCGACAACAGCATCCGGCTTCCGTCCGGTGAAACCAAGCCGACGCTTGCCCATCGTCCATCGTCGCCATAAGCATTCATGCCGATTGGCCAGTAAGGATGCGCGGTGCCTGTAAAGGAGCGCTCCTGCTTGTACAAGGCGACGGCTTCTTGAATAAGCGCGCGATTGCGGTCGTCGGCCCGATCGTGGTGGCCAGACAAATACAGATTGCCGCTCATGCCGTTCACCATATTGAATATCGTCTGTTCGCCGTCGGCCATGGACTGCAGATAAGCCTCATCGCTCAGGATGCTTGGTTCGCGCCCGATATGGGGAAACGTCAACGGATACGGGTAAGCCCAGATGCCCGCTTGCTCAGGTAATATAGAAGCGAGCGAGCCGACGGCGATGGACGGATATTTCCGGTAATCCTCCTGGTCGCTCGTGCTTTGCAGGTGGAATCGGGAAAGTGCCCCGTAGTCCTGCCGCATCGCGCCCGAGCCGCAGTTTTCCAAAATGAGCTTCGGATACCTGGCGCGAACTTCGTCGATAAATCCGTAGAAAGCGCGCGTATGTTCGAGCAAGCCGTGCGCGGCGGAGCCGTCGGCTGTATCCGCGCCGTTCCCCAAGTCCGCGTTGTAATCGTTCTTGATGTAGCCGAAGCCCATTTCGTACAAGCGATCGATAACCCCGAGCAAATACGCGGCCACCTCCGGATTGCGGAAATCGAGAAAGTAGCGGGCGCCCCCGCCGACCCGGGCGCCGTTCCGGCATAAAAACCAGGCGTCCGGCTTTTTGCTCAGCGCGGCGCCCTCCCCGCAAACTTCCATCTCCAGCCAAATGCCGGGAATCAGGCCCTTACTCCGAATATGCGAAGCCAGGCCTTGCAGCCCGAGCTCGTTAAACCGGTCGTCGCTCGGCTGCCAATCCCCGAGTCCGAATCCCCACGAAGCGCCGCGCTTGCCGAACCAGCCTGCGTCGATGCAGAATACTTCGGCACCGCTCTTTGCAGCGGCATCGATCAGCGGCAGCTCCTTCTCGAGCGTAGGATCTCCCCAGAGCGTATTCATGTAGTCGTTGTAGACGACCGGGCTTTCCCCGTCCCAAGCATCTTGCGGCTTCAGTCTGGACCGCCGGTATGCCGTCAGTTCGCGAATCGCATCCTGGAAGCCGCCTTTGCAGCAGCCGATCGCCGCCGGTACGGCGCTGAAGCTAGCGCCCGGCCGCAAACGGTGCGTCCATGCTCCGCCAAACCGTTCGCTCGCTCCGTCCGCTTGGATGTAGACGCCTCCGGCTTCCGTCGTGCCGTGATGGCCGATCTCCAGATGCCAGATGCTCGACGTTTCGATCTGGGCATACCAGCATTCGCGCGTTTCCAGATCCTCGACGAGCGTCATCGGCAAGTGACGGCTCGTGCTCCAGCTTCCGACGGAGCTGAAATGGATCGACGAGCCGGTCGGATGCGTCGAGGTCGGATATAACCCCAGCTCTTCCGGCGTTCCGCTCCGCCATTGCCCCTCGCCGTTCCACGTTTGCACCGCGTAATGAACCTTCAGCTTTTTCCGATCGAACCAGGGGCGTATGCCGCCGCCGCCGATGCCGGGCAAGCATGCGGACGAAAGATGCGTAAGAACGACCGGTTCTTCCCCGTCGTTGCGGACGGTCGTGATCGCGCGCAATACCGATGCCCCCGGAATCCGTTCCATTTCAACCGTAACCGTTAACCGCAATGCCTCATGAAAATATTCGAAAGAAATCAAACGTTCCGTCGCTTCGTGCCCGACGAGCTTCATCTGCGTAGGCAATTCGGAGGATCCGGCAAGCACGCCTTCCATAAACCCATACGGGGCACCGGCGACTGCCATTTGAAATCCGGGATGGCTCGGAGGCGCGTCCGTATTTCTCTCTCCCGCGTAATACGCAATCGGCCATAAATCGCCTTTGTTATCTCCGTATTCAAGCTTGATTTGTTGATGAACGATCCGCATTTCCCATGCTCCTATCCCATTCCTGCGATCGATCTAGCCTTTCACGCTGCCCATAACCAGTCCTTTAATGAAAAAACGCTGCAAGAACGGATACGCCGCAAGCACCGGCAGCGCGGAAATGAAGATCTGCGCTGCCTTCTGCGTTTGATCGTTGACGGTTTCGAGCAGCTTGAGCTTCTCTGTCGTCAACGAATTCAGGTCCACCTGCAGCAAGGAGGTCTGCAAGTAGGAAGCGAGCGGATAACGGTCCGGAGAACTCATATAGATGATGCCGTCGAACCAGGAATTCCAATGGCCGACGATCGTGAATAACGCTACGGTCGCAAGACCGGGCAAAGATAACGGCAAGTAGATGCTCCCCAAAATCCGCCAATGTCCCGCGCCGTCCAGGAAGGCGGACTCTTCCAGCTCCTTGGGCATCCCCCGGAAGAAGTTCAGCAAAAGAATCACGTTAAAGACCGGGACTGCGCCGGGAAGGACGAGCGCCCAGATGGAATCGAGAATGCCGAAGTTGCGGACCGTCATGTAGGTCGGAATCAAGCCGCCGTTGAACAGGATGGTAAAGACGAAATACCAAGCGAACAGCGTCCGATGCCGGAACGAAGCCGCATCCTTCGAGAGCGGGTACGCAACCAGACAAGTCAGGATCAAGTTCACCGCCAAACCCAGGAAAACTCTTTCCAGCGAGACGCCGAAGGAATGGACGAACACCGGCTTGGCGAGCACGAAGCGATAGGAATCGATATTAAACCCGATCGGCCAGATGCCGACGCTCCCTGCCGACGCCGCCGGGCTTGCGCTCAGGGAGACAGCCAGAATATGAACCACGGGCAGCACGCAAAGCAGGGAAACAAGCGTCAGAAGAACGACGTTAAAGCCGAGAAACGCTTTCCGGCTCTTCGATAACATCAGCATAGGTGTTCCTCCACTTAGAAAATTCTGTAGTTGGCCAACCGATAGGCGCACCAGTAACCGGCAGAGATGACAACGATCGACACCGCCGATTTAAATACGCCGATGGCAGTCGCTACGCCGAATTGCGCATCCTGCATCCCTATGCGATAGATCATCGTGTCCAGAATGTCTCCCGACTGAAATACGCTGGGGCTATATAAGTTAAACACCTGATCGAAACCCGCGTTTAATATATTTCCGATGCTGAGCGTTGCCATCAAAACGATAATCGGCGCCATGCCGGGCAGCGTCACGTGAAGGGTTTGCTTCCACCGGTTCGCCCCGTCCACGTAGGCCGCTTCGTACAAAGTCGGATTAATCGCCGTTAAGGCTGCCAGATAAACGATCGTATTGAAGCCGAATTCCTTCCAGACATCCGACGTGACGAGCACCGTTCGAAACCAATGATTATCCCCGAGAAAAAAGACGGGTTTGACGGAAAAAAATCCGAGCACATGGTTCACGATGCCGTGAGAGGGCGAAAGGATATCGACCAATATGCCGCCGAGGATGACCCAGGACAAAAAATGAGGCAAATAAATCAGGGTCTGAACGGTTTTTTTGAACCTTTGCGAGACAACTTCGTTCAGCAGCAAGGCCACGACGATCGGCACCAGCATATTGACCACGATTTTGAACAAAGCGATGATGACCGTATTCCAAAGCACTTGCCGGGTATCCGGCATATCAAGCACATAGCGGAAATTGTCCCACCCGATCCACTTGGAATGCCGAATCCCGAATGCCGGATAATACTTCTGAAAAGCGATGACGACGCCGAACATCGGGATGTAGCTAAAAATAAAAACGAGCAGAGCGCCCGGCAGCAGCATCGTATATAACGGTCTCTGTCTTTTAAATATCGAGCTTCTCATCCTTCGAAATCCTCTCCGTATGACCAGATAAGAAAGGGGGCAGATGCCGGCCATCTCCCCCTTCCGCCCCTCTTATTGCACCGACTTCTTCCAATCGGCGATCTCGCTCGTGATCTGATCCCCGCCCAGCTTCTTCCAATCGATCACGAAGCGGTCGAAGTCGTCCAACGGGACTACGCCCATAATGATTTTCGTGAATTCTTCGGATTCCATCTTTCTCAAAGTGCCCCATTTGTCGGTCATCGTCGGCGTTGTGCCCCCGTAAAATTCCGTCGGTTTATACAAGTTGTTCTCCAGGTAGTACGCATCGACGCCCCACGTCGGATTTTGCAGGCCGAAGATCACGGACCAGACCCACTGGGATTTGTCTCCGCCATCGTACTTGACGATGTTTTCGTAGATGGTTTTCTGACCTGCGTCCAGCGCGGACGGGTCTTTGTTCGTTAGGGCTTGATTGACCGCTTTGAGCGTCTTGTAGTTCTGGTCCATCGAACCCGCCTTGATAACCGCATCCTGGAAGTAGTGCGAGGTATCGTCCTGATATTTGGGTTTTTGAGTCGCCGCGCTGGCACCGTACAGCTTTTCCGTAAAGAAATTCAATAGCTTCACGGCTGCTTCCGGATGCTTGTAGCCTTTACGTACCACGTAAAACGATTGGGTGCTGAAATCTACGCCCGGATGTCCCGGTTGGCCGTCGGCCGACGGGATCGCGAACGGTTTCCATTCGGCGTCCGGCTGGCTTTTCATCAGGTCCATCATCGTAAAAGCGCCTGCCATGTTCGAATAGAAGAGCCCGACTTTGCCGGCCGTCAGATCCTCGTTGGCTTTGCCGAAGTCCTTGACGCCGAATTCTTTGTCGATCGTGCCGGCCTTATACATGTCCGCCAGCGTACCGAGCACCGTCTTCATCTCCGGTTGGACGCTGCCGTACACGACGTTGTTCGAAGCGTCCTTCACCCAAATGCCGGGGTAGGCGCCATAACCGTTCGCCAATCCGTCGATCCCGAAGTGCGCCGCCAACGACTTGTTCAAGCCGTATCCAAACGTGTCTGCGCTGCCGTTGCCGTCGGGATCCTGGTGCGCGAATGCGTCCGCAATCTTAAGGACGTCGTCGGTCGTCTTCGGCTCGGGCAGGTTCAGCTTTTTCAGCCAGTCCATGCGTACGTACAGCATCATCAGATTATCGATGTCGCCCTGGGTATTTGGCAGCGCATACAATTTGCCGTTGATTTTCGATGCGTTGAGCGCAATGCCGTTCTGCTGACCCAGCGTCTGCTTGGTCACGTCGCTGGCGTACTGTTCGTATACGGCGCTCAGATCCTCGACTTGTCCAGCCTCCACCAGCTGTTTCAGCTGCGCGCTGTTGACCATCGCCAGATCCGGCAGATCGCCGGAAGCGATCGTGATGTTCATCTTCTGCGCGAACGGAGAACTGGTGACGTCTCCGCCTTCCGCGACCCACTTGTAGTTCACTTTGATGCCAAGCTCGTTTTCATAACCGCGTGTCCAGTTGTTCATTTCACGCGTGTCGCCATCCACTCTTTTAAGCCCGTTCTGATCGTCGCCTGCCGCCGTCAACGTGATCGGCGGATCGTATTTGCCGAGCGGATCCGCCGGCGCCGCAGAAGATGCGGCGGCATTGGATGCAGCGGCGCTGGACGCCGCCGCCGGCGCAGCGTTGTTGTTCGAGTCGGCTTTGCCGCTGCAAGCCGATAATGCCAGCATCGATCCGATCAGCACGAATGGAATGAGGCGAGTCTTTGCCTGTTGCTTCATGTTTTTTCCCCCACTGAGAGTTTGAGTTGCCCTTGCACCCCGATTATAAGCTCGCCGATGAACCCCAAACTATTGCACAATCTCATTTCCGAATGAAACTTTTCTGCGGGCCGAGTCTCTCTCAAAAGGACCATTTTCGCTCCCGGAACTCGCTCGGCGTCAATCCCATCGCTTTTTTGAACATGCGGTGAAAATATTGCTCCGAATTGAATCCGGTTGCCCTCGCAACGACTTGTACGGTCAATTCTGCCCGCCCGAGCAGGTCCGCCGCTTTGGCAATCCGCTCTTCGTTGACGTATTCGACGATGCCCTTGCCTAACTCGGACTTGAAAATTTTGGACAAGTAATTCGGCGAATACCCGAACGCTTCGCTTAACCTGGTCAAGGACAGATCGCCGGCAATGTTGCGTTCCACGTAGCGGACAATGTCCTTGGTCAAGTCGGCGCCCCCCGTCGAGACAGATTCGCGATTTTCAAAAAATCGGTTCGCGACTTCCGCTATGCAGGCAAACCGTTCCGGCCATCCGAGGAACTGATCGTACTTCGCGAGCATGCCGAGATCGATTTTTTTGGATAGCTCCAAATACAGGCCGTAGTGGTTGATCTCCGTCAACAGCATGGTCGCCAACCGGTAATAGATTTCGATTCGGGTGTTCTCGGATAGCCGCGGCAGCTTCTCGTATACTTTCATGAATTCTCCCAGCTGGCGGAAGTATTCGTAGCGCTGCCCGTTCTCCAAGTACACGGATAGATGCTTGAATTGTCCGAATTCGGACTTGATCCGATAGTTGTCATCGGCTTCCGGCCGCCATAGGCCATCTTCGGCAGCGTGATCGATCATAATTTGTCCTTTTGCCGATCCGTAAGCGGATTGCAGCAAGAGCTTTAATCTTTCAAAAACGACAGGCATCCGATCCCAATGCACCGTCTCGTCGGAGAGCGCGAAAGTGACCGTATGATCGATCCATCGCTCGCAATCTTTCTGAATCAATTCGAATGTCCCTTGAACATACGTGGCCGGCTTCAAGGTGGAACGGGCCGTGCGAGCGCCGGGCTGGAGCATCCAAAGCACCGTATCCCCGTCCAAGGAAACGGACAGGATCGGATACGCCTCGTCGAGATGTTCTTCCGCGATGTTCTGCAAAGCATACACAATGAGCGCCCGGTCCTGCGCGAAATAACCGGGATGCCAGGCGTCGATCTTGCCAAGCGCAATGAGGATCGGCTTGTCCGGGTCGATGGAAATGCCAAGCTCCGCGAATTTCTCCGCCCGCTTCTTGAACGCCGACGGATCTCCCTTGAGCAGCAGCTGCACATAATCTCTGCGGACGACGGGGAGCGTGGAATGGAGCTGCCTTTTCGCTTTTCCTATCGCCTCGTCCATCGAGGATTGCTGCTCCAGCGATCTGACGGCTTTGCTCACGGCACCTAGAATGGCTTCGTCGCCCTCGGTTTTCAGAATATAATCGATGCCTCCGCCGCGCATGGCCTCCTGAATATACTTGAAGTCGCTGAATCCGCTCAGGAATATCATTTTGCATTTCGGCCATCTGGCCAGGATTTGCTTCTGAAGCTCAATGCCCGACGTCACGGGCATCATAATATCCGACAGAACGATATCGACGCGAATCCCGTCCAGAATCGCCAGCGCATCTTCCGCGCTGTCCGCCTCGTAAACCTCGAATCCGCCCTGGCGCCTGAACAATGCAGCCAACCACTCCACGATAAACGTTTCGTCGTCCACGATCAGCAGTTTAATCATCGCCGTTCTCCTTCCCGAGCGGAATGAGGATATCCACCTGCAAGCCGCCCAGCTCGCTTCTGGATAACCTCAAGCCGCCTTCGCCACGAAATTTCAACATCAGCCTTCGATGTACGTTGAGCAGCGCGGTCGTTTCGACTGTATTGCCGGAATAGGCAAGCAATTTTTGAAGACGCGTCAACTCGTCTTGCGCGATCAATCCGTTGTCCATCACGGACATGACGACCTTCCCGTCCTCCGCTCCGAAATGAATCGCCAGCTTCCAGTCCCTGTTTTTGTGCCGGAAGCCATGATTAAAAGCGTTTTCGATAATCGGCTGAACGATCATTCGCGGCACGACGGTATGCTTGAACGAATCGGCCAATTCGTCGACATGGATCTGCAATTTGCCCGAGAATCGAATCATTTGAATCTCGGCGTAGGCAAGCGCGTGGCTTAATTCCGACTCAAGCGTCTCTTCATCCGAATCGTTCCGGGTGATATAGCGGAAATATTGACTTAACAGCCTGCTGATCACGGCCGTTTTATCGGTATTCCCCGCCTCGGCCATCCGCTGCAGAATAAAGAAACTGTTATATAGGAAATGAGGATTGATCTGCGATTGCAGCTGCTTCAGCTCCGATTGCTGGGTTCGCATCTTCTGCTCGTAGTTCTCATGAATCAATGCCGATACTTGGACGACCATCCGGTTAAAGTGCTCGTAAAGATAACGGAATTCGTCATCCTGCTCCCTGGAGATCCGGATTTCAAGATTGCCTTTCTCCACTTGGCGGAGACCCGATATCATTTTGCGCAGCGGCTTGTGAATCAAGCGATAGATCCAATAGGCGAAAACGACGACGAGAACCGCGGTCAGGATGGCCAAATATCTCACCCATTGGCGGTACTTAAAAGCTTGTCCCAGCAGCTCCTTCTCCGGAATTTGCATGATTAACCAGGCGTTCATCGCGGGTATTTCCTCGGCGAAGAAGGTGAGTCCGTCCGACTTCCAATGCAGGTTGCCTTGGGAGAGCCTATTCATGAGCCCGTCTTTTTCAAGCGCCGGCTCTTCGCCGATTTGCCATCGTCCCTGCGCGTCTATAAGGACGGAAACGCCTTGCGCAACCTCGCCAAGCTCGGCTAATTTTCTCCTTATATCGGATTCCGATAGTTGGATTTCGAACAGAGAGGTCAAAGGCGCATTCTCTCGAAAAGGAACCGCTATGCTTGAATACAATTTTCCATTCCATGTGTAGATCCGTTTGCCCGCGTTGCGACGGAAGTAATCGATCTCCTCTTGCGCCGGGGGCTTATCGAAGCTTTGGGCCGTGATCGTTTTGCCGATCATCGGAATATAGACGCTTACTTCCTGAACGATCCGGCTGGCTCTTTCCAGCACCGCCAGTTTTTCTTGCAAATTAATGAGAGATTGACGAATCTCGTTCTCGCTCAGATGGGGAGCGATAATGCTTAAATTCTCCAGATCGTTATCGAAAATAGATTGCTGCTCCCACATGTTGATCTGATCGATTTGCGACCCGATCTCGTTTCCGTAGAAGTGCAGATGGGATTGGGCGGATTGTTCGATATCGATACCGATTTTGTTCATTCCCGCATTCAGAATCACCCATCCTAATGAATAGATCGGAATCGACGTCAGCAGGAAGGCCAGCACGAGCTTGGGAAAAATGGATTTGATTCTCAACCATTGCCATCGTTTCAACCCCTATCCCTCCATTCACGCGCCTCATGATTGCCGCACCTTGTCGAATTTGAACATAAGAGCACCTAAATTATAGATGCTTCCCGCGGCGTAGAACATATGTAAAATTGAAGTTGTCAACGAAACAATTCAACTCTCTTTTTCACGCAAATTGGATTTGTTTCATTCCGAAGTGAGATTGTGCAATAGTGGACTTCCTTTTTGCGAGCTTATAATTAGCGTGCAAGGAAAAATGAAAGCGTATTCAAATAAAAGGAGCGATACTTATGAACAAGGATGGTTCCGTTTTACGCCAGGTTAGAATCGCGGTTATGAGCTTCTTCAGCCTCATTTTATTTTGCTCGGGGATACAGGTTAGCTCCGCCGCTTTTGTTGCGACCTATTATATCGACAATCGAACGGGGTCCGGCTGCAGCGACACAGGCGCGGGAACTTCGTCAAGCGCTCCATGGTGCACGTTCACCCCTGTCAATAATATGAGCAACGGGTCGGGCATCCCGGCGGGGACGCAAATTTTATTGGCACGAGGGGCCAGTTGGAATCAGGAGCTGAGGCTGGTCGGGAACGGCACGTCAAGCGACTGGAATGCGCTGGGGGCTTACGGTACGGGCGCCAAGCCCAAAATTTTGCGCAATAACAACGAAGCCGACCGTGGAATTCGGATGGTTAATCCTTCGTTCTGGCAAGTAAGCGATCTGGAGGTCGGCAACGCCGGAACGGGAATACTCGTTTATTTCGATACCAAATCGCATCAGGGACTGAGATTCTCGAACTTATATTTGCATCATAATGCGGGCATCGACCGGGGAAATACGGCCAGCGGTGCGGCGGACCATATTTATTTTTCGGCAGGGATCAGCTTTACCGGGCACTTTACAAGCATGGCGTCGAATGAATACGCGATTAAAGATATTACGATCAACGACATCGAAGGCACGCATAACAACAACACCATTGACTTCGATTGGGAAAACGGCAATGCGCCAGGTTCGTGGCCGGCGCCGCAAACGGCGCAAAACATTCATATGTACAACCTGAACATGCATGACGACGACGGGGCCGGGCGGTCTACGAGCTGCAGCAATTCATTAGGATTGACAGACGTCTCTAACGTCAAGATTATAAACGCCAATTTGAACAACGAAGCTTCTTGCTACGCCTCGCAGGGAACCGCCGCCGTTTTCTTCGGCTTGGTCAGCAATGTCGAGATCATGAACAGCATGGTCACCAACACGCCGGAGACGGGGAGTCCCGACCAAACCGCGTTCGACTATGAAGTGGCAACGGATCAAGTCAATATCCGCAACTCTTACATCGCCGGAAACGCAGGCGCGGGCATCGAAATTCTCAACATTCATCCGGGCGTGTATTATACGAACAGCACGATCAGCGGCAATGTATTTGCGCAAAACAACAGCAGCAATCATATCGACCCTTCCGTCAGCTCCATCTTGGTTCTTAATTCAAGCTCGCCTACGCCTACCGGCACCATTCGCGACAACCTGTACTACGAACCGGGAAGAACGTTCGTATCGGCCAGCGGCGGCGCCTCGCTGAACGGTTTTACGCTGACGAACAACAAGTACGTAAACGCTTCGTCAAACCTTTATTATTCTGCGAAAGACTATAACGGTACCCAAGGCGGCAACGGCTGGTCCTATCAATCTTTTAACGGTACATCATGGAGCAATCTGGCCTATTTCGACGCGGCAAATAAAAGTTGGCAGCCATCTCCTTCGGTAGCGATCCCGCAAGTAACGCAGTTCGGCGTCGCGCCCGACAACTGCTCCGGCTGCAAAATCGCCCGCGTATGGACGGCGCCGTCGACCGGTACGATCAGCATCCGCGGACGGGTGCTCAAAGCCGATCTCGGCGGCGGGGACGGAGTTATTGCCAGAGTCGCGAAAAACGGGACGCGCATTTGGCCGGCATCCGGCGACCAGACGATCGCCTGGAACAACGACTTCGGTGCCGAGACGAATTTGGATAACGTATCCGTAACGGCCGGGGACGTGATTCGCTTTGAAGTTAGCCCAAATACGAACAACGCGAACGATTTGACAAGCTGGGTGCCGGCGATTGCCTACACGTCTATCGGTACGGGGACAACAACCTTGTCGAATGCCGGCTTCGAAGCGCCGACTGTTGCAAGTATTCAATACGGACCGCTGACGAACGGCTGGACGTTCGATGCCAATGGCGCGGGCGTACAGCGCAACGGCAGTGCATTCGGGGCCGCGTCGGCACCGGAAGGCGTGCAAACGGCATTCATTCAGAATGCCGGTCAGATCAGCCAAGCGATGAATTTCACGGCCGGAACCTACACCGTCGGCTTTAAAGCGGCCAAACGGACGAATTTCGGGGGGGCGGAGTCGTTTGACGTTTATTTCGACTCGACCTTAATCGGATCGTTCTCGCCGTCGTCGGGCAGCTTCGTCTCGTTTACGACCAATAGCTTCACGGCAGCGGCTGGCAGTCATACGATCAAGTTCGCGGGAACTACCTCTTCAGGGGACAATACGGCCTTTATCGACGATGTCTCCATATCATCCGTTGCGGGAACGGGTTACCAAGCTTCCCTAGGCTATAGCAGCACGCAGGGCTCGAATAACTGGTCCTATCAATACGGGAATGGCAGCTCTTACGCCGACATGACTTGGGACGCCGCCAACAGCCGCTGGAACAAAAGCGGGACGTTCAGCATCGTAAGCGCCAACTGGCAGCACCCGGATGCCGGTGCGGATTCGGTAAGGAAATTTACGGCGCCGCTGACGGGCAGCATCACGATTACCGGCACCGTCAAGAAAAAGGATACGTCCGGCGGAGACGGCGTCAACGTAAAAATCATGAAGAACGGTACCCAAATCTGGCCAGCAAGCGGCTGGAGAAGCATCGCCTATAACGACGGCATAGGCTACAGCGTGAATGTAAGCACCTCGGTTACTGCGAGCGATACCCTATTATTTATCGTCAATGCGAACAACACCGTTTCTTACGACTCCACGGAATGGGATCCGGTTATTACGTATAATTGATAGGTAACGAGGCGGGAAACGCGCTGCCTAAAAAAGATCGCCAATGATCCTGATTCCATCAGCAGGAGATTGGCGGTCTTTTCTGACATGTTTATAGTTTTAGCGACAATCCTACAGACGCTCCGCGCTGGCGCTCATGCGCGTCCGTCTCCGAAATCGCGGCTCGTCGCAACCGCAATACAGCGGAACTCGCCGCCCGCTCCATCTTCCGCCCCGACGACCGCGGCATCTCCCGGCTCCGCAGGACGACACGCGCAGTAGAAATGATACAAAGTACCGCCCCAGTATACGATGGACGACTTGTGCGCATTTGTCACGTCGAGTTCGCCCGGTCGGCCGACGGGCAGCCACGGCGTATCGAGAATTTCCCATCTCCGAAGATCGTCCGATACGGCCAGCGCGCCCTGCGCCCGCTCGCCGTCGAAGCCGAAGCCGAAGTTGACCCAGTGTCCTGCTGCGCCGTCGTACTTCACGCACGGGTCGCTAAAGTACACGCTGTAGAATGAACCGGGCGCCGTCCGCATGAGCGGATTGTCCGAATCTCGTCGCCAAGTCCGGAGATCCCGGGACACGGCAAGGCCCGTCTGCTCCGTCCACGGCCAGTCGGTGCTCTCTTTGGCATTGTAGAACATATAATAGCTGCCGTGCGACGCCACTACGCAGCTTTTGTACAGGCCGCCTCGCTCCCAAGTTTCGCCGTTTTCGAAGCCCATCACCGGCGCCTCCAGACGACGCCAGTCAAGCAGCTCCTCGTCCTCGCACCAGGCGAGGCCCATCTTCGCGCCGCCTGCTTCATAACCGGCCTCGGGATACGAATGGTACACCATCCAGTACCGGCCGTCGATTTTCTTGAGCCGCGGCGTATCGTACAAGTCGTCTGACTCGAGCACGATCCAGGACCCTGCCGCGCCGACGCTGTCCCATCTGGCGTTTTCGGGACTGCCTGCGAGCGCCCTATCCAGCATGATGCCTTTGAATGTCCAGTTCACCAGATCGTCGCTCTCGGCAAGCCCGGTCCGGTATCCGATGCCGTCGAAGCCTACGTACATCATGCAAAAACGGTCTCCATGGCGGAATACAAACGGGCAATCCACGGCCAGCTCGTCGAAGCTGCCTGCGACGCCGGAGCCCTGCACGACCGGTCGGCCCAGCTTGAACGGCGTGGCATAGCGGCCGATGTCCGCCAACAAATTTCGTTTCATATCGCTTCTCTCCTCATTATCATAGCCTTATCCCTTCACGCTGCCGACGACGACGCCCTTGATGAAAAACCGCTGCAAAAACGGGTAGACGCAAATGATCGGCAGCGCGGCCAGGAAAATCTGCGCGCCTTTGAGCGTACGGTCGGATACCTGCGACAGCGTAGCGGCGTCGGCCATCGTGATCAGGCTTAAGTCGCGGTTAATGACAACCGTCTGCAGGTAGCTCTGCAGCGGATACTTCTCCGGCGTATTCATCAGAATCAGGCCGTCGAACCAGGAATTCCAGTGGCCGACCACCGTGAATAGAATCAGCGTCGCGAGCGCGGGCATCGACAGCGGGACGAAAAGCTTCCAGAGAATCGTCCAATGACCGGCGCCGTCCACGAAGGCCGCTTCCTCAAGTTCCTTAGGCAAGCCGCGGAAAAAGTTGAGTAAGAGCACAACATTAAACACATTGACCGCGCCGGGCAGTACAAGCGCCCATATGCTCCCGAGCAGTCCCGCAGCCTTGATGACGAGGTACCAGGGGATCAGCCCCCCGCCCACCAGCATCGTCAGCACGAAAAACCAGACATATACCGTTCTCCCCCGAAACGCCGCGGGTTCCTTGGAGAGGGGATAGGCGAGCGTGATCGTCAGCAGCATGTTGATCGTCGCGCCGAGCAAGACGCGTTCCAGACTGATCCAGAATGCCCTTGGGAATTCCGGCTTGCCCAGCACGAACTTGTACGATTCAAAAGTAAGGTCGACCGGCCAAAGCTTGACTGCCCCGGCACTCGCCGCCGTGCTGGAGCTCAGCGAGACGGCGAGTACCTGGACGAGCGGCAGCAGGCAAAGCAGCGCAAGCAGCACAAGGACGACCGCGTTGAAGCCGTTGAACAGCCGGCCGGACAACGATGTTCGCATCATTAGCTTCGGTCTCCTTTCAGAATATCCTGTAGTTGGCCAGCCGGTAGGCGAGCGCGTACGACGCGGAAATCAGCACGACGGACACCGCCGACTTCAGCAGTCCGACCGCGGTAGCCAAGCTGTACTGCGCCTGCTCGAGACCGAGCCGGTAGACGAGGGTGTCGATGACGTCGCCGCTCTCGTACACTTGCGGGCTATACAAATTGAAAATCTGGTCGAAGCCGGCGTTCAGCACGTTGCCGAGACTGAGCGTGGCCAGCAAAACGATGACGGGCAGCATGCCGGGGAGCGTGATATTCAGCGTCTGCTTCCAGCGGCTCGCCCCGTCGATGACCGCCGCCTCGTACAGCGCGGGGTTGATGCCGGTCAGGGCGGCCAGATACACGATCGTGCTGAAGCCGAACTCCTTCCAGACGTCGGATACGACCAGCACGGCGGGGAACCAGTGCGCGTTGCCCAGGAAAAAGATCGGCTCGATCCCGAACGCGCCCAGCAGCTGGTTCACGATGCCCGAGGTCGGAGACAGCACATCTATGAGCACCCCTCCCAGAATAATCCACGAAAGGAAGTGCGGGAGGTAGATTAAGGTCTGAATCCAGCGTTTGAAAATGCGGTTGCCGAGTTCGTTGAGCAGCAGCGCGACGACGATCGGCACCGCGAGTCCCGCCGCGATCTTAAGGCACGCGATCACGAGCGTATTGCGGATCACCTGCCAGATGTCGGGAAGCGAAAACATATAGTCGAAGTTATCGAGACCGTTCCACGGCGAGTGGAACATGCCCTTGACGACCGAAAACTTTTGAAAAGCGATGTAAAGCCCCATGATGGGTCCATAGCTGAAAATGAGCACGAGCGCCGCCGACGGCAGCACCATTAAATGAAGCGGCAGCTGACGCCTCGTTCGCGCGAATCGCATGCGGATCCCTCCGATCCTGTTCGTCTCTGTCTGCCGGCATCCGGCCCGTGACGGGCCGCTTCGCTTCAATGCAAGCGGGGCCGGAAAGGGCTTCCGGCCCCGCTGCCGACTGTAGTCCGCCCGATCAGGATCGGGACGCGTACCAGTCGTTGACTTCCTTGGTGATCTGCTCGCCGCCCAGTTTGTTCCAATCGGAGACGAATTTGTCGAAATCGGACAGCGGAGAACCGAGGATGATTTTGGTGAACGTCTCCAGCACCAGCTTGTCGAGGATGGCCTTTTTCTCAGTCATGCCGGGCGTCGGAGGTCCGTAGTACGCGTTTTTCATCAGCAGGCCGCCGTCGACGTAATTTTGCCCGATGACCGCCCATGAGCCGCCTTCGCCGAATACTTTGTTCGTGCCCCAGTTGGCCCGATCGCCGCCCTCGAACGCCTTGATCTTGTCGAAGTATCCTTTCTCCTCGGGCAGCAGGGAGGCGCTGTCGCCTGACTTCAAGGCCGCGACAACGTTCTTGTGCACGGTCAGCAATCCCTGCGGCGTGCCGAAGCCGTTCGCCATGACTGCATACTTGAACACTTCCATGCCGTCGACCGTATGGTAGGTTTGCGGCTCCGCGTTCGGCCCGGCGATCTTCTCGTTATACACGTTAAAAAGCTTGACGATCGCCTCGGGATGCGCGGCGCCCTTCTTGACGACCCAGAAGCTGTTGAAATCGGCGTTGGCCTGGGCGCTGGCCGGCGTCCCGTCCGCGGAGGGGATCGGGAAGGCGCCCCATTCCGCGTTCTTGTCGGCGTTGACGTTGTCTTGCAGCGGCCAGAGCGGATTCCACATCGCGCCGAAGTTCATGCCGATCTTGCCGGCCGTTTGCATCTCCGCGACCTTGCCGCCGTCCTTGACGCCGAACTCCTTGTCGATCGCGCCGGCCTTGTACAGCTCCTGAAGCTTGCCGAGCGCCGTCTTCATCTCCGGCTGGACGCTGCCGTTCACGAGCTGGCCGGAGGAGTCTTTGATCCATACGTTCATGTATGCATGATAACCGTTCATGAAGCCGGACAAGTCCGGATAGCCGCCGATGACGTCCTTGGAAGCAGCCAGGCCGTACGTATCCTTCTTGCCGTTGCCGTCGGGATCTTGATTGGCGAAGGCGTCCGCGATTTTCAGAAAGTCGTCCATCGTCTTCGGCTCGGGGAGGTTCAGCTTCTGCAGCCAGTCGGTCCGAACCCACAGGAGCGGCGCGCCGCCCAGGTAATCCTCAGCCGGCGGAATCGCTACAAGCTTGCCTTCATAAGTGGCCGCAGCCTTGGCATTGGTCCCCCTGTCGATCATTTCTTTGGTTAAATCCGTGCCGTAGTCCGCCACGGCCTGCGTCAGATCCTCGAGCATGCCGCCCTCGGCAAGCTCGCGAAGCTGCTTGGCGTCTACCATGAACAAATCCGGCAGGTCGCCGGACGTGATCGACAGGTTCATTTTCTGGTTGAACTGGTCGCCGTTGACGATCCATTTGTTTTTGACCTTGATGCCTAGCTCCTCTTCGTACGCTCTCGTCCATGCGTTATTGTCGAGCGATTCTCCGTCCTTGAACTTGAACGACGAATCCGTGTACCGGACCGTCGTTACCTCGATCGGCGGGTCGTACTTGGCGTTCGGGTCCGGCTTGCCAGCCTCGGGCTGGGCGGATGCGGACGGCGAAGCTGCGGAAGCCGACGACGAAGCCGGCGCCGAAGCGGAGGGCGAGGCCGCGTTGTTGCCGTTGCCCGCGCAAGCCGATACGAGCGACATGGCCGCGATCAGCGATGCCGCGACGAACCTTTTCTTAACGATATTGTTCATGCAGGATGAACCCCCTGTTTTCCTTGTTGGAGGACGATTGCCTCATGTGCTTTATCTTAAAGGCAAAGCCGGGCCGCTGACATCAGCCCGGCTCTACCTTGCGTCTACCGATCTCTACTTTTAACGCACGCTCACTGGAACACCCGCACGTAATCCACGAACATGTCGACCTGGTTGCCGTACCTCACCAGATCGATCGGCCAGCCGCCGCCAAGCGCGAGGTTGATCATGAAGTACATCGGCGTCTTGGCCTGCTCGAACGTCGCATGGCGCCACACCTCGATGTTGTCGATGTAGTAGATCGTATCGGTCGGCGTGATCTTGGTGCCGTACAGATGCCAGGTCGAAGCGTTGTCGCCGAAGGAATAGGCCGTCTCCGAGCAATGCGTCTGATGGATCTCCGGCGTGACGCCCCACCAGTGCTGCGACCTGCAGGAGCCGGCTGCCGACTGTCCGTAAGCCTCCACCGTATCGAGCTCGGCCGTAGACGGCACGTGCTGGGAAATGCTGTTCTGCGACATGAGCCAGAAAGCGGGCCATGTCCCCTTGCCCGACGGCATCAGAATGCGTGCCTCGAAGTAGCCGTAGGTCGCGGCCACGCCCGTGCCGTCCGTCCGCACGGAAGACAGCATGCCGCCGAAGTACGTGCGATTCCAGCCCATCGGATCCGCGTAGCCCGCCGGCGTCTTGCTGGCGCGGATGCGCAAATATTGGTTACCGAGCACGGCAAACGGATTGTACGGGCCGTTATAATCGGCAAAGATCGCGTCGCCGAACTCGGAACCGCCGGGGCTGTCGGGCTTGGACGAGGCGTATGTGGCGCCGGCGCCTGTCCGGGAGATCGACAGCGGACCGGTGAAGTCGTCCTGGTAGAGCACGCTCATGCCGGATGCCTGCGGCGGCGCGGCCGGCACGCCCTGCTTCCAGACGACGCCGCCGTCGTTGTACAACTGCAGGTAACAATTGTCCGAATGCGCAAAGTTCGGGTTGCCTTCGGGGGTATCCCAAGCGCTCAGGATGACCGTAATCGGTCCGTGGGGGAACTGGTTCGCAGGGAATACGACCTCGCCGTAGCCGCTGGCGTCCGGCGTAACTCTGGCGAACCAGCTGTCGTAACCATTGGCACCGGGATTAGCCGTGTCGGGCTGATGCCACGATCTTGCCCAGACGTTTTGCATGCCTGGCGCGTAAAATTTGATCGTCACCGTGCCGTTGACCGTACCGCCGTAGGCAGGCGATATGACGCTGACCTGGTAACTCGGATAAGATCCCGGCGTTGGCGTCGGGGTGACGGTCGGTGTTGCCGTCGGTGTTGGCGTCGGTGTTGCCGTGGGCGTGGCGGTCGGCGTCGGGGTCGGCGTTGCCGATCCCGAACCCACGTAGGCGATCTCGGTCGCACCAGACTTTGATCCCGAGGCATGCGTGAACACGATTCGGAACTTGGACGCCGTCACGGCGTTGAAGCTGACCGTGTTCAACTGGTTGCCCGCCGGCGCGGACGGCGATCTGACCTGGCCTGACGCGCTCGTCCAGGCCGACCCGGTCCAATATTGCACGTCGTAGGCGGATGGCGCCTTCACGCCGCCGCCGTCCGAGTAGAGGTAGATTTTGGCCTGGCTCGCGGATACGCTGCCGCCGAAGTCGGTCTGTACCCAGTCCGTCGCGTTCGGCGACTCGTAGGCCGTCCAGCGGTCGTGCGGCGAATCGCCGTACGAGACGACCCCGTTATTGACCTGGGCGACGCTGTCCATAAAGAACGTGTAGGAGGCGGAGGCCGTGCCGCCGGACAACTGCGACGGCGGCTGCGTCGGCGCGGCGGTCGGCGTCGCAGTTGGGGTCGGCGTTGGCGTCGAGGCCGCCCCGGTCCCGTAAGCGATCTCCGTCACGCCCGACTTCGCCCCGGATGCATGCGTGAAGACGATGCGGAACTTGGAAGCCGACACGGACGAGAACGTCACCGTGTTCACTTGATTGCCGGTCGGCGCGGCGGGAGATTTGACTTGTCCCGAAGCGCTGATCCATGCCGTTCCGTTCCAGTACTGCACGTCGTACGCGGACGGCGCTTTTACGCCTCCCCCGTCGCTGTAAAAATAAACGTCGACTTTGCTTTTCGCTGCGGCTGCGCCGAAGTCCGTCTGCACCCAATCCGTCGCGTTGGGCGACTCGTAGGCCGTCCAGCGGTTTTTCGGCGAGTCGTTGTACGACACGACGCCGTCGTTGACCGAAGCCGCGCTATCCATGAAAAACGTGTAAGATGCGGTGACCGAAGCCGCCGAATCCGTTGCGGAGGCGCCCCATACAGGAAACAAACTTAACAAGAATACGCTTACAATAGTACCGTGAAGCCACCTTTTCCCCCGCTTGCCTCTCCACATCGCTGCCACTTCCCCTTCGTCATGAGATGCGTTGCAAGGCTTATTCTAATCGCTCGCGTCCGTTCTGCGATCTACCGAATTCTACTACATCCTGTTCCCTACTTTACCTTTTCGTCAACCGATATTCATAGAATGCGTTTTCAAGCTATACTGATATCATTCTTTTGCCCGCAAAGGAGCGTTCCGCCTCCGTGAAACTATTCGACCGGTTGACGATTTTTCCGAAGCTCGTCCTGACCTTCATGCTCATTCTGATCCCGCTCGTCATTATCAGCCTGAGGATGAACCTGCAGAGCGAACGTCTTGTGCGCAACGAGATCACCGCCTCCATGCAGGCCAAGGCGACATCCTATATGCAATCGCTCGAGTACGACTTCGGACCGCTCGTCACGCTGCAGCAGCAGTACACGTTTGACGACGACATCAATAACCTTGCATATGCCTCCATTATCATGTCCAACGAACAATACACGCAGGCGATCAAGGACGCGCAGCAGAAGCTGCTCATTCTCAAAAATATGAGCGCCTACGTCGCGGACGCGTTCGTCAACTTTCCGGCGCTCGACCGCAAAGTGTCCGCCACGAGCTTTGACTCGATCGACGGACGACAGGCGGAAGCTTTAAATCAGATCATTAACCCGTTCGAATCGCCCTTTTTGCTGTTCGAGGGCAACCTCTGGCTCAGCACGCCCTATCCGACATCGAAGCCCGTCGGCAAAGGCTTCACGATTGCGATGCAAATATCCGGCCAGGCCATCCGCCAGTCGCTGTCCGGCTATCAGATCAACGGCAACGGCGGCGCCGCGCTGATGAGCGAACGGCTGGACTGGTACGAGACCGGCGGCAACGTGCCCGGCGACCTGGCCCCCATCCGGGATCGGGTCCGACTGCGGCTGGGGGCCGGCGATACGAGCGGCTACGAGACGATCTCTGACGGAGCAGGACGTTATTACGCTTTCTTCGAGAAATCGCAGAAGCTGGGACTTACGCTCATCCTCTTTATCGACGAGGATAGCTTCATAGGGCCAATCAAGCAGTACGGCACATGGGTATGGTGGATTGCGCTCGCTTCGCTGCTCGTGATTTTGCTTTTCGCATACCGTTTGTACAGGACGATCCACAACCCGCTCAAGCAATTGGTGAGCGCCTTCAAAAGTTTGGAAAAAGGGGATTTGTCGTTCAAGTTCCGCTACCGGTCCAAGGATGAATTCAATTATTTGTATTTGCAGTTCAACCGGACCGTATCGCGGCTGGACGAACTGATCAACGAGGTCTACGTGCAAAAATATCAGGTCAAAGCAGCGGAGCTTAAACAGCTGCAGTCGCAAATCAATCCGCATTTTTTGTACAATAGCCTGTTCAATTTATACCGTCTCGCCAAGATGCACGAGATCGACAAAGTCATCCCTTTTACCAAACACTTGGGCGATTACTTCAAATACGTGACCAAAAACGCGGATAGCGTCCCCCTCGAGCAGGAGGTTTTGTTCTGCAAGGCATACGTCGCGATCCAGACCGTCCGGTTCGAGGATCACATCCGGGTCGAATTCGGCGACGTGCCCGCGCGTCTCGCGGCGATGCCCGTACCCAAGCTGTTCCTGCAGCCGCTCATCGAGAACTGCTACCATCACGGGCTGGAGGATCGCACGGAACCCGGACGGATCTCCATCCGGTTCGCCGAACATGACGACGGTGCCGATATCGTCGTCGAGGACGACGGCGACGGGCTGGACGACGATCGGATGTCCCGTATCCAGCAGCTGCTCGCCGAACCTGAAGCCATATCGGGCAGCGAGGGACTTCGCAACGTCCAGCAGCGTATCAGGCTCCACTTCGGCGCCGATGCGGCACTTCGGGCGGATCGGAGTCCTTCGGGCGGCCTGCGCATCACTGTCCATATTCCGAATTTGTAGGGGGCAACGGATATGCAACGAATCATGGTCGTAGACAACGAACCTAACATCGTCAGAGGCATCAAGCAAATGCTGGAGGAAGAGGCGCCTTTCGAACTGGACGTATATGGCGCGTATTCATCGGAGGAAGCGCTGCGGCTGCTTGGCCAGATGAAGATCGACATCGCCCTGCTGGACATCCGAATGCCCGGCATGAACGGACTCGAGCTCCAGGCCCGCATCGTGGCGCAGTGGCCGCAATGCCGCGTGATCTTCCTCTCCGGCTATGACGACTTTTCCTTCATTCAGGCGGCGCTGCGCGGCGGAAGCATCGACTACATATTGAAGTCCGATGGCGACGAAGCGATTATCCAGGCCATTCAGAAGGCGCTGGACGAACTGAACCGCGCGCTTGAGAGCGACCGGCTGATAGAGCGGGCCAGGCAGCAGCTCCAGTTGTCGATCGGCATGCTGCAGAAAGACTACATCTACCGTATCGCCAGTGGACTGAGCGGGATCAGTCAGCAACGGCTGGACGAGCTGAGCATTCCGCTGCGGGCGGACCGCGGCGCGCTGCCTGTCATCGCCCGCGTCGACAGCTGGCCCGCCTCCTACAGCGACGGGGACAAAGCCTTGCTCGACTACGCCATACAAAATATAGCCGGCGAATATTGGGCGGGCAGCCGATTCGCGGCCGGGTCGCCCGACAGCGGCGCACTCCTTGCATTTCTGCAGGCGGAGCCTGATCAGGAGACGGATGACTCGACCGCCGATGACTCCGTGCGATGGATCCGTTATGTGACGGGTCAACTGGAATCCATACAAGCGGCATGCAAGCGTTACTTGCAGCTGTCCGTATCGTTCGCAGCCGGCAGCAAGCTAACGCCTTGGTCCGGCATGCCGGTCAAATGCGCGGAGCTGCGGCAAATTCTGTTCTTCGGATTCGGCACGCGCACGGAGATGCTGCTCACCGACGGCGTCAGCATGAACTTCGAGCCGGACCAGGACGCCAGTGCCGTCGCCCTCCAGGCCAGCAGCAAGCTACGACAGCTCCTCGCCTCCGACCTCGGGAGCGAGAGCCGGATTCGGCGCGAATTTGAGGAGCTTGCCGAGCTGTCCCGCCAGCTTATTCATCGCAAGGCATTCCTGTACGAGATGTACAACGGCATCGCCTACATGCTGCTGTCCGCCGTCAATCAGCATGCCAAGTGGAACGAGCTGGCTACGGACGACAGACTCGGCAAGCTATACTCCCTGGCCGCGCACGGTTCCTGGGAAGACGCTCTGCAGTATCTCCGCGAAGCGATCGAGCTGCTGCTCGCGGCGAGGGACCGGGAGAGCGAGGCGGGGGCCCACGCGCTCGTCGCCAAGCTAAAAGCCTATATGGAAGGGCATCTGGACGAGGAGTTGTCGCTTGTTCGGCTGGCCGAGATCGTCTACCTGAATCCGACGTATCTGTCCAGGTTGTTCAAGCAGCAATCCGGACAAGGCGTGTCCCAGTACATCACGGAGCTGCGCCTGACCCGGGCCAAAGATTTGCTGCGGGATTCGAAGCTCAAGATCCACGAAATCGCGCTCAAGGTGGGCTTCGATTCCGCCACCTCCTTCGGACGCTTCTTCAAACGCGAGCTTAACCGTACGCCGCAGGAGTACCGGGACGAAGCGTAGAGCGAACGACAGGGACAAACGAAGAGGGGGGCGATGGGACCTTCTTGAGCATATTGTGGCTGCCGGCGGCCGGCGAGCCACATGTGCATGATGTACAAAGAAACCGTTCCATTCGTAAATGGTTTGCTCGACACTTCCATTTAGTTGAATCACGTCGCCAAACGTGGCGAAGAGACGCTGGACAGCGTCTCTTGATGCGACCTCGCCGCCAACCGTGGCAAAGAGACGCTGTACAGCGTCTCTTGGGGCGACCTCGCCACTAACCGTGGCGAAGAGACGCTGTACAGCGTCTCTTGGGGCGACCTCGCCGCCAACCGTGGCGAAGAGACGCTGTACAGCGTCTCTTGGGCGGACCTCGCCGCCAACCGTGGCAAAGAGACGCTGTACAGCGTCTCTTAAAGCGACCTCGCCGCCAAGCGTGGCAAAGTGACGCTGTACAGCGTCTCTTGGGCGGACCTCGTCGCCAAACGTGGCAAAGAGACGCTGTACAGCGTCTCTTCGATGGCCCCCGGCACCAGCAGAGGCCAAGCAACCTTTTGAGACAGCTCCTTCCTATTATTGCGACTTCAGCGCATTCCAGAGCAAGACCGCCGCCTGCCCGCGCGTAACCCCTCCGGCGGGATCAAAGCGGCCGCCTCCGATCCCCGAGATCCAGCCCGCGCGCTGCAGCGCATCGACCGCCTCTGCAGCGTAGCCGGCTACGTCCGAACGATCCGCGAAAGGCGCCTCTTCGCCGCCGTTGCCGTCTAGCAGCATGCCCGCATTCAACCGCGCGGCGCGGTAAAGCATCACCGCCATATCCTGCCGGCTGAGCGGCTCGTTCCCGCCGGGCGTCCCGTCGCCGCGGCCCGACACGATCCCGAGACGATGGGCTTCGGCCATCGTCGCTTCGTACCAAGCCACTGCCTGCTTATTCGGCTCCGCCGGTTCGTTCTCGGCGCTAAGGTCCAGCGCCAGCGTCCTTAGGAGCATGGCCGCGAACTCCGCCTTCGTCACGCCGGCTCCCGGCAGAAAGCCGCCACGGCCATCCCCCTTCGCAATCCCGCGCGCGCCCAGCGCTTCGACGCTCTCAAACGCCCAGGGGAGATCCTGCGAATCTTTGAAGCCGCCAGCCCGGTAGCCGATCGCGAACGTCCCGGTCCGCGTCGAATGGAATGCGACGCCGCCTGCTTCTTCATCGTACTTGCCGTTTGCGATCGGTTGAAGCGATCCGTCGTCGCCGACGCGATTCGCGACCGCCCATGCCGTCTTATCCAAAGCGCCTGCGACAAAGGGCAGCACGATCCGGAGCTTGCCCGCGCCGAGCGACGCGATGTCGGTTCCGTCCGCGGAGATGCCGATCGTGTACATCTCTCCCCTAACTTCACTCGTCGTCTCCTTTGATCGGGCTAAACCTGGCGTTTTCTTTACCGTAACGACGATCTCATCCGTCGCCTGGCTCCAGGCTTCCGCCGGAATCGTGAGGCTTGCGTAGCCGAGGTCGAGCTCGACAACGCGGAGCGATCCCGCCCCTTGACTCCGCAAAGGTCCGGCCGGCAATCGCAAAATGAGTCCTTCCGTCGTCTGAGCTTCATGGGCTTGTATGACGATTATTCCGTCCTCCGCGCTGCCGACGGCTGCCGTCAGCGCCGATGCCGGCACCGAAGCCGCGATGATGCCGCCGTTTTCCGAATGCGTCTCAAGCTTAATGACGCCATGTCCGGCCTCAGGCGCAGGCGTTGGCGACGGCGACGGGGACGTATTCGGCTCGGGCGACGGCGTACCCGAAGGTTCCTCCGCAGGCTCGAACACTCGTACATAATCTACGTACATATCGATCTGATCTCCGTACGGGCTCAGATCGATCGGCCATCCTCCGCCAAGCGCGAGGTTCAGCATAAAGTACAGCGGCGTGTTCGCCTGAGCGAAAGAATCGTGCCGCCACACCTCGACGTCGTCGATGTAGTATATAACCTCGTCCTCCGTAACCTTCGCGCCGTACGTATGCCAGGTGGACGCGTTATCCCCGTAAGCGAAGTTATCCGAGGAACAGTTCGTCTGGTGCGACTCCGGGCTGCCCGACCACCAATGCTTGGCTTGGCAGGCGCCTGCCGGATCATGACCGTATGCCTCCACGATATCCAGTTCGGCCGTCGAAGGCAGATGATCCGCACCCGCGCTGTTCTGAGACATGAGCCAGAAGGCCGGCCACGCTCCTTTGCCTGCGGGCATCTGGATCCGGGCCTCGAAGTAGCCGTTCGTCGCGGAGACGCCGGTACCGTCGAGCCGGACCGACGACAGGAGGCCGCCGATGTATTTGCGGTTCCAGCCCTGCGGATCGGCATATCCTTCCGGCGCCCGGCTGACCCGGATCCTCAGATAATCGTTGCCTAGCACCGTGAATGGATTTACGGCGTCAGTCGGATCTGCGAAAATCGCTTCTCCGAACTCCGAGCCATTCGGCCAATCCGGCTTCAACGACGCATACTGCATACCAGCGCCCGTCTTGGACACCGACAGCGGGCCGCCAAAATCGTCCTCGAACTTGACTTGCATGCCGTTCGCCTGCGGCGGCGGTGCGGGAATGCCCTTTTTCCAGGCGACTCCCCCTTCGTTGTACAACTGCACGTAGCTCGTCGCCGACTTCTTGAATGCCGGTTCGCCCTCCGGCGCATCCCAGGCATTCAAGATAATCGTCAGCGGACCGTGAGGCAGCAGATCTGCATCGATCTCGACCTCGCCTGCACCAAGCGCATCCGGCGCTGTATTGGCGATCCATGCGTCGTATCCGTTCGGATCGGCGTGCGTCTCGTCCGGCTGGTGCCAAGCCCTCGCCCATACGTTTTTCATATCCGGCGCGCTGAATTGAATTCTGAATTTACCCGAGACGGACGAGCCGAGCGCCGGTGCCGTCACCGCTATGACCGGCTCGGGGATCACGATGGGCGGAGCGACCGGGACCGGTTCCTTATTCGAATCCACGTAAGCGATTTCCGTGACCCCCGTCCGAGCGCCCGTCGCATGGGTGAAAACCACCCGGAACCGCCTCGCGATCACGGTGTCGAACGAGACCAGATTCAGCGCGCCGCCGGCAGGCTGCGCCGGCGTCCGGATCTGGCCCGCCGCGCTAATCCATTCGCTTCCGTTCCAGTACTGGACGTCGTAATCGCTCGGCGCCTTGACGCCGCCCCCGTCGTCATAAATGAAAATACCGGCCGTATTCTTGGAATAAGCGCGCTCGTATTCCGTCTGTACCCAATCCGTCGCAGCTTGGGAGCCGTACGAGGTCCAGCGGTTGCGCGGGAAATCGTTGAACGAGACGATCCCGTCATTCACGCTGCCGACCGTATCCCCGCCGTTCGTGTAGGAGGCGGTAACCGTACCCAGGGAGGGCGGTGCCGGCAGCGACTGCACGGCAGAATCGACGTATACGATTTCCGTTACGCCGGTTTTGGCTGCGCCATGCGTAAAAAGTACGCGGAATTTCTGAGCGACGACAGGCGCGAATGTGACGAGGTTGAGCGAATTTCCAGTCGGCTCGTCGGGCGTCTTGACCTGCTGCCGGACGCTCGTCCATACGCCGTCTGCGTTCAAGTATTGGACGTCGTAGGTGGCTGGGGCCTGTATTCCCCCTCCGTCGGCGAAAATATAGATGCCGACGGCGTCCTTGCGCGCCGGGGAGCCGAAGTTCGTTTGCACCCAATCCGACGCGTTCGGCGACTCGTACGCCGTCCAGCGATTGGCCGGAGAATCGTCGTAGGACACGATTCCGTCGTTTACGCTGCTAACCTGATCCAGGCGGAACGTGTACGAAGCGGATACGATCCCGAGCGGCGAAGCCTCCGCCCCCGGCAGCGGTTCGGTATTCGAATCGGCGAAAACGATCTCCGTTGCGCCGCTTTTTGACCCCGAATGCACGAAAACGACTCTGAACTTCGAGGCGACCGCGGAATCGAAGGTGATCAGATTCAGATCGTTGCCGGCTAGGGCCTCGGGCGTCCGCGCTTGATTGTGGACGCTGGTCCATGCTGCGCCGTCCCAGTATTGGACATCGATCGCGCTCGGCGCCTTCACGCCTCCGCCGTCGTCGAATACGTACACGCCGGCCGCGTTTTTAGATAGCGGCTCTCCGTAATCGAACTGTACCCAGTCCGTCGCGTTCGGCGATTCGTAGGACGTCCAACGGTTTTTAGGCGAATCGTCGTACGATACGATTCCGTCGTTCACGTTCTCTAGGCGGTCTCCGTGATACGTATACGACGCGGTTACCGCAACCGGCGAAGCGTCAGGCGTCCCGGCCGAAGCTGCAAGCGGGCAACTACCGGCGACGAGGCAGAGGCTGAGGATCAACGACAGCCCTTGAAGCGAGAATAGTCTCTTTAATTTCATTCAGCGAACGCCTCCGTTCTCATTGAGAATGACCGACGTTCCGCCCGGCGGAGACGTCGATAATTTAACGATAAGGGAGGAGCCTCGCGAGGAAAATCGTCCATTTTTGATTTTGTATCTACCAATTTCAACGAATTCATTGCTTTGTGCGAAAAAAGCTCCCCATGAGGCAACAGGCTCTTTTAGTTGCGCCTGTCTGCCATATGGGGAGCTCTCGCGTCCGGCCGCAGCCGCCTATTGCGAACTTTTCAATGCCTTGTTCTTCTCGTTGAATTTGGCGTTGTGCGAGGAGACGTACGCCATCGACTGCGCGTCCGGCTCCAGGTACAGCTTGGCGCCGTTGACGGCTACGGCCGCCTGTCCGCAAACGCAGGCGCGTCCGTCCCTCATGCCCGGCGTACATAGACAAAGAAAAGCAGCCCGCAGGCTGCTCTTCTTGCCGTTGACGATCCGCTCGCGGCGGGATTATTGGACGAAGCCGACGCTGTCGAGGAAAACGGTATTGTCGTTGCTCGTCATTCCCTTGAACTGAATCGTATGGGTGCCCGCCGCTGCCGCGACCGCATCGGTATAAAAGTCGGCGTAAGCGAGCGACGAAGGCGTATAGGTCCCGATCAGCGCGCTGTCGAAGTAGACGTTGACCGTCTGCGTGCTCCCCGAGCGGCGGGCCATCTTGAAGTGCAACTTGTATACGCCGGCCGTATCGAACACGACCGGCTGGGCGATCGTGCCCGGCCCCTGGATGAACGCCGCTTGTACGCCGTCAGGCGCATCCGGCGCGCCCCAGACGCTGCCGTTGCGCTGCACGCCGGCAAATCCGTTGAACGTCCAGCGGTCCGTGAGCGGTCCGTACCTTGCGTTCTCGGCAGGTCCGAGCAGCTCGAACTCTCCCTTGGCTACGGTCGGCATATTATAGCTGACGAGCGTGCTGTACAATGCGTTGTACGGCCCCTCCGGCCTGACGTCGGAATGGCCCTCGGAAGCCGTCGTAAAGGTTTTGCGGATCGCGTTCAGCCACCCGAAGCCGAACAGACTGCTCGGACTGATGCTGTGCCCCTCTCCGAACTCCGTAAAGTTGTCGAACAGCGTCATTTTACGTGCGAGCGATCCGCTTCCCTTGTTGAATCCACTTTGCGTAAAATAGGAATCCCGCACCCACCTCAGATGGTCCTCGTATTGCGACGGCGTATTGATTTGCACATACACGCCGCTGTAATCCAGGTACCAGTAACGGGAATCCCAGGAGACGCCCGGCGAGGCAATCGCGTCGATGCCGGCGTTTTTGGCCTGCGTCGCCCAGTTGTTCATTTGCGAGTTGTTGTACTGATTGGAGTAGGCGTAAATATAGTCGAACCCGGCGTCCCGCAGGTCGTCCAGCGCCGCCGCGGATCCGTCCCCGATATGCCCGTCGCCCCCGCCGTTCGGCCGCTGTTCGGCGATAAACGTCGCCCCGGCAAAGCCTTCGGCGATCAAGGCCTGCTTGATCTCGTTCAGCAGACCGGCGACCGCCCCGGGGGAGCCGAGCTGGGCGATGAGGGAGCCCGAATCGTAGACCAGAATGACCGGCTTGTTGTCGTCGAGCAGGTAATTGGGGTTCTTGAAGTACATCTCGATCCAGTACGGCAGCAGATTGTTCATGATCTCGTCATGCAGCGGGATCGGCGCGACCGGATTCAGACTGTCGATCGCGATATTGCCGGTGTCGCCGGAATCGTATTGCAGCTTGAGCGTATTGACGCCCGCAGCGAGCGTGACGTCGACGGCGACCATGCCCCATTTATCCCCGCTGCCTGCGGCCGTAACCGGGAAGCTTACCTGCCCCGTTTTCGCTCCGTTCACGTACAGACTTAACGTTCGCGCGCCGGCTTGCGCGTTTTCATACCGGATGTTCAGCTTCCGCGCGCCGCCCGCCTCGCCGCTCACGGCATACGAGGCCGCATTGTTCAAGCCGGCAAAGCCGACGAAGCCCCAGCCCTTGTACCCTTGCCGGTTCGTCAAAAGCTGCGCGCCTCCGGTCAGCGTACCGCCCTCCGCTTCATAGTTGTCTCCCGCCTGCAGCAGCTCGCCCATCGTCATCGCGAACTTCAGCTTGTCCTTGTAGGTGGACCGCTTGATCAGCGTATCCATGAAGCTTGTGCCGCGCGGCGTAAATACCGGGTTTGCGAAGTCGAACGCGTCCGCGTAAAAAAACGGAGCGACAAAATCGATGCCGTGCTCGGCCATAAACTTAACCTGCCAGTCGACCGCCTCTTTGTTCATATCGTCGTAATAGCCCAAATAGGGCGTCTTGTCCGACGTGCCGTAGCCGATCATCATCCGGTTCAGCACCGTGCCCAGACCGTTCCACTGCTGAATTCCCGTCCAGCCGGTCGTGCTGGACGACTTGTCCACATACGGGACTGTCGACGGATAGTAGGGCGCCACTCGCACCGTTCTCAGCTTCAGCACACCCTGATTTTGCGTCGAAGTGCCCGTCTCGAAGCGGTCGAGCGTGGTGACGGCGTTCCGCAGTCCGACGCTCCCCGACTTGTCCTGCCCGTTCACGTAAAAGGTCGCTTTGCCGCCGAACAAATCGACCCGGACGATCAGGTTGTACCACACGTTGACCTTATAATTAGCCCACAGCGTATGCGAGGCGCCTGTCGCATCGACATAGGCGAGGTTGCCGCCGCCGGTCACGATTTGCACCGCGTCCGTCGCCCCGCTCTTCAGCTTGAAGCTGACGCCGTCCTGCTTGGTCGGCAGCATAAAATCGGTCTCGTATTCGACGACGCCATGCGCGGCCGAGAAGGTGCCGCCGACCGTGACATTGCTCGAGGCCGAATTGTCCGTCAGCGCGAGTCCGCTGCGGGACTTGTTCACCAGTTGCACGAGCGCGGTGCCCCCGCTGCCGCCGGTCGCAAGGCCCGTCGGCGCCGTATTCGGGCGGTCGCCGAAGAAATCGTTGTACAAATAACCGATTTTATAAATCCGGTTTTTGCCGTACAGCTTCACTTTCCCGCTCACCGAGGTGCCCGTATAGACGCTGTCGATGCTGCCCGCGGGTACATTTTCAAACGCCAGATTGGTTCCGACCTGCTGGCCGTTGAGCCATACATTATACGTATGGTTGTCCAGGTTCGCGACGACCTTCGCCATATACCATTGATAAGGCGTAATCTGGGCGAGCGTGTTGGCGGGATAGCTGCTGAAATAGCCGCCGTTTTCCATCACGAATCCGATGATCCGCGTATTGCCGTCCATCAGGCGCCATTCGGTGCCACCCGCGGACGGGTTGTCCATCGCGAACAGGAAGTCCCATTCCAGCAAGCCGCTCTTTTGCGGGGCGATGCTTCGCGACACCGAGCTTTTAGCCGAATCGGACACATCGTCAATCTTAAAGGGCGTCAGCTCCCCGTTATAACGGGTAAAGCCCTTGTCGAGCGTCACGGGATTCCATACCGTGTCCTTCTGATATTTCCCCTGCACGGGTCCGCCCGTCTGATCGATCGTGCCGCTGCCGTGTCCTCGACCGTATAGTCCAAAAAGCCTTCCCGCACCTGGCCGTTCTGCGCGGACGTATCCCCGTCGGCAACCACGGCGATCCGCGTGATCTGGGAGCTGCCGCTCGGCTGCATGCTCGACGGATCGATCCGAAGCTGCTTGATCGTCCCCCGCCAGTATTGATTTTGATTCAGCCCGATCGTGTACGTCGTATAACCGCTATCCATTTCATTAATAATGAAGGTTTGCGACTTGCGCTCGTCAAAATCGGGATCGTCCGTCGTCGTCCAATAGAGCTGTCCCACATTGCTGTAGGTGTTGTTTTTCAGCGTAATTTTGACGTATTTGAGCAGGCTGGCGTTAACGTTCAGATTGTTCGGGGAAAAGATTTTCGTGTCTGCCGTCGTATTCGGCACGGTCAGCGCGCCGCCCGCAGCGGACAGCGAATCGTCCGAGGTCCAGTCGGCCGTACCGCTGCCGAATGTGTACGCGAGGTCGGACGGATTGATCGTATCGAGGATGACATAGTCGACCTCCTCGACGCCCGAGGCGACGCCGCGCTCCGGATCGAGCCGAAGCTGGCGAACTGTCCCGCCGCCTGTCCAGGCTGCCGTCTGGCTAAGGTCGACCACATATTCCGTGAATTCCGAGTCGTTCGGATTGATGGCGAACGAGGCCGACTTGGCTTCGTTAAAGCTCGCATCGGCTACAGTGTTCCAGTAAATTTTGCCGGAGGTCGCCGCGGAGCGGTTTTTCATTTTGATGCGAATATATTGGACCGCCGTCGGATCGAACAGCAGCCAGTCCGGCGAATACACATACGGTGCGGCGTTCGTGTTGGCGATCGTCATGATGCCGCGGGTCGCGCTCACAGTCGCGCCGCCGTAGCCGCCGGTGACGCCCCACCCGTTCATATCGTAGTCGAAGTTGTACGTCAGCGCACCCGGATTCAGGTTTTCCGTATCGAGCTTGATATAGTCGATATAGATGTTGCCGCTGCCGACGCCGATCTCCGGCTTGATCATAAGCTGCTTGATCGTGCCGCTCCAGGAGGCGGTCTGGCTCAGATCGATGACGTATTCGTAGTAGCTGACATCGTTCCCGCGAATCGTAAACGCTTTCGATTTGGCCGTATTCCAGGTCGTATCCGCCGTCGTCGTCCATGAGATGCTCGCACTCTCGGTCGGGTTCGGATTCATCATGCGGATGCGGATGTATTTGTAGATCGAGGCGTTCAGATGCAGCTGGTCTTCGCTGTAAAACTGCGGATTGGCGCCCGAGATCGCCAGCTTGAGCGCATGATTGTCGAGCGACGGCGTGAGCTGTGTCCAGCCGTTCCAGCCTTGATAGCGGTCGTTCGGATCGTAATAATAAGACGTCGGCGCGGTCGAATTGTAAAAGTCGTAAACGATCGCCTCGTTTTTGTCGGAGCCGTACTTGGATGCCGATGCGTTGACGTTGCTTTGCTGCGCGTACCCGGCCGGCGCTCCCGCCAGCGTTAGCAACGCCGCAACTATGACGATGAGTCCCCTTTTCGCTTTTTTTCCGATCATGCGAGCATCCCTCCCATAAGTTCGAACGTCGACAAGCTCACTTGCGGCCGGCTAGCCTTTGACCGCTCCTTGCGTCATGCCCGACACCATATACTTCTGGCCGAGGATGTACACGATGATGACGGGCAACGACGTAAGAACCAGATCCGCGAACACGAGGTTCCACTTGGTGCTGTACATCCCCTGAAACCGGTACACCATCATCGGCATCGTCCATTTGCTCGCGTCCACGAAATAAAGCTGCGTCGTAATATCGTTCCAGACGCCCATAAAGTTGAAAATGACGAGCGTGATCGTAACCGGCGTCAGCAGCGGGAACACGATACCGAAAAACAGCCGCATTCTGCCCGCTCCGTCGATGATCGCCGCCTCGTCCAGCTCGACGGGCACGGTTTTGACGAACCCGGTGTACAGGAAGACGCCGATCGGCATCGTCATCGACAGCAGCACGACGATGACCGAAGCATAGGTGCCGATCAGGCCCATCCGCTGCAGCAGGAAGAAGGTCGGGATGATCGCCCCCGGCAGCACGATGCCCGACAGGAATACATAATAGGACAGCTCGGTCAGCCTTCCCTTGGACCGGGCAATAACAAAGGCGGCCATCGAAGCGAAGGCGAGCGACAATACGCCGACGACTGCGCAATACAGCATGCCGTTCAGAAACGCCCCCACAATGTCGGCTTCCGCGAATACTTTGCGATAATTTTCGAAGTGCAGCCTTCCCGGCAGGCCGATGCCGAAAAAAGCGGCGTCCTTCTCGTTTTTGAAGGAGTTGACGAGCACCATCCATACCGGGATGACGAAGACGAGCGTGACGAGCAGCATGGCCAGCTCAAGCGGCCATTTGCGGGCAGTAGACTTTCTCATCTCAGTACTCCGCCTCCAGCTTCCTTAATGCATAGACGAGCACAAAGCTCATCAGACAGACGATCACGGTGAACACCAAGCCGACGGCCGAGGAATAGCCCAGCAGCCCGTCCCCGAACGTCTTGAATATAAGCGTTCCGAACACCTGGGTCGCGTCGTTCGGACCGCCGTTCGTCAGCACGAATACCTGGCCGAACACCTTCAAGCCGCCGATCAGCGACAGCACGATGTTGACCGTGATCGACGGCACGATCAGCGGAATCGAGACGTGCCGCAGCTTCTGCCACGCCGTGCAGCCGTCGATCTCCGCAGCCTCGTAATATTCCGGCGGTACGGACTGCAAGCCGGAAATATAGAGCAGAATCGTGACCCCGATACCCGACCATACACTCATGACGATGACGCTATTCATAGCATAAGCCGGATCGACCAGCCATCCCTTGGCGAGCGAACCGAGCCCAACCGCGCGCAGAAAAGTGTTGATCGGTCCCGACTCCGGGTTGTACAGCGCGTTGAACACCGGCCCGACGACCAGGAAGCTCAGCGTCGTCGGTATAAAAAACGCGCTGCGGTAAAACGACTCGAGCTTCAGCTTGGCGTTCATAATGACAGCGAGCAAAAAACCGATTACATTGCTAAGAATGACGGTAGCGAAAGCGAAATAAAACGTGTTGACTATCGATTTTTTGAAAATCGACTCGGAGAGCATCTGCTTGAAGTTATCGAGGCCGTTGAAGCCGAACTCCGTCATGCTGTACACGGACCAGTCCGTAAAGCCGAGTCCGAGGCTGAGCAGGTTCGGTCCGATGAAAAAGACCAGGTAGATGGCCATGCCGGGTAGGAGAAAGGTCAAAGAATAGAAAGATTTGCGTTTGCCTGTCATCGTAAATCACCTTCGATCAAGAAATAAGCCCGCCCTGACGGGCAGGACTTATTTCTGCTTTTTATGGAGCTTTGCTGCCGGATCGGGATCAGAAGCCGGGAATTTTTTTGGCTTTGTTTTTCTTGGCTACGCTGTTGTACAAATCCTCAAGCGCCTTCGACGGGTCCTTGCCCGCGAACAGCGCCTGGCCGGCGGCGCCCATGTCGCCCGAATCGAAGTTCGGTTCGATCGCATTGGCGGCATCGTTGAAGGCGTCGCCCGTCTTGGCGGTGCCGTTGTCGACCAGCGCCTGCAGCTCGGTATCCCAGGGGCTCGCCTTGGTCGGCGCGCCCACGTCGTTCGCGCCGGGCGCGATCTCGTACATCGCCTGCATGACCTTGTCGCTCATGACGAAGTTGATGAAGTCCATCGCCGCCTCCGGCTGCTTGGACGCCGCGGGAATATACAGACCGTTGCCGGAGCCGCCCTTAAAGACGCTCAGATCGGCGGGGTCGTCTCCCCACGAGAACGGCGTCATGCCGATCGAGGCCGCCTTGTCCGGATAGTTAAGGACGAAGTCCTGGTACAGCCAGTTGCCTCCCGCCACAAACGCGGCCTTGCCCTCCGCCAGCGCCTGCTCTGCCATCGGCATCGTCGCCGAAGCCATATCGGCGTTCATATAGCCCTTCTTCTGGAAGTCGGCGATTCGCTTGAACATGTCGACCAGCAGCGGCTCGTCCTGGTACTTCAGCTTGCCTGACGCGACCTGCTGCGCGAAGTCGGGATTCTTCATTGCGATGTACTGCGAGCCGGCGAAGACGTCGATCTGCGCGGTCCACGCCTCCTTGTTAGGCAAGTACAGCGGGATGGCGCCGGCCGCCTTGATTTTCTCCGCCGCCGCGAGGAGGTCGCCGTATGTTTTGAGCGGGAGCGTCACGCCCGCCTTGGCGACGACGTCCTTGTTGTACATCAATCCCATGAACGAGGTGCTGCCGTATGGCGCCACATAGACTTTGTCGTCGCCGGCCCACGTGTATCCGTTTTTCACGGCCCGCGATTTGTCGAGCTTATCCACCCAGGGTCCAGTCAATGGCGCGAGCTGATCCTGCCCGAAGTCCTTAACGCTGGGATTGAAGGCGAACACGTCCGGCACGTCGCCCGTCGCCAGCTTCGCCTTCAGCACGTTCATGAATTGATCGTCCGGGTAGATCTGCGGCTCGATCGTATTGCCCGTTTCCTCTTCGTACATCTTGATCGCCTTTTGCAGGTTTTCCATGTTCCACCAGGCATTATAGGTGGCGAACGTCAGCTTGACCGGCGTTTTATTCGTCTCTGCGGGCGCCGAAGCGCCGGTTGACGCCGGGCTTGCATCCGGCGATGCCGCCGCATTGCCTCCATCGTTGCCGCCGCAGGCGGCCATAAGCAGCACGCTCAGGGTCAATAAGGATAAAGCCGCTTTCCGTCCGTTTCTCATTTTGTTGCAACCTCCCTGTTCGTTCGTCGGTGCGAGAGCTCTCGCCATTCATCATAAAGCAATACGCCATCTCTCAAAATGGACAATTTCGGCCGGACGCGATGGATTATTTTTAAATGGCTTACACGCCGACAAGCCTTATGTTATCGTAGGAGCAGCCGGCGGGCTCAAGCTGCCTGCCGATTCACGGCGACGACCCGAACGAAAGGAAGAATGCCGCTTGCGGATGAGAATCTCTTTTCCGTTCAAGATGTTCATCATCTACTCGACCTTCGTATCCGCAATCATATTGGGATTGGCCGCGCTGTTTTACGTTTATATCAGCCACACGCTCAAAGACAATTCCTACAAGGGAATGGAACAGTCGGTCGGCCGGATCGCGACGCAGATCGATTCGCTCGTCGACCGGATGGACGACCTGTCCAATGTCATTTTTTTCAATAAAGACTTGCAGGAGATGCTGGTGGATACGCTCGAATACGAGAACGGGGATGTCAACTATTTCGACCGCTTCCCGGATCAGCGCAAGCGGATCATCGACGTTCTCCTCTCGATCGTGGGGACCAAAAATCAGGCCAGAAGAGTCGTTATTTTTAACGGGAAAAGCAACTACGTGTCCTGGTCGGTGCTGCCGGACAACAATTTCTCCGTAGCTTCGGATTTGCGCCAGGTTCCTTGGCTGAAGGACATCCGGGCAAAGGACGGCAACTCGGTGCTGCTTCCAGCCGACGATCAGCAGATTTTTCGGGAACAAAATCCCGTCAAACTCATCTCCTTTGCGAGAAAAATGGTATATTCCTGGGGCAATTCATCCCCGCTCGGCTACGTTGTCATCCAGCAGCCCTATGCCTTGCTGGAAGAGATCTGCGCGCCTTCTCTCGTCGGGCAGGCGGAGATTGTCGTCGCCGACGGCAGCGGCACGATCGTCTACCCGGCAGACCTGCAGGGACGGCAGATGGCGGCATTCGGCTCGGATAAGCTCGTCTATCGCGGCGTCGCGCCGCTCTCGGGCTGGACCGTCTACGAGGCGCTTCCCAAAGCGGACTTCATGGCGCCGGTCTACCGGATGCAGCGAATGATCCTTTACGCGGGAATCGGACTGATACTAGGCACGTCGCTGCTCCTGCTGCTCATCACCAATCGATTGACCGTTCCGATCAAGCAGCTGCGCAAGTCGCTGCAGACGATCTCGCTGCACAACCCGGGCGATCCGATCCGGCTGCAAGGCGCCAACAACGAGATTACGCTGCTCAACATGGCTTTTCGCAAGACGCTTCAGCGGCTCCAGGAGTCGATGAACGAAACGATTCAATCGCGTTCCAAGGAGATGGAGGCGCATATGCGAGCGCTGCAGGCCCAGATGGATCCCCATTTTCTCTTCAACTCGCTGATGGGCATCAGCGCCGTCGGCCAGGAGCAGGGGAACGACAACATCGTAGAGATGTGCAGCCGCCTGGGCCAGATGCTCCGCTACATCGGCTCCTATGACGCATCGCGGACGAGCCTGGCGGACGAATTCGCGCATGCGGCCAACTACTTGGCCATGCAGCATTTCCGCTATGAAGACCGGCTGGACTACGAGATTGTCTTCGACGGCGACATGGCATCGATTCCCGTGCCCAAGCTCATCCTGCAGCCGCTCGTCGAAAATGCGTTCAACCACGGCTTCGCGGGCGTCAAGCCGCCCTACCGCATTCGCATCGGCGGCGCAGCGGAAGGCGATACGTGGACGGTGACCGTGCGGGACAATGGCAAAGGCTTCCGACCCGGGGAGCTGGAGAAGCTTATGGCCAAGATCGAGGAACTCGAGAGGCGCCTTGACAGTCACGATTACGAGAACCGTCTGCAAATCGGCGGCATGGCGCTCGCGAATATTTACATTCGCCTGAAGAGTCTGTACAAAAACGAGGCCGTCTTCCTGCTAGGCAGCGACGAGAATGGCGGCGCGACCGTCACGATCGGCGGAAAAATCGCACGCGAAAGGAGGAGCTAGTACGACATGTACAAAATCGTGGTCGTCGACGACGAGCCGCTGCTGCTGCGGAATATTAAGAACAGCATTCGGCAGGCGCATGACGGGTTTGCGATTGTCGGGGAGGCTGCCGACGGCGACGAGGCGCTCGAGCTGATCGCAGCCGCGCGGCCGGACGTCGTCTTCACGGATATCAAGATGCCGACGATGGACGGGCTGACGCTGATCGGAGAGCTGCGCAGACGGGGGCTTGACGCGAAAATCGTGCTGCTAAGCGGCTATCAGGAGTTCGATTACGCAAAAAGAGCCTTGCAGCTCGGCGTGGAGGATTATCTGCTGAAGCCGCTCTCTCCCCAGGCGCTGGGCGACTTGTTGGGCAAGCTGCACGACGTTCTTGAAGCGGAGAAAAGCAAACGGCAGGACGAGCTGCTGGACGACATCGTCCGCAAGGAGATCGATTTTCTCCCCCCTGCGGCTGAGCTGGAGCGGATGTTCCGGGACTATCGCGCCTTTGGTGGGCTGCTGCTGTGCGCGGGATCCGTCAGCAGATTCGGAGGCAATTGGCTGACGCCGGCCAAGGACTTTTGGCTTAAGAACGATCTATCCAGGCTGCTGGGCGAGCTCGTGCCCAAGCCGCATCGGTTCTGGACCGTGCAGCTGAACCATGCCAACGAGAAGCTGGTCATTCTCGCTTCTCCCGGCGCGCCCGGCATGGCATTTGCGGACATCGCCGACCGTTTGTACGACAAGCTGCTGGCGTGCCGGTTCCCGGTCACGATGGTTGCCCGCTCGCCCTTCACAGCCGTGGACGACCTTCCCTATCTGCTCCAGCGGGACCGGATTCTCTTGCAGAAATTCGCCGTCTTCGGCCAGTCCCGGCGAATCGATCCGCATGCCGACGAGCAAAGCGAGCGGACTCCCGATCATCCGCTGGCCGCCAATGCGGAAAAGCTGCTGCTGAACTGGATCGAGAAGCGGCAGCCCGGCCCCTTCAAGGCGGAATTTGCCGCGCTGCTCCGCGACTGCGAACGCCAGTCATGTCCGCAGATCAGGCTGGAAGGCGTGCTCAAGCGGGTCGTCCAGCTATTCCATCAGACGAATCCCGGTCCAAGCCAGCCGCGTATGCTCGAGATCGAGCTGGAAATCGACGAGTTGATCTCCGGCTCATACAAATACGCTGCCCTCCTGGAAGGCATGTGGGTTCTGCTGGACGAGCTGTTCCAGCTCGCGGGGGCCGAAAAACAGGTCAAAGAGGACCAGCCCGCGCTGGTCCTCGAGATGGAACGCTATATTCGCAGCCGTTATACCGAGCTGCTGTCGTTGCCGTCCGTCGCGGCGCACTTTGGCGTCACGCCCGCCGTCGTCAGCAGCCTGTTCAAAAAACACAAAGGCATTCCCCCGATGGAATTCATCATCAGGCTGCGCATCGAGAAGGCTAAAGAGCTGCTTAGCATCGTCCCTCCGTTGACGATCAGGGACGTAGCCGCCGCCATCGGGTACGACGATGCTTATTACATGAGCCGGCTGTTCAAGTCCGTGACAGGCGTGAGTCCTTCGGAATACCGCGAGACGATCTGAGTTATGATTTGCTCCGTCTCCAATCGAACGCTGCAACCGATGCGCATTCAAGTGATCGTTTTCATATATGATTTAAGAATTTCGGTCCCCCAATCGTCGGACATCTACGGGGATCCGTCGCTTGTCTATGATCGCCTAACTAACATCCGAACGATTTAATGTGGTCGTTGGGAAGGAAATTCGTCCCCACGATCGATCATGCGGTATCGAACGGTTTTGCGGTCGTAACTTCAGCGGAAATTTCTTGCAGGCTGGCAGCTCTGTTCGCGAGCAAATATTTAGCCCGCTGAATTCGAAGCTGTTGGATATACGTTACGATCGTGATGCCCGCATATTTCTTGAACACCTGGCAGATATACTCGTATTTGCGTTCGAGACTGCGCTCTATCGCTTCCTTTCTGACGTTTTGTGCATAGGTCTCGTCCAGATAGTTGACGATTTTACGAAATGTAAGAAACGACCCGGAAATTTGAAATTCACGATTGGAGTGAAGCGATTCGTCAGCGATATGCTCCAGAATCCCGGCCAGGATAAGTGACATCCGGTAGCGAAAATACCCTTCCGGCTCATTGGATTCCTTTATCAGCCTTTCGAACTCGGTCATTATCCGGTAGCGGTTCGTCAACTGAAATTGTCTTGGAATGAGCAGTCCATCGACATCTCGGTGAGATGAAGTTCTCAATTCATTGGGCAGAACATGGACAATATTAAGGTCTTCTCTCGCAATCTTCGAGCCGTCCAGCTCAAGCAAAGGCGGATTGGACGTAAACTGCACCCAGAAAAACCTGCCCGAATCTGTTTGCTTCAGACTGGAATGCTGCTCCCAGGGCTTTAACAGTAAAGTTTCTCCTGATTTCAATACCAGGCTGCGCTCCCCCACTTGCAGGTAAACAGGCCCTTCCGCTGCCACGATCAATTCATAATGCGGGTTATAATGGTTGCTCCCTGCTAAGCCGCTACTCGTTTCAAATACGCCAACCCATCTAACATCCAGTGAGGAAGTCCGAGGTAGCGAAAAATATTCCATGCCTTACCTCCCATTTTTGAGACGGTCCTAATCTTAAAGCTGTACATGGATTTAGCAACTCGCTCACTGCTAAGATCAGTATAACAAAAAAATAAGCGCTCAAAAGGAGTTTGAATGATGGCTAGTAAGACCATCGCTGAACAGGACTACTATCGCCGGGTGTATGGAGGCTGGCTTGGTAAAAATATAGGGGGAACGCTCGGAGCGCCGGTGGAAGGCTCCAAGGAGCTGCTCAATTTAACGTTCTATCCAAAATTACCCGATGGACCGCTGGAAAACGACGATTTAGATTTACAGCTCGTTTGGCTGCATGCCTTAGAGCAATACGGAGCGCGATTAACAGCGATCGAGTTAGGACAAGAATGGGTAGAACACGTATTTTTCCCGTTCGACGAATACGGCTATGCCCTAGCTAACTTGCGCAGAGGACTAGCAGCTCCCGTGGCGGGATGGTTCAACAATCCGTTTACCGATTGCATGGGCTCACCTATACGCTCGGAAATATGGGCAATGGTTGCTCCCGGCGCACCACATGTGGCTGCCTATTATGCCTATCAGGATGCGATCGTCGACCATGCAGGCGGTGAAGGCGTATACGGGGAAATGTTTTTCGCCGCTATCGAAAGCGCTATCTTTATCGAAACGGACAGAGACCGATTAATCAACATCGGTCTGCAGCACATTCCTCCGACGTGTCGGACCGCAAAAGCCATTCACGATTTGCTCCGCTGGCACAAGGAAGGTAAGGATTGGTTGGAAACGCGCCGCCTCATTCTTGAGCATCACGGAAACGACAACTTTACGGACGCTCCGCAAAATATCGCTTTTACGATTCTTGGCTGGCTGTACGGAACCGATTTCGAGGACTGTCTGCTGAAGGCAGTCAACTGCGGCTATGATACGGACTGTACCGCGGCTACACTTGGTGCAATACTAGGGATGATTCTCGGACCGGAGCTTCTGCCGGATAGATGGGTTAATCCAGTTGGCGATCGAATCGTCGTCAGCCCACAAATTAAAGGCTTTCCCGCTCCAGCTACTTTGGATGAGCTGACTCATCGCACGATGCGGGCCGGACGCGAAGTATTGGCGACATGGGGGGCCGGAGTAGAAATTCTAGAAGTGCCTGACACGGTGACTGCGCTATGGAACACCCCCTTTACTGCCAATCGTATTCTGCTCCCCCAAGGCACACGGACTACCCGATTAGGCTTAGAACTGACAATCGACTATGGAATGGGTGGCCCTTCGATCGGACGCGGCGGAGCAAAACAACTTTCACTGACTTTAGTGAACCACTCCCGAGAGGCATGGAACGGGAATCTCGATTGGCAGCTACCCGATGCCTGGAGCGGCTCAGGTACTCGCCCCTTTAACCTTGCACCTGGCGGCGTACTGACTTGGACGGACACGATCCATGCACCTGAAGTCATTTCCGTAACGAATGAGATAGCGCTAATCATCCACCGAATCCATGATCATGCCCAATGGTCGAAAGAAACCGTTCATTTCAATCTTCTGGCCGCGTCACGATGGCAAATATCCGGCCCGAATGAATCGGTTATGCAAACGGTCGACTGCGCAGGTGATCGAATTGACTTTAGCAGCGCCTTGAATACGACGGTGCCTGGTAAATATACCGCAGTTTCCAAGCTTGTCAATCCAAATGAACAAGCCATTCGGTTGATCGCAGGAACGGCTAATCCGGTTAAAGTGTGGCTGAACGGAACGATTTTATTCGAAGACGACCAAGAAACGGAGTTTATGCCTGCTTATCACCGTTCGCCGAGAAGCAAGATGCATGAACTAAGCTTGGCTGCCGGCACCCATGATATCCGGATCGAGATCATGAAGGACGAAAAGCCTCTCGAGCTTTTCATTCTTCCGATCCTCGCAGAAAACTTATCTAAGATCGGAGAGTTTTTTTACTTAATCGAAGTATATTTCGATGCACATGCACCTTCTGTTCTAGCTGAATAAAGCACAATTAATAATAATTATTGAAACGGGCTGGAATCACAATTCATCGTGATCCCAGCCCGCTTGGTTCGCGAGCTATCGCTCACTTTCTAAAATTCGATGCCCTGCTCCGCGATCGTAGATGCGTTGCGGAAGTCCGGCATGTCCATGGCTCTGCCGCCGTTCATCGCCGACAGCTCCGACAGAAGGGCGACCGCCGTCCACTCGCAGGCATCGTAGACGTCGATAGCTGGTTTGCCAGCCCCTCTTACGGCATTGATGAAATCTTCGACGATAAAATAATCTCCGCCCCAATGGCCCGCCGAACGTTGTTCTTCGGTCGCCTTCTTGTATCGTTCCGGCAAATAGTCGTCGAAGTCGCTTAGCGGACGCCACTGCGGATCTTCGGCCGAGCTGCCATCCCCATCTATCCAAATTTTGTGCGTATCGCCAAGTCCGCGCGGCGCTTCGTAACAGCCTTTGGTTCCTTGCAGCGCATAATAGGACATATTGTGCGGCCGCTTGGACATGCAGTCGAGTCGCAGCTTGATGAGCTTGCCGCTTGCCATCTGACAGATCGTAATCGACGTATCTTCTTGACGAAAGCGATTATCCGTATGCCAGCCGGCTCCGAATGTCGAGACAGTGCGAATACGATCGCCCTGAAACCATTGCATGATCGGCCCGAGGCTGTGCGTCGGGTAAAAGTTGCCCCGCTTGCCAAGCTGCCAATAGTTGCGCCAGGTCGGCTTGCCGATATGCGCTTGCCGTTCCACGCGGTTCGCTTGAAAAGCCAGGTTGCGAATGTCGTGCAAATAATCGCCTTCGCCAAAGTAGACCTCTCCGAACAACCCTTGTTGGACCATTTGGAAAATTTGCTGATTTTGCGGGATGTAGCAATAGTTCTCAGCCATCATATAAACCTTGCCCGATGCTTCCACGGTTTCCTTCAGCCACCACAATTCGTCCATCGCCACGGCGGCCGTTACTTCGCAGAGCACGTGCTTGCCGGCTTGCAACGCGGCGATCGACTGCGGAACATGCAGCTGCATCGGTGTCGATACGACTACCGCGTCGATATCCGATTCCAGCATATCTTCATAGATGCGGTAGGTTCGGGGAATGCCATGTTCCTTCGCCTTCAGATCTAAATAATCTCCGTCCAAGTCGCATAGCGCGACAACCTCCGTGTCTTCAATCCCTTGAAACCCCTTAAGTGCGCTCAGCCCTCTTGCGCCTGCGATTCCCACTTTAAGCATTGTGTCTCGCTTGCCCCCTATCGCTGATTGTATTCATCCAATCCGCACGAAGCGCCAGCCCATGATCTATGCATACAGCTTTTATTACCCCTGCTGCCCTGCGGTTGTACTCTCGTTCGGATTGAATTGACTCTTTCCTTCGAGAAGCGTATGATGGTATTAAAACCTGGTACTAATACCTGGCGCCAACCCAAGGAGGATTCTGCCATGTCTCTCCAATCCCGTTCCGCTATCACCGCCATCGGCAGCCATCTGCCGCAGCGCATTCTGAACAACGATGAGCTATCCGCCCTGGTCGATACGAACGACGAGTGGATCGTCCGCCGTACGGGCATCCGCGAGCGCCGCATCGCCGCGGACGGCGAGTTTACAAGTCACCTCGCCATCGCCGCCTTGCGGGATCTGCTGAGCAGATATCCGACTTCGACCGACGACATCGACGGCGTCCTCGTCGCCACCACGACGCCCGACCATCCATTCCCTTCGGTCGCCTCGCGCGTGCAGGAAGCATTCGGCTTCAAGGCCGCGCTTGCGTTCGACCTGAACGCCGCATGCGCGGGCTTCGTCTCCGCGCTTCAGACGGCGAACGGGCTGATTCTGACCGGCATGTACCGCAAGATCCTCGTCATCGGCGCCGAGACGCTGAGCAAGATCACGGATTACGCGGACCGCTCCACCTGCATCCTGTTCGGCGACGGCGCAGGCGCCGTGCTCGTCGAGCGCGCGGACGAAGGGCGCTTCCTGGCGTCGCACGCCGTGACGGACGGCAGCGGCGGCATTCACGTGTATGCCTCGGGCCTATCGAGCGATTGGAACGGCCAGCCGCTCGCCGGCGACGGGCGCATCGTGCAGAACGGCCGCGAGGTGTACAAGTGGGCGCTCTCTACCGTGCCCGACGGCGTGCGCAGCCTGCTGCAGGACAGCGGACTGGCTGCCGAGCAGCTCGACTGGCTCGTGCCGCACAGCGCGAACCTGCGCATGATCGAGGCGATCTGCGAGCGGCTCGATATGCCTTACGAGCGCGCGCTGACCAGCGCCGCCGAGTACGGCAATACGTCGGCGGCCTCGATTCCGCTGGCGCTGGACCTCGCAGTGAAGGACGGCCGGCTCGCAGCCGGGCAGACGGTCGCGCTATACGGGTTCGGCAGCGGTCTGACGCAGGCGGGATTGCTGCTTCGCTGGGCAATCTGATCTGATCTGGTCTGGTATGAATGAATGCGGTCATGTTACAAACGATTCGCCATCCATGACGCTTGCCCCCGGTCAAGCGTCGTGCCTTCCTTCCCCTCTTGGACATAGACTGTTATGTAGAAGAGGCGGGGAAAGGAGGGCATGCGATGTCGAGCCCCTTGGTTAGCATCATCATCCCTTTTTATAACGACGGCTACGTCAATCAGGCGGTCGCCAGCGCGCTGGCACAGACCTATCAGCATATCGAGATCATCGTCGTGGACGACGGATCGACCGCAAACCAGCATCTGCTGGATCCGTACCGGTCCAGAATCCACTACGTCGGCAAGGCGAACGGCGGCACGGCGAGCGCGCTGAACCACGGCATCCGCATGTCCAACGGCGAATATATCGCGTGGCTGAGCTCCGACGATATTTTTTATCCGCACAAGGTAGCCGGCCAGCTCGGCCATATGCTGACGCGAGGCGCGCTGATCAGCAGCACGGACTTCGACCTGATCGGCGCCGGCGGAGAGCTGCTCAAGCCGCAGCTGGCCGTCAAGTTCGCCAGCGCCGGGGCTTTTTTACGCGGACTTCACACTTTTTGCCCGATCAACGGCTGCACCGTTATGATGCATCGCAGCGTCGTCGACCGTATCGGATGGTTCAACGAGGCGCTGCGCTACACCCAGGATTACGACTACTGGCTCCGGGTGATTTTGACGGGCTTCGACTTTCACTTCGTCAACTCGCCGCTCACCGCCTACCGCTGGCATGCCAACTCGGGCACCTCCCGCCACTTGGACCAGGTCAACGCGGAGTTCGCCATGGTCCACAACTGGTACGTACACGGCTTGAACGGTCTGATCGCCCGCGTGGGCGGATGATTGCACGATAAAAGGACGCAGCGGCGAACGAACGCCGGGCGTCTTTTTGACGTTGCGTCTAAGAATGAGCCGCTCCGCCGCACGCAAAAAGCCGTCCAGCCGCAACTTTCCCGGCTGAACGGTTTCGCTTTGCGAGAGCCTTCCTTATCTTCCCCTGCCCGCCGGCGGCCGCAACGCAGTGAGCAACCGGGTCAGGCTTCCTCTGTATTTGGCCGCTGTCGCCATGAATTCCGCCTCCGCTTCGCCTTTGTGGAGAACCGTCCCCATTCCGGCATGCTTGCGGTATTCGGTGAGCGGCTCGTTCAGATAGGTCGGCGGATAGCCGGCCAGTACCGCACGGACCCATAAGTCATAATCGTGCGTAAAAACCGCGCCTTCGTCGAAGCCGCCCAACTGCTCGAACAGCGATTTACGCAGCATGACCGTGCAGCCGTTGATTGCGTTCGAGCGCAGCAGCGACCGGTAGAAGTCGTATCGGCTCTCAAATGCGAGCCTCACCGGCTTCGAGCCCGGCACGCCGGCGGCGTCGATCGTACGGAAGGCGGTATGGCTGAGCGCCGACCCGGTCCGCTCCATATGCTCGACCTGGCGCGCCAGCTTGCCCGGCAGCCATCGGTCGTCCGAGCTCAGCCAGGCGACGTATTCGCCCCGCGCCATGCGGAAGCCGTGGTTAAGCGCGCTCGCCGTGCCGCCGTTGGCTTTGCCGAGCACGTGAATGCGGCCTGCGTACCGGTCGAGCCGCCACGCTTCGCGCGTAGAGCCGTCGTCAACGACGATGACCTCCAGCCCTTCGAAGCGCTGCGCCAGCGCGCTCTCGACGGCTTCCCCGATATACGGATCGTTATAAAAAGGGATGACGGCAGTTACCTTCGGCCGGACTGCGTCCTGACCGCCGACCGGGCTGCCGCCCTTGCCCGCACCTGCGCTGCTCATGCTCGGTTCCTCCTCCCCGATGAGGCTGCTGCGTCCGGTCAATGCCATTCAAGCCTTTCAAGCCTTTCAAGCCATTCAAGCCATTCAAGCCATTCGAGCTATTCAAGCTATTCAAGCCATTCAAGCCATTCGAGCTATTCAAGCTATTCAAGCCATTCAAGCCATTCAAGCCATTCAAGCCATTCAAGCCTTTCAAGCCATTCAACTCATTCGGCCAAGCCGTTCATTCCGATTCGGCCGCGCGCTCCCGTTCGGACTGCAGCGTATCGGCAATCGAACGCTCGAACGGCACGGACGGCTGCCAGCCGAGCTCGCGGATGGCCTCCGCGTGCCGCGCCTGCGGCGACGGACCGCCAGCCGACCCGATCTCCCAGCGCAGCGGCACGCGGCTCGCCTGGTCGAAGGCCGCCTTCACCTCGCCGAGGCTGCGCAGCGTGCCCGACTCCAGCGCGTAGCGGATGCCGGACGTGCCGGCCCGCAGCAGCACGGCGTATGCCGCGGCGGCATCGCGCACGTCGAGGAAGTCGCGGCGTTCCTCCAGCGAGGACAACCGGAACGGCCCCGGCTCCCGGTCCGTCCCGGCGTCCCGCTCGCAGGCCGCGGCCCAGCGCGCGATCTTGCCGCAGATGCCGGCGCTGCCGCCGGGCCCGATCAGGTTGCACGGCTCGGCGACGATCACCTGCTGCCCGTACCAGTGGTGCCAAGCCAGCGCGGCCGTGACCTGCAGCGCCTTACTGAAGCCGTACGGATGCAGCGTGCGCGTCAGATCTTCGTCCGGGCGCGGACTCAGCATCGAGCCGACCACAAGCGTGCGGCAGTCCGGGAGCGCGCGGGCGCCTTCCAGCACGTAGACCGTGGACAGCAGGTTGGCGGACAGCACGGCGTCCGGCGACCGCCAGGATTCGTCCACCGCATTGCGGCCGGCCAGATGGAGCACGGCGTCGGGCCGCGCCTGCTCAAGCAGCGACCGGACGGACGCGCGGTCCGTCAGATCGCAAGCAAGCTCGGCCGCCGCGCCCAGAACTGGCGGGCGCGCGCCAGACGCCGAAGCCCGCGGAGACACGACGGCTGTCACCTCCATGCCTTCCTGTGCCAGCCGTTCGCACGCGTGCCGGCCGCTGAAGCCCGCGGCGCCAGTGACCAGCACCCGCATCAAACCGCTTCGCCCTCCATCCACTGCCGCAGCTCCGCCAGCATTTGCGCATACCCGGGAGGCCGGTAGTCGAAGCCGCTATTCGTCGGCGCCAGCGTGCGGTCGATCGAAGGCTCCGCTTCCGGCACGATTTCCACGTCCGTCCGTCCGAACGTCTCGGCGAACAGGCCGAGCAGATCATGCTTATTAACCGCTTCGGGTGCCGTCAGATGCACGAGACCGCCGACGCCGGGATGTTCCATCGCCCATTCCACGGCCTTGGCGAGCTCGAGCGTCGTCACGCCGTTCCAGTGAACGTTGAGATAGCCCGACACGCTGCCCGAGCTGCCAAGAAACCACTTGAGCAGACCGATCCCGTGAGTGCGCAGCTCCGGCCCGATGATGGACGTGCGAAGCGTCAGGCATGCGGGGTCGGTAATCTCGCCGAGCGCCTTGCTGCGCGCGTACACCGTCTCGCCGTCCGGCCGCTCCTCCTCCGTATAGCCGCCCCGGTCTCCGAGAAACACGCAGTCCGAGCTGATATGAATCAGCCTGCCGCCTCCGCGCTTGCACAGATGTCGCAGCCAGTGCGGCAGCAAGCCGTTTACGAGGTACGCGTCCAGCGGGTGGTCCTCCGCCTGCCGATTCAGCACGCCCACCGCATTCACGATGAGGTCCGGCTGCGTCTCGGCAACCAGATCCGCGACCTGCTCGAAGCGCCGGACGTCCAGCACGCGGACGGCAAGCGCCGTCCGGACGCCGTCGTCCGCGGCCCCGGCCTGCGCGGCGCTGTCCGCGACGCCGCAGGCATTCCGCACGACCGGGATATCCCCGGCCGTCCGTACCGTGACCGTCACCTCGTGCCCGGTGCGCTTCAGCAGGTAAGCCGCGATGACATGCCCCGCCATTCCGCTTCCGCCAAGCACCAGCACCTTCATTGGAGGAACCCCCCACGCACCAGCATGCCGCGGATTTCCTCATGATTCATAAGTCCGGTCCCCGAGCTGTAGCTATGGAGCTCCGCACGCGGATAGGCATCGTAATGCGCCTGAAGGCCTTCGAGCTCCAGCGTCGGCAGAATAACCAGGTACTGATCGTCGTACTCGACGGTGCTCTGGCTCTCGTATTCGGTGAGCAGGATCTCGTCGAGCTTTTCGCCGGGACGTATGCCCGTCTCTACGACCTCCGCGGACTTGCCCATCGCGTCCATGAGCACTTCGGCCAGGTCGATGATCCGGCAGGTCGGCATCTTCATGACGAAAATCTCGCCCCCTACGCTGACCTCCACCGCCTTGAACAGCAGCGTGATCGCGTCCTGCAGCGTGAGAAAGAAGCGCGTCATATCTCGGTGCGTCAGGTTGACCTGGCCGCGGTTTTTAATATGGTCCATGAACAGGTGGATGACGCTGCCGTTCGTGCCCAGCACGTTGCCGCCCCGGACGCAGACGAACTTCGTGTCGGACTTCAGCAGGTTCGCGTACACGATGAGCTTTTCGCCGATCGCCTTGGTCATGCCGTAAAAGTTGGACGGATTCGCCGCCTTGTCGGTCGAGATGTTGATGACGCGGTCCACTTTATTTTCGATCGCCGCTTCGATGACGTTTTGCGTCCCGAGCACGTTGGTCTTGAGCGCTTCGTACGGCTGAATCTCGCATACGGGCACATGCTTCAGCGCCGCCAGGTGGAACAGAATATCCACGCCCTGGCAAGCTTTGGAGAGCGCCTCGCGGTCCCTTACGTCCCCGATGAAAAAGGTCAGCCTCGCGTCCTCGAACTCGCGGCTCATCGCCACCTGGCTCGACTCGCTCCGTGAATAAACGATGATTTCCTTCGGTCCGAGCAAGAGCAGCTGACGTACCAGCTCATGCCCCCACGAGCCGGTGCCCCCGGTTACGAGGATGCGTTTGCCTTCATACATCCATAATCCCTCCAAGCACGTATTTGGCCACCTTTGAAGATACTTGACGGTCCCCATAGCCCTCCGGCAGCTGCCAGCCCGTGCCGAGACGGATCATCGCGTCCGCGGACCGCGCGATCGCTCGCGCTTCGACGCCGGACACGATGTTGCTCCCGCAATCGACCGTCTCCGGCCGCTCCGTCGTCCGCCGCACCGTGACGGCCGGCACCTGGAAGATGCAGCATTCCTCCTGCACCGTGCCGCTGTCGGTCAGCGCGCAGCGCGTGCTGCGCTCCAATTGGACAAAATCGAAAAAGCCGAACGGCTCGTGAAACTCGAGCAGTGGGTGGATCAGCTCCGCCATGTCGGTGGTGAGGCGCGAGCGCGTCCGCGGGTGCAGGCTGCAAATGAGCCGCATCCCCTGCTGCTCCGCCACCATCCCGAGGCCGGTCACGATTTCCCGCAGCCGTCCCGGATCGTCGACGTTTTCCGCGCGGTGGATCGTAGCGAGCAGGTAGCCGCCGGGCTGCAGCTTGAGCCGTTCCAGCACATCGCTTGCGTCGATTTTCGGCTTGTAGTGCTCGAGCACCTCGAAGATCGGATTACCCGTCTTGAAGATTCGCGCGACGGGGAAGCCCTCGCGCAGCAAATTTTGCTTGCTGTTCTCCGTATAAGGGAGATTGGCGGTCGATACCGCGTCGATGATGCGACGGTTTTTCTCCTCCGGCACGGCCAGGTCGAAGCAGCGGTTGCCCGCTTCCATATGCACGACCGGGTAGCCGAGCCGCTCGGCGAGCACCGCGCACAGCGCGCTGTTCGTGTCGCCCAGCAGCAGCACGCGGTCCGGCCGCTCGCGCAGCAGCACCTCTTCGACCGCGGCGAACGTGGCGGACAGCTGCGCGCCGACCGTTTCTTTGCGTGCGGTAATTTGCACGTCGGGCTGACGAAGCTCCATTTCCTCGTAGAAAATGTCGTTCAGCCTCGGCGAGAAATTTTGCCCGGTATGCACGATGACGTGACGACCTGAGAGATCGTCCAGAAGGCGCGTGAGCAGGCTGAGCCGGATGACCTCCGGCCGCGTGCCCAGGATCGTGACGACTCGCATGCCATCATCTTCCTTTCCTTTTCCTCGCTGATGCGGATCTTCTTCTCTTGCGCCCGGCGCTTCGCGCGGAGACCCGCCTGCGGCTGCGCCCGCGGCGCCTGGACAAGCGGACGCGCGTCCCGCGAATGCGCGAGCGGCCGCGTTTTCTCAGCCGGCGACGTCCCCGGCCTCGCCCCCGCCGCGGCCGGCGCCTTCCCGCATGCGCTTCAAGCAGCGGCTCGCCGTCCGGGATGAAGTCAAGAACCAGATCCGGGACGTTGCGGACGTCCTCGAAGCGGAAGCCGTGGTCCCGCAGCGCCTTCGGCGAAACGAAGGGACGCTTGCGGCCGTGTTGAATCAAGTAGACCGCGCCGCTGCCCGCGCCGCGCACGAGCCCGTGCTGCGGAATCTCGGGCGGCGGGGCTTCCGGCTGCAGCGACGCCGGCGGCGGCAGACGGCGCAGCCAGGCGCCGAGCGCCTCGCGGAATTGCCGGACGCCGAAGCGCTCAGCCGCGACGCTGGCGTTGTGCGCGCCAAGCGATTGCCGCAGCGCCGGGTTGCTCATCAGCATATGCAGCCGCTCGGTCAGCCCTTGCGCATACCCGGTCGGCACGAGCCAGGCCCCTGCTTCCGCCTGCTCGAGAATCTCGCGCAGCCCGCCCGCCGCGAAGGCGACGACCGGCTTGCCGAACATCATCCCCTCAAGCGCGGTCATGCCGAAGCCCTCCGGCACCAGGCTCGGGACGACGACCGCGTCCATCGGGGCGTAGATCTCCTCGATCCGCTCGCGGAACTCCATCCAGGCGAAACGGCTGCTAAGCCCCTGGCGCCAGATCAGATCCCTGCAGGTGTGAACGTACGGCTCGTCGACCGACTTGCCGACGATCATCGCGCGGACGCCCGGATGCTGCTTCATAAGCGGAATCATCGCGTGTACGAACTCGAGCAGCCCCTTGTTCGGATAGATCGTGGCGGCGACAAAGCCGGTCACGAAGTCCTCCTCGCGGAAGCCGAGCCGCCCGCGCTGCCGCGCTCGGATCTCCGGCCAACGCTCGGGCGCGTGCGCGGCCGGCTCGACATAGGGACGCAGCACGGCCGTTTTGCCTGCCGCGCCGGATTCGACGTACGGCTCCAGCACGCTATCGGAGATGCCGACGATCAGTTGGCTGTAGAGATTGACGATCGCAGCCGCCGCCGGACGGTTCGGCGTAGCCCGCATCGTCTCCATGACCGACCAGATCGTCGGAATGCCGAGGGACGTCGCGGCCATCGCCGGCATCGGATGCACGGTCGTGTTGGTCCACACGTAATCCGGCGACTCGCGGAGCAGCAGAAAAACGAGCGGCTCCCATGCCGGGTGCGAAGGCAGCGCGCCGACCTCGGCGTCGACCTGCGGCAGCGCGCTGAACAGCGCCAGGCTGAGCGGCAGCTCCATGGCAAGCGTCCCGATCCCGGCGGCGCGCGCCTGCACGGCAAGCACGCCCTCCTGCGGCACGACCAGCTTGCAGTCAAAGTGCGATGCGAGCTCCCGGATAAAGAGCAGGAAGAGCTTTTCCGCTCCGGTCATCACGTCGACGCCGCTGAGATGGGAGAATAGAAGCAGCTTCGGCTTTCCGCCCACAGCCCCTCATCTCCTTTGGAAAAATGTTACGCCAGCGGGATCGTGGCCAGGTCCAGCAGCTGCGACAGACGGGACACGTAGGTGTGGTCCCTCAGCGTCCGGTACAGTCCGCGAAGGGCGATCTGCCGGCGCTCTTCTTCGTGCGCGAGATAATAATCCATCTTATCGGCCATGTCCTGCGCCGAGTCGTAGGTGACGATCTCGACGCCCGGCGTATAAAACTGGGCCAGGTCTTCGCGGTTGTCGCTCATGAGCAGCGTGCCGCAGGCGGCGATCTCGAAGGTTCGCGGGTTCGGGGAGACCGCCGGAATATTGTAGAGATTGCGGTTAAACGTGCTGTCGTCGTGCGCCCGGTGGACGTTGATGACGATCTTGTGCGCATTGTATTGCTCCGCGGTCTCGAGCGGCCCCATCCATTTGCCCAGATCGATCCGGTCCCGCCAGCGCGGATAGTCGGACAGCCGATCCCACCAGAGCCCCGACAGCCTGAAGCTGCGTCTCGACAAACGCGGGAGCAGCTCCTCGAACAGCCGAATCCGATTCCAGTAGGCGCTGCCGATGAAGCAGATGTCGCCGCGGATCTCGTGCCGCGGATTGCGCGGCCGGAAGTCGGCCGTGTGGACGCCGAGCGGCAGGTAGTGAACGCGGGCGCAGCCTCTCTGCTCGTAGAACGGCACGCAATTGCGCTCCAGCGTGAACACGAAGTCGTAGTGCGGCGCCAGATCCGCCGTCACCTCGGTGTAGTAAGGATCGTCCGTGAACCAGATCGCGGTGCGAATGCCCAGGGAACGGAGCGTATCGATCGTGGACACGGGAAAATCCAATCCGTCCAGCACGATCGCCAGCGTCGGCATCTCGCGGGAAGCGAAGCCGATAATGTCGTCCTTCGGCGACATGACGGACAGCCGCGATACGAGCTGCATGAGCGTCTGCCCGACCGCTTCGTCCAGCGGGCTGTACGGGAAGCCTTTGCCCGAGGTAATGAAGAGCACATGCAGCTCCCGGATATAAGAAGGCACGATCGTACGCTGGATGATCGACTCGCATTGGCCGAACCAATACCCGTGCTGCCAGCCCAGTCCGAAGCCGTCGACGCCGGCCGTGGCGCGGCTGCGTCTCTTTCTCGTCGCCGCGACCGCTTTTTTTCTGCTTGCTCCGACGCTCTTAGCCAACCGTCCATCCCTCCCCTGCAGGCGGCTCCGCGGGATCCGCAAGCCCTATCGTATCGAGCAGCCGCTTCACCCGGCCGACGAACGTGTGCTCGGCGCGCGTCCGCCTGTAGCCGCGGGCCGCCACCTTGAGCCGCTCCTCTTCGTTGCGCAAATAATAATCGATGATTTCCTTCAGCTCTTGCGGATTGGAAAAGGACGCCATCTCCTGCCCCACCCGGTAGTATTCGGGAAGCTCGGGACGCAGGTCCGTCAGCTGCAGCGTGCCGCAGGACGCGATCTCGAACGTCCGGGGGTTGATCGAGTGCCCTTCCCAATGGCGCGTGTTTTTGTTATCGCTGAGCGGCTCCGTCGTTCGATGCATGTTGATGACGATCTTGGCGCCGTTGTAATATTTGACCGTCTCCGGCACCTCGATCCAACCGCTGCGGACGAACTTCGACAGCTGGCCGTAGTGGCTCAGCCGGTCCCAGTGGCTGCCCGCGATGAGCACCTTCTTGTCTTTCAGAAAACCTGCGATGCTGTCGAACAGCTCGACGCGGTTCCGAAAAGCGACGCCGATAAAGCAAATATCCGTCCTGTATGCCTCTTCGACGGCCATCGGCTTGAAAAGCTCCTGATCGGCCGCGAGGGGCAAATGATACGCCTGCGCGCATCCGAGCTCCGCGTACCGCGCTACGCAGCTCCGCTCGTGCGTGAACACGAAGTCGTAGCTGGGCGCGATCTCGGCCGAGTCGCCCGATACATACGGATCGTCCACGAACCAGATCGCCGTCTTGATGCCGAGATTGCGGATTCCCTCAATCTGTTCCCGTTGATTGGCGGGAAACGTATGAAGGCCGTTCATCACCAGCACCGCATCGGGCCGGTAGATCTCCGCGTACGACAGCATCTCCGCCTGCGGCGCGACGATGAGATGCGTCGTCTCCCCAAGCGCGGCGACGACGCCTTGATCGATCGCGTCGAAGCCTTGGGGCACGTACATCACGCGCCAGGGCCTGCGACGCGCGGCGGGCGGCGGCGTCTCGTCCGCGATCCGCCGGCAGGCGCCCAGTCTCCAGCCTTCCAGCCAACCTTGCCTGCGTCCGGCCGCGACGTGCAGCCTGGACCTGGACCGCATACGCCTGCGAATGCGTCTTCCTCTGTGTCCGCGCTTGTACGGCATGTTCATCACCCGGATACAATATATGCGCCTTTCTCGGACAGGACGTGGACGCATATCCATCCGCAAGCGCCAATTCGGGGCGATCGGCCCCCGGACAAGTCGCCTGGTTCGAGGGACGAATGTCCGTGCGCATGCAAAAACAGCCCCGGAAAAGGCGCTATCCCTTCCCGAAGCTGTTTTTCACTGTTTTTTATTGAACGCGGTGCACGTTCACGAAGCCGTCCACCGTGCCGGCCACGCGGACGACGACCGTCGATTTCTTGACGACGCCGTTCGTGTACGCCGCCGTGAACTCGAACGTGTAGTCGCCCTCGGGCAGCGCCTTGAGCGGACCTCCGTATTGCTCGCTGCCGAGCTCGCCTTTCCATGCCGTCGGCTTATCGGGCATGACGGCTTGCAGCGCCGCCTTCAGCTTCGGTCCCGCTTCGGCCGTTACGGTCGCGGCCTTCGTCGCCGAAGCGCCGGTGTCCGTCGTCGCCGCGTCCAGCACGAACAGCTCGCCTGCCCAGAACCAGTGGGACGGCCGCTCCTTGCCCGGATGGTCCGCATTGTAACGCAGTCGGTTGTCCTCCCATGCCGCGGAGTGCAATACCCGACCCGTCACGCCCAGCGGTGCGACCAAGATCGTCTTGACGACCGCGACCGCAGGCGCCTTGCCGTCGCTGACCGTCAGCCGCACCTTCCAGTTGCCCGGCGTTATCGCGACGAACGTCGGTCCCGCGCCGTTGTAAGGCGGCATCCGCTGTTCGCTCACCGTGCGCTTCGCGCCGGTCGGCGACTCGATCTCGTATACCGCGTCGAGCCGGTCGCCGTCCGGATCCGATAGGATCGGCAGCAGCTTTACCGTATCGCCCTCCCATACGGGAGTTGGCGTCCATGCCAGGTCAGCCGTCGGCGGCTTGTTCGTCACGATCCGGAAGTAGCGCGGCGCGCTCCAATTCGACCAGTCCATGCCGTCCTTCACGCGCACGTATACGTAATAGGTACTGTTATCCGCGAAGTCAGCCGTCGCTGTCCAGGCGAGATCGGAACCGCCGAGCGTGCCGGAATCCCGGTAGAACGTACCGTCGGCTTTGTAAAAATGAAGCTGATACTGCGTCTGCGGATCGCCGTCCCCGTCGCTGTACGTCCACTTGAACGTGGGCCGAAGCGTCTCGTACATCGTCGGCGCGGCGGCGTTCGTGCTGGCCGGCTCCGTTAAATCGGCGGCAGGCTTGCGGTTTACGATCGACACATTATGCGAGACTTCCGCGTAAAGGCCAAAGCTGTTGATGACGATCTGCCGCACCTGAAAAACGCCGAGCGAGCTGAATTCCTTCGTCCAGCTTGTCCGGACGTCGCTCTGCAGCGATTCCGGCCCGCCTGTCGTCACGTTCTTTATATAGTAAGCATGCTCCACGTTTTCCCGCGCACCGTCCTGCGGATCGTTCGCCGTCGAATTGAACGTCACGGCCGTGAACCGATACTGCGTCGTCGGCGCGATCGTAAAGCCCGGATTCGGCGGCAGCGGCGCGGAGCCGCCGGCGACGATCGTCTGCGTGGCCCATTCGGACCAGGCGTTGTACTCGTCCCGCACGGACAGTTCAATTACGTATGTGCCGCCGAACAGCTTGGCCGGCTTCAGCTCGATATAGGTCGTGCTGCCGGCTGCGCGGTACCGGTACCGATACTCAAGCACGCCGCGCGTTGCCTGGTAGTTGATGCCGGTGTTTTCCGTCGAGTACGAGCCGTTCGCCGGATTGTAGCGGTCCGGATCGTAGGAAGCGTCGGCATAGGCGATCGTGCCGTTCGAATTCCACGTCGCCGTAAAGTCCGCGATCGGCCGGCGATGCACACGGATCTTTCCCATCACCGTATTTGACTCCTGGCGATAGGCGTTAAACGCATTATCCGGATATCGGTGAGACGGATGCGGATCGTCCTTGGTTTTATACGTTAACGTATAGTCACCTGGGAACGGGAAGCTCGTGACAGGCGCACTCAACGTCTGGCCGCTAAAGGATGCTGTTCCCAGCGGCTGAAGCAACGCGTTCGGGTTATGCTTGTACACCCATGCGCTGCCTGCCGTCAGCTGCGGATCGCTATCTTCGTCGCTGTAGGACAAGGTGTAGTTCACTTGTTGGCTGACGAGCGCGATGCCATCGATCTTGCCGTAGCCGGCCGGTGTCGTCTCGGTGGAAGCGCTAAGGAACGAAACATCCTGCTGCGATCGATTGATAATCCCGAACTTGCCGTCCTTCCATAAAGTTTCGTTGATTGTGGCTTGAAAGAGCCGGTTCACATAAACATCGAATGTGTTGCTGCCTGGTACAATCTTAACGTCGTACACCTGATTGGCAACCATCGGAAACGCTTTGCTCCAAACGATGCTCGCGGTGCCGTTCACCGTCTTCTTGACGCGCAGCTCGCTCGCTTCCCACTCAACACTGTAGTAGTTCCGATCGTCGTGAATTCGAAAAGCAATGCCCGTTCCTTTTCCGTCCGGCGCAGCTGCTTTTAGGCTTGCTTTGAGTGTCTGGGTGGCTGCTACAGACGGTCCGCTAATGAGGTCAGGCGTTGAATCGCCGACTTCCAGCAGCTTTGGCTTTGTCATGGCACCGTTTGTGCTTACAAGAAATTGCGCGTTCGCGTTGGAATATCCATCCCGGACCTCGATGACAAAGCTTTGGTTTCCGTGAGGGTGGATATACGTTGGAACGTAGTACTGATGGATGAGAGCAGTTTCTCCCTTTGTAACGGTGCTAAACGTATCTGAATCGATGACGGCGTAAATACCGTGGTAACCGTCCGATCGTCTAACGATGCCCCATAAAGTGACGAGGCCGTCTGTGCCGACGAACATATAGTCGTAAATGTTGTAGGTGTTAACGTCTAAATCGAACTTTTTTACGATGGTGCCGTCCGCACTAAATACCTTGACTACGTAATTGTTCGTATAGACATCAGTTGTGGAATTCAAGCCGCCGGTCCATATCCGATTTTTCAAATCCATCCCCAGGAACGGATTTTGATAATCGTTGATGTCCGAGCTCCGCGTCGATATGCCACTAAGAGAGATTTTAAAGAAATGCCAAATGTTTTGAAGTCCCCAGTCCGCACTATAAACATTTCCTGCGTTGTCAAATCCGAAGGCGCCACGTGGAGTGTCATAGGAAGTGCCGGAATAGGGTCCGCCAACAAGAGCTCCATCGGTCGTTCTGACAATTCTAAAGCCCTCGTTCGTATTCCCATTGGATGCGATTACCGCCGTACCTGCGCGCTGAGAGAACGCGACGGGGTGGTAATCTAAGTTCATTTCAGCATTAAACCAAACCCCTTTTGGATTTAGATCAAAATCATATTTTTTAAATCCAACAATTACCCCATCGGAGACACCGGCAATGATGTCAGACCAATAGGCGATATCGCTGAACGCAAGATCAACCGAAGCAGCCTGGGTACCCGTTTCTCGATCCAAGGCGATAAGCTTGGGATTTGCCCCTGGAGTCGTATTATTCGTCCACATGTAAAGTCTACCGTGATGACTTAAGATCCGACTATCCTCGCCTGGATGATTATGACCCTGATAATTACTCACGAGGTGCATAGACGGTATACCGATGATATGTTTTGACCACTTTACAGTGAAGTCTTTATTGTACGCATACAGCATAGAGTCAATGGGCGTTCCCCATTGCGGATCATAGTTTAACGTGGTCTGCACATACGTATACTTCTCATCCTCGGTCCAGCTTATGATCCGGCCCGGCAGCCCCAGTTCAAGCTTAGAAGTGCTTAACGAGCTTTGAGCGCTCTGGAACGGGATGGCGTTGGGAATATCGAATCCAAACGTGGTGCCGGCAAATACGCCGTACATATTGCCGTTATTCATCGTCGTTGTGAAGTAAATCCCCGATCGAGAACCATTGTCTTCATATTTCTGCATGATAGGCGTATGAGCCTCAGAGATATTCCCCAGTGGCGCGCGCACTTTGGTTTTCAGGACGCCGTTCTGGACCTCCCAGCTGGACTTATCGCCTACAACACTGTTATTGAGATTGAAAAACCGACCAGTATTGAACAAGTCGCTCATTAATATCGGTGAAGATTCAGGTGGGTCAGAAAGATCGGAATTTGCCTTGACGTCCGCGATCGGCGCAATGTTCACAACGTTCAGGGTGCGTTCGGCGACAGCTTGTCCGTCCGTGTTACCGCACTTCCCATAGTCCTCGCAGACCGCCTCCTGGAACAAATATTTGCCGACACGGCTTGGCGTGAACGTGAAGCTATCGGCATCGCCGTTCCCGTTGACGACCGTTTGCCAAGCATCGTTCGCAAAGCCGTCATTCGCTGCGTCATACTTCATTTCCATCTTGTGTGAAACGATGGTGTCATAGTCCGGGCTGTAGGCGTCGCTCTGGATCGTGACTGAATTCAATCGTGTGCTTTGCTCCGGTACAGAGAGTGTATCGATCGGCGGATCATCGGGCAGCACGTTAATGTTCTTCGTCGCCAGGTCCGACCAGTGATGCTCCTCGTCTCGCACCTTCAACGTCACCGTCTCCACGCCTGGCGTCATGTACTTGTCCAGTTTGTTCGTCCAAACGTACTCGACCAGCTGAAGGCCAATCGGACTATAGGACAGATTACCGTGGATTGGAGACGGCAGCGCCCTTCCTTCCTTGACGTTCAGCGGAGCTGTTATAATGGCGACCGGCTTCGAATCAGCGACATTTAGTGTCGCATAGGCGGTGTAGGTTGCTCCCTTTAGGTCGACAACCGTCATCGCTACCTTGTGCGCCCCAAGCTCGGCAGCTGTGATGTTGTTGTAGCTGTTCTGCTTGATATTTCCGCCAAACTGGTCCGGTACCGTCTTAAGCCAGTCCGTGCTCTCCGTAAAGTTCCAGGATTGCACTTCGACCCAATCATCGGGATAGTCCGGATCCGACATACTTGTAATGATAAGATCGACCTTGGATCCTTGGGCAACGATGCCAGTCGGCGTCGTCGTACCGGCTTTTACCCAAGAGATCGTTGCTACCGGCGGATGATTTTCGCCTGGCTTCGGCGTCGGCGTCGGTGTAGGCCCTCCCCCGCCAGGATTTGGATCCATCAGGTAAAGCTCTTTTGGACCGACCCAGTCGCTGCCGCAGCTTGTATTGATTTGCATATATACGTCATGTGAAGCGCCGGCGAGCATGACATAAGGGTACTTGGCGAGCTCGTATAGATCGTCAGTCGTCATGCTATTGATCGCATTTCCGGTATAGACTAAGCTGTTTCGTTCAATTCGGAATTTAATCGATTGGAAAGTGCAGCTGCCAATCATTTTGATATCTTTCGGATGCAGTCTGAAGGTGTCGCCGTATGTAAGCGTGCTGTCCGGAAGGATGTCAAAGTCGCCGTCGAATCCGTTTGTTGGGGTTACTTTAGGTATGTAATTGATTGTGATGCTTGCTTTATACGCGTAAGTAGTTGCTTTCCAATCCGTTTGAAATATAAACTTCCATTTTTTTTGTTCTGCTAATCCTGAACCTTTGCTTGTAGCTTCGTAATCAATACCTTCCAAGTCGGTGGTGTAATTTAATGATCGTCTTCCGACCAATGTTCCGGTACCGCACGTTGCTCCTTTACCAAATGAAATAAGCTTAACTTTAGTGTCAGCAGATCTTGCTCCTGTAATTTCAACACTGCATTTTTCTATAGATGCCCAAGGGATAGTTTGACCAGATGATAAAGCCATACTTGGAACGGGGGGGACATTTTCTGAATAGGATACCGCCTCGCCGTTTGAATATCGCATATGATCGAAGCTCCCGGTAGTACCCTCCAGATAGGTGATACTGGATGGAATCAATCCAGGGCATGATGATATGCTGCCGGCCATACATCCAGTACCAGATTGGGGGGGCCATTCGATTTTAGTTATTGTAGTTGAACCTGGTCTAGTAGCCCCCGCTCTCCATCGTTTGCCGTCCGATGTTCTGTCAGCTGTAAAACCTGGATTAGAACCGCCGTTTCCAAGGACCTGAGTGGCTTTTCCGGGCAAATCGGTCAGTTGAATATATCCGTCTTTTACAGAAGAATCGAGCCCGTTAATTGTCTTAGTTATGCCATTCAAAGTTAAACTGTAGCTTGCTATAGCTCGTCCCGAGTATGTCGGTACCTTTGAACTGACAGTAGGTGTGGATAGATATACGGTATCATTAATAATTTGATTTGAAGATGCTCCAAATTTCAGACTTAATGTTTGGATGTCAGTAGACGCTGCGTTCGAAGTTAAAGGCTGTAGTGAGCAGAGACTTCCTACAATTGAAATGAGGAGTAGATATGAAATGAGTCTCTTCATTGTCTTTATCCCTCAATAACTTCGCCAAGCTTTAACTGTACACCAGAAAAAGTTAGTAACATTGGAACTTTTCTTTCTGGATATTTTGTAATTATTGATTTGTCAACTACCATCAGGTACCAACCTTCTTGAGTTGCGATTTTGTCTAGCCACATACCTTTTAAGATAGGGAAATTGTCCATATTCTCATATTCAAAAGCTAAGTTATATCCTTGGTTTAAATAGGGAAGCACAGCGTCAGTGTTAAAGGAAAACATTGTATGGCTTTGTACCTTAGAATTTTTAAGTTTTATATGCAATGCTACGACATAGGCATCCTTATTCATTACTTTCTCATCAGATCGACGTATTAACTTTTTAAAATTGCTTCGCAAAGGAGACTTGGGATCGTCCAAGTCCACGATTATCATCTTGTCGAGGGCGGCTTCAACCTTGGCATTAATCTCAAGGTTAAAAGGTAAACTAACAGGTTTTATTCCCCATACTTCCTCCAGGTTAGTTCCTTTATAGATGATGGCCGCGTTCTGCACGGCGTTTTTATCGGCCGTCAGCTTGCCCCCCGCCCGAACCGTAGAAAGACGTTCAATAACGGCCACGGCTTCCGCGCGCGTCGTCGTGCCCTTTTCGTTCAAAGTACCGTCAGCGATGCCGCTGATCAGACCGACCGAAGCCGATTTATACAGTGCTTCGCCGTCCGTCAGCTTCTTGCCCCGCACCGCGTCATCTGTGCCGCGAACGAGCAGCTTGGACATTTCCGTGCGGTTCATCTGACCGTCCCAGGCCGTTCCCAGGTCGCTATCCTGCAGAAGCGCAGCTGCCTTCAGCGCCGATACGTACGGCGTATACCACTTCGTACCTGCAGCGGCCGGCTTAACTGGAAGGTGCAGCGAATCCGAGACCATCTTCACGAACTCCGCGCGCGTGACTTCTTTGTTTGGCTTAAACGTGCCGTCCGGGTAGCCCTTAACGTAGCCTTTGGCGACTGCAGTCTCGATCGCGACCTTGGCCCAGTGGCTGCCGATGTCGTTCAACGGAGCCGCTCCGTTAGACGTTACCTCGACTGCCAACTGACTCGACGATGATGCGCCATAAGCATTAGCCGTATGCAACAGTGCCCCCGTCAGCATAGCGGATATTAAAACGATTCTCGAGACGCGCCCCTTTTTCTTCATCCATTCGAATTGACCCATCCCCAACATTACAAATCCCCCGTTTCTAATAATTGATGATTAGCAAAATCAAATTAATTGTTAGAAGACATCTATTTCAGCATGAACCCTCTTCACTCAGTCCGACAGTTGTTAAAAGGCATCTATTTACCGGTTGCCGGGTCTCGCGCACCGTATTCGGAACAATTAAATGCGCTTTGACAACTATTCGGCGCATTCCCACCTTGAACGTTAAAATTAGCTGCCTTTGAGCACTTATCGCATATGGAGGCGGGACAGCAACAAGGCGGCGACGCAAAAAAAAGCATAAAAAAGGAAGCACGAGAGACGTCTGGCTTCTCTGCGGGTGCTTCCTCGCATTTGTTTATCCTATTTTTGGATAGTATATAATCGATCGGCAAATTTCGTCAATAGTTCATTTTGTGCAACTTCCATCCTTGCGCAATCTACGTCTAGCCCCGCCCCGTCAAACCTGTTGATCGTACGCCAGCTGATGTCCGTCTTCGAAGCCTTTGGCGAAGCCGGCGTTGTACCCTTCGTTGTACGCCTGATTGAAGCTGGCTCCCGAGTTCGTCGTTCTCCGCCTGCGGCTTCTGACGCGGCCGATCCGCCGCTTGCCCCCGGCAGCCGCGCGTTTCTTCAGACCGATTCTCCGCTTGACCAAGCCGCCTTTCCGCCGCAGCGGACGGACTCTTCGTCCCGGTTTGGCCCGACTCTTTTTACGCAGCGCGTGTACCCCCAGCGTCTCCATCGCCGCTCCCCCTCCACGATCGGATTCAGCTCTCGTATTGCCTAGGCCAAAGCCATTTCCCATGCCCACGCCCATGCCTCGATCGTCTTCGCCCTCGCCCATGCCCTCGCCCACGCCTCTGCTCAGTCTCCGCGATCCCGAACAACGGTCAGACGCACGGCCGCCGCCTTCTTCAACCATGGTCCGGCCGGACGCCCCTGCTTGGGCGGCGCCCAGGACACGCCCGTCACGCTTCTCGCCATCTCAGCCTGCAGGCCCGTGAGCACCCGCACGTGCTCGCGGAGCGCGGCGGCGGACGGGATGCCCGTCGCGCTGACGTCAGCCGCGCTCTCCAGCATGCGGGCCATCGCTTCCTGGCTCCGCGCGATCGCCCTCAGCATGGCGAGCTTGGCTTCCCACTCCGCGTTCAGCCGGCTCATCCGTCAGAGCTGCTGCCTCCGAAGCCGTCCAGCAGTCCGGTCAGACCGCCTTCCTCTTCGTCGCCGGCGGGCGCGAGAATCGTTTTCATGCTGCGGTTCATGCCCTGGCACAGCTTGGTCAGACTCTCGAGCAGCTCCACGTTCTGCTCGTGGATTTTCAGAGAGGTAGACAAGTTCGACGCATGGTCCGGAATCGAGTCCGTCGTGACGTGCATGCACAGCCAGTTGCGCACTTTTTCCGCCTCGAAGGCCTTTGCTTCCAGGATCATTGCCATGTTCCACTGCATTTTGGCGATCGCGTTTAATGTATTATAATAGGCTTCCTCTCTCGTCATCGCCGATCTCCTCCCTGCGAAGTCCGCCCGTTACTCCTCGTCGGGAATGTTCGCTGCCTTCACGATCTGCTCGAGGCTGTCCGCCAGCGCGTCGTGCATATCGGCCAGTCCGACCACATAAGCGATGATATTTTTGGTGACGTCAGCCGAACCCTCCAGCAATCCGTCCAGTCCGCTTAATTCGGGATGCATATCCGGGATAGCCGTGACCATCTGCGACATCCGGACCGCGACCTGACGTTTCGCATCCATAATGCGCGCCATATGCTGGTGGGAATGGGACAGGTGAACCGCTACTTCGGTCAACAAATCTTGCATGGTTCCGCCTCCCCGCCTCCGCTCATTGCCATCGTGTACGTGCCGCTCGGCGTCGATCATGCCTCCAACATCTTATGCGTCGCTAGCCCGTTTGCCACACGAAGACCTATCGCTTATGGGAAAATGGAGCTTCGGCGGCATGACGGAACAGCCATTGTCCGCCTCATGCAAAAACTTAAAAAACCGAAAAAGCGAGCCGATCCCCTCGGCTCGCCCGCACTTCGTATAGTCGCTCACAACGCTTGAAGCAGCTTCGGCAGCGCGATGATCGGAGCGCCTGTGCGCCATCCTTCAAGCGCGCCCGCCGATACTTCGGACATCGGTTTGAGGTGGAGATTCCAGCTCTTGAGCGCGGCGGGACCGAGCACGCGCCTTGCCGTATCGCCCTCCAGATGATAGGCGGTTCCATCCGGCAGCAGCGCGACGGCGCACGCCCGTCCGTCGACCTGCTCGGCGTCGGCGCCGTGCCAGCGGGAGGCCGCCTCGCCCGCTTCGATCGGATCCCCGACGGGCCAGCGGCGCAGATCGATACGCGAGAGCTTGACGGCTTCGAACGGAAGTACGCCCGTCACGAGCCTGCGAATGCCGCCTTCCACCCAATAGACGTCGGCGTCGGCAGCCCGGACGGCAACGCCGTTCGGGAACAACTCGCTAATCCCGAGCGCACTCGCACGTTCTTCATCTGCCGATGAAGAAGCGACGATGCCCGCGCATTGCTGCCAGCCCCGCCATTTATCGAGATAATAACGCTCGTTCGCCGTGTGGATGCGAAGGAAACCGTCGCCCAGCGCCCGGATGCTGACGCTTCCGAAGTGATGGATGAACGTGTCGCCCGCGATCACGAGCCGCTGGCCGAGCAGCCGTACGCGGATATCCCAGTCGTCGTCCTCGAAGTTGCCGAGCTCGAAGCCTTCGTCCAGATAACCGATTTTCAGAAACGTCTCCCGACGCATCAGCACGCAGAAGCCGACGAGCCGATCCGTATCTTGCCAGCGAGCCGGGTCGTGACGGTTGAAGTTCGACGCGAACGACTGCATGTCGTGAATATCCGTATATGGAACCGGAATTTGCTGTTCGCCGCTGATGAAGTTCGTCACCGGTCCCACCATGCCGATCGCCGGATCGCTGTTCAGACAGGCGAGCATTTGATCCAGCCAGTTTCGGGTGACGAGGATGTCGTTGTTCAGCAGCATCAGCGTCCGTCCCTTGGCCATCATGAGTCCGATATTGCAGGCGCCGGCAAAACCCAGATTGCGTTCCATCACCCGATACCGCACGGATCCGCCGAGACTCGCCAGATATTCGGCCGTCCCGTCGGTCGAGCCGTTGTCGATGACGATGATCTCGTAGGAGGGCTCCGTGTACCTCACGATGCTGTTGATGCACTTTCCGAGCAGCTCCCGCTGGTTGTAGGAGGGGATGATGATGCTTGTGCCGTCGAAAAGCGTGTCGAAGCTCGCAAGTCCCGCCTGCACGCCTTCGCGATACCCGTTGCCGTAGCCGTCCTGATAGCCCGGCGTGGCCCGTACGCGTGCGCCGCGGCGCCGAGGCCGCGGCCGCTGCCTGACGGCGCGTCTGCCTCCGCGAAATGCCCGATTTTTAACCATCCGCGCCTGCCTCCTTTCCTGAAGAGTCGTCCCGATGCTACTCTCCCGCAGGAACCGCCGTCCCGCCCAACCTGTCTGCCATATGGCCGAAGTCGAATGCGGCTTTGCCGGTCCGCTCGGCCAGCCAGACGCAGATCGGGACCGCCGCGACGCCCGCCGACACGAGCGCCAGATCGAACGGCACGGCTGCCGCCCGCTCCACGGCGCTGGCATAATCCGCGATGCCGTCCACCGGCACGACCGTATGGACGATCTCGAGACCGGCGCCGCGCAGCGCGCGCGCCAGCGCCTCCGCGCTGTTGCCGACGATGACGATCCGTTTCCCTGCGGCGAGCCTCATCAATTGGCCCGACTCATGCAGCGCATAATTAATCATTGAGCTCGTGAGGCGCAGCGACTCGGGCGGTACGCCGTTGCGCCTGAGCCCCTCGAACAGCAGCGGCTGATAGTTCGGCTTGCGCGATAGCGGCACGCCGACGACCGTCGCTCTGCGAATGGCTGCCGCGAGCGCGTCTCTGGCCGCGCCGTCCGGCGCATCGACCCCCGCATAAGAGAGAAATGGACTCTCCCGCGCGATTTCCGCCGCCGGCTTTAATGTATCTTGCGCCAGCGTGAGCAATTCACCGTCTCCCAGCCGAACGACGCTGTAAGGTCGGCCCGCCGCCAGCGCAGCTTCAAGCTCGTCGCACAGCTCCTCCGGACCGAGCAGCCGGATGCTGCGCGTCAGAACGTGCGGAATGCCGGCGGCGAGTACCTCCGCTACCGAAATGTCCGGCACGATCCGGTCAGCCGGCAAAACAGCTTCGAGCAAGCGCTCGCCGCCATCGTAAAGACCCGCCCGGTAGCCTTCGTCGTAGCCGGAAACATCGCGCTGCGCCGTTTCGTTTGCGGCACGGACCGAGACCCGCGGCTTCCTGCGCCGCATCCGGCCCTTGCGCCCGGGACCGAAGGCGCCGCGCCTGGCGCTCCATTTGCCCCTGCGCGAACCCGCTCTGGACCGCTTTATAGCCGTTCCGCCGCGCCCGCGGGCGACCCTTTTCAAGGCAAGACGCCCTTCAGCTTCCCGCTCGCTTCCTCGAGCGATTCGAAGGTTCCCGCGTCGTTCCACCAGCCCGACAGCTCGCGGAACGTCAGCTTGCCCGCATGGGCATATGCATTGTTCACATCCGTGATCTCCAGCTCGCCGCGCTGCGAGGGCTTGATCCCGTCGATGATGTCGAACACGTCGGTATGATACATGTAAAGGCCTGTCACGCAGTAAGTGGAAGCCGGGTTCTCCGGCTTTTCTTCGATGTGCAGGATCTTGCCCCCAGCCTCATCCATCTCGGGCACGCCGTAGCGGCGCGGATCGTCCACCGGGTACAGGAGGACCATCGCACCGTCCGCCTGACGCTTGAAATCGTCGAAGTAAGGCGCGACCGACTCCGAGAACAAGTTATCCCCGAGCAGTACCGCAAACTTCTCGCCTGGATGCAGCATCGGGCGCGCCAGCTCCAGCGCTTGCGCAATGCCGCCCGCCTCTTCCTGCACCCGGTATACGATCGAGACGCCCCAGTCCCGACCGCTGCCCAGCACCTCGACGAAGCCGCCGAGCGAGCTGCGCCCCGTCACGAGCACGATATCCCTGACGCCGGCCTCGCGCAGCCGCGCGATGCCGTAGCAGATCATCGGATACCTGCCGACGGGCAGCAAATGCTTGTTCGTCCAGTACGTGAGCGGCTTCAGCCGCGTTCCTGAGCCGCCTGCCAATATTACGGCTTTCAAGGCCACCCCTCCTTCAGATTTTCGCGAGCGATTCCAGACTCCACTTCTCGGCGAATGCCCGCCTGTCCAGCGCCATCGCCCCGATAGAATCGTCCCTGTCGCCGTGATCGGCCTCGTCGGAGCGGCGGACGATTTGCCCCCGTACAGGCTGCGGATCGCATCCGTTCAGCCTCGCGCGCAGCGCATAATCCGCGAACGCCCAAGCCCCGTTGCGAAAACGGACGTCCAGCAGCCCGATCTTCTCCATCGCCTGCCTGCGCACCGCGAGGCAAGCTCCCCCGTTAAACGCCTCCAGGGCGCTCGTCCCGTTAAAAGCATCTTCAGGCGAACCCGGGAGGATCGCTACCCCTCCGCGGCTGCCTGCGCCCAGCGCCTCCTTGAGGCTGGACAGCCAGCCCGGAAGGACGATCCAGTCTTCCCCGAGCAGGACAATCCGGTCCGTCGACGCGAGCCGCATTCCTTTGTTGCAAGCTTCGGCCAGCCCGATCTCGCCGGGCAGCGCAATATAAGCAATACCGCTTCGCCCGCACCAGGCTGCCGTTTCCGGCGAACGCCCCACTGCGACTACTATAATTTCCACCGCGCGTTCGGCATGCTGCCGGACGGCTCGAATGCATGCGGCGAGCCGCTCTTGACGGTTAAAGCACGGGATGACGACCGTCGTCCGTACCATGGCCTCCCCCTCCGATCGCCTGGCGGTTGCGCTTGTGATCCGGGAAGCCGAGTCTCGCGCCCCGCATCGCAAGGCAATCCCGCCAAGCCGCGGTATGGGCGCTTCCGGCGGATGCCGGCGCATCCCGTTCGCCCGAGAAGGGAACGCCTTCGCATACCGATACGCGCAAGCCTTGGACGAGCGCGGCCGCATGCGCTCTCGCGGGAATCCCGAGCGCTTCCGTTCCGATCGCGTCGATCGCTCGCCGCGACAAGGCGAAGGGCACGCCGCCGATGGCGTCCGCGCGAAGCTCCGGCCTGCCGAGGGAAACGTTGAGGAACTCCCGCAGCCAGGAAGCCTCGCCCCTCCGGTCGAAGGATCCCTCATGCGACGTTCTATCGCTCAGCACGACGTCCTTGCCTGCGTCCGCCCGAACGAGCAGCGCGCCAAGCATTCTCGCAGGGCAGGGCTTCGCGCCGTCCGCGAACAACACGGTGTCCGCGCCCGTCAGCCTTGCGCCGGCAGCGCGAGCCGCGTGCGGGCTCTCATACTCCTGCGGGGAATGGACCACGACGATTCGCGGATGAGACAGCAGCGTCTCGAGCATCGGCTCGGCTTCTGTTCCGAGCACAACGACAACTTCTTGGAGCGGCAGCCGTTCAAGCTCGGCCAGCACCGCCTGCAGCTGTGCGGCCCTGCCATTCGCGTACAAGACGGCGGACGCCGTACCTTGCAACGGCAGCAGCTCGCTCTGCATCTCCATGCCGGCGCCCTGGCGTATGCCGGCTGCATACGCCGGGCCGTACCGGTACAGCGGCACACGATCCGCTGCTCCTGCTTCAGCTCCTGCCCCCGCATGCCGACCGGCCTTTTCCGCCCATGCGCGCTGCGCATAGTCTCTTAGCGCTTCGACCGTCCCTTCGGGATGTGCCGAGCGCCACGCGGCGCCGTCGACCGCGCCTTCGCGCCGCCAATGCATGGCGGCCTTGCTCGTCAATTCCGCGGAAACGGGAGCTCTTCTCGCGACTCTTCCGGCGACTCTTTTATAGATACGACCGCGCGCAGCTGCTTTCCGTCGATAGACGCTTTTGCGCACAGGTTTAGCGACTCTCGAAGCCGTTCTTCTCCTCATGCACCGTCACCTCCGCGCGAGCCGATTTCTTGCGGCTGCCCGGCGGCTCCGTCGCTTTTCAGCCACCAGCCGATCGCCTCGAGATGGTCTCCGATAATAAGCGGCTCCAACGATCCGTTGCGCTCGCGCTTCGTCCGCGGCCTGTTCAGCAAGCCTACGTCGATATGACGCACGCGACGGACGTTCATGCCGGCATGCAGCGCCTTCGTCATCGCGAGCGGCGGCACCGCCAGCGCCTCCGTGCCGATCGCAACTAGCGCGCGGCGGCTGATCGCGTGAGGCACCGCGGTCATCGAAGCGCCCTCAAGATCCGGCCTGCCGAGCAGCGCGTTAAGCGCATGCTTCGCCAAGATGACATTGTGGACGACCGGACGCTTGCGCGGACCGGAATAATCGTTTAGAGCGATATCGGTGCCTTGCTCAATCGCTTTAATGAACGCGCGCAGCCGGGCGGCGGGAATGACCATATCGGCGTCAATAAACAGCAGCGTATCGCCGGATGCCTCCCGCGCGCCGACAGCCCGGCCGACGTCATGACCGAGCGGACGGTCGAATACGAGGACATGTGCGCCGCTCGCCTTGGCGATGGCCAGAGAGCCGTCCGTGGAGCCGTTCAGCACCGCGATGACCTCGGTACGCGGATGAATGCGGTACGCTTCCCGGATGACGCGCGCCAGCGTCCGCTTCTCGTTCATCACCGGGATGATGACCGAGACGGCGGGCGGCCGCCACGCTTCCTCTCCGCGAGCGCCTGTCCGGCTCGTTTGCGCGCGAGAATCCGCCGCAGGACGCGTCGACGCCGCACGCAAAACCTTGCCCCGCGCCCTGCTCCGGCGAGCGGGGCGAGCCCGCTTCCGGCCAACGGGCTGCCGGATGCGCTTGGGACTTGCGGGTCTGTCGCTGCCGGTCCGGTGCTTCATCGAATCCCCCCCTGTCAGGCAGCAGTGTACAGGACATCATATGTGCAACGTGTCCATACGCAACGGCACCTGTACGACAGACAGAAGCCCGTACCATTCGGAAAAAAGGGAAGGCGGCGAAAAGCCCCCGCCGCCTTGTAGGCGGAGCGAGGGCTTGCGAGTCGTCACGTATCAGTTGGCTTTGATGCCGGCGGCCATCCATTGGATGCGGCCGTTCGGAGCAGGAGTCAGACGCGTGCGGCAGACGTCGAACGTCGCTTTTTCCGCCGATTTCTCCTTGAGGGAGCAGATGCAGCCCGGGTGGTCCGCCATTGCGAAGACGACATATGAATCGTCCGCGTACGGAGCGTCGAACGAGACGGACACCTCGATCCGATCCTCGATGCCGGCGAACGCATAATCGACTTGACCGAACGCCAGACCGACGCCGGGAACGGCCGCGGCGACAGCAAGCATCGGGAGCGCGGGCGATTCAGGCTTGATCTCCGGTTGTGACAGCTGCAGCTTCGTCGCCTGGAGCGCGCCGCTCAGATCCGAGAGCAGGCCGCCAACCTCGGGCGCGAGCTTGTCGAAGGTAACGGCGCCGGCAGCCAGATGCGCGTTCTTCACGCTTTGGGCTTGCAGTTTGTCGCCGCCGACAGCGCCGTCGGCCAGCTGTTCGCCGCCGATCGCGCCTGGCGCGATCTTGCTTGCGGTCACGCTCCACTCGCCAAGCGCTTCCCGCTCGACGCTACCCTCGCCGAGATGGTACGCCATAACCGCGCCTTCGCGGATATGCCCCGCGTCGACGCTGCCTTCGGCCAGCTTGCCGCCGTCGACAGACCGCTCTTCGATGTGGATATTGCCGACGCTCGAAGCCGCCAGCTTGTCGAAGGTGACCGCGCTATTTTCAAGCTGGTTCGTACCGACCGCAAAAAACGCGATCGCCGACGTATCGACACTACCCGCAGCCAGCTTATCGGCCGTCACACTGCCGGCATCCAATGCGAAAGTGCCGAAGCTTACAGCGAGTTTTTCCAGCGTGATGCTGCCATCGGCCAGCGCGGACGTGTCAACGCTGCCTGCCGCAAGCTTGCTTGACGTTACGACACCATCGGCCAAGATCGCAGAATCCACGCTTCCCGCGGCCAACTTGCTCGTTGTCACGCTTCCGTCGGCCAGCTTCGATTCGTTCACGCTGCCTTCGGCCAAGATCGTAGCGTCAACGCTGCCTGCTGCGAGCTTGCTCGTCGTTACTGCCCCGTCGGCCAACTTTGCTTCATTTACGCTATTGTCGGCTAGGACTGCGGAGTCCACGCTGCCGGCTGAGAGCTTGCTCGTCGTTACAGCACCGTCGGCAAGCTTTGCCTCATTTACGCTGCTATCGGCTAGCACTGCCGAATCCACGCTGTCTGCTGCCAGCTTGCTTGCTGTCACGCTACCATCGGCCAACTTTGTCTCATTTACGCTACCATCGGCTAGCGCCGACGAGTCCACGCTGCTCGCTGCAAGCTTGCTTGTCGTTACGACACCATCGGCAAGCTTTGTCTCATTTACGCTACCATCGGCTAGCGCCGACGAGTCCACGCTGCTCGCTGCAAGCTTGCTTGTCGTTACGACACCATCGGCAAGCTTTGTCTCATTTACGCTGCCATCGGCTAGCGCCGACGAGTCCACACTGCTTGCTGCCAGCTTGCTTGCTGTCACGCTACCATCGGCCAGCTTCGCTTCGTTCACGCTGTTATCCGCTAGAGACGCCGAACTCACGCTACCCGCTGCAAGTTTACGCGCCGTTACAATGCCGTCGGCCAACTTTGCAGAGCTTACGCTACCATCAGCCAGTACTTCCGAATCCACGCTGCCGGTTGCCAACTTACTCGTTGTCACGACGCCGTCCGCCAGCTTTGCTGCACTCACGCTGCTATCGGCCAAAATTGCAGAATCAACGCTTCCTGCTGCAAGTTTACTTGTCGTTACGACGCCATCTGCCAGCTTCCCTGCATCCACGCTGCCATCCGCAAGGGCCGTCGAGTCAACGCTTCCTGCTGCAAGCTTACTTGTCGTTACGACGCCATCTGCCAGCTTCCCTGCATCCACGCTGCCATCCGCAAGGGCCGTCGAGTCAACGCTTCCTGCTGCAAGCTTACTCGTCGTTACGGCGCCATCTGCCAACTTCGCTTCATCCACGCTGCCATCCGCAAGGGCCGTCGAGGCAACGCTTCCTGCCGCAAGCTTGCTCGTCGTTACGACGCCGTCGGCCAACTTCGCTTCATCCACGCTGCCATCGGCTAGGGCCGTCGAGTCAACGCTTCCTGCTGCTATCTTGCTCGTCGTTACGGCACCATCGGCCAGTTTCGCTGTGTCCACGCTGTCATCTGCCAAAATCGTTGCGTCTACACTTCCACTTGCCAGCTTGCTCGTCGTCACGATACCGTCGGCCAGCTTCGCTTCGTCCACGCTGCCATCGGCAAGGGCCGTCGAGTCAACGCTTCCGGCTGCTATCTTGCTCGTTGTCACGACGCCGTCGGCCAGTTTCTCCGCATTGACGCTGCCGTCCGCCAAGATCGTTGCGTCTACACTGCCACTTGCCAGCTTGCTCGTCGTCACGATACCGTCGGCCAGCTTCGCTTCGTCCACGCTGCCATCGGCAAGTGCCGTCGAGTCAACGCTGCCTGCTGCAAGCTTACTCGTCGTTACGACGCCGTCCGCCAACTTCGCTGCGTCCACGCTGTTATCCGCCAGCGCCGCCGTACCCACGCTGCCTTCAGCAATCTTACTTGCTGTCACGCTGCCATCAGCCAGCTTAGCTTCGTTCACGCTGTTATCCGCCAGCGCCGCCATTCCCACGCTGCCTTCAGCAATCTTACTTGCTGTCACGCTGCCATCAGCCAGCTTAGCTTCGTTCACGCTGTTATCCGCCAGCGCCGCCATTCCCACGCTGCCTTCAGCAATCTTACTCGCTGTTACGCTACCCTCGGCCAGCTTCGACGCGTTCACGCTGCCTACCGCCAGCTTGCTTGCGATAATGCTGCCGTCGACTAATGAGACAGACTCCACGCTCCACGGGGCCAGTTTGCCCGCAGTCACGCTGCCTGCGGCCAATTTTGCGGCATCCACGCTGCCTACGGCTAATTTACCGGAAGTGACGCTGCCATCAGCCAACGCGGCAGTGCCTACGCTGTCCGGGGCCAGTTTGCTTGCGTCTACGCTGCCCGCAGCCAAAGCCGGCGTATCAATGCTTGCCGGGGCCAGCTTGCTCGCAGTGACACTGCCTTCGGCCAACGCGGACGATCCCACGCTGCCTGCCGCCAGTTTACTCGCAGCAACGCTGCCGTCCGCCAGCGCCGCCGAATCCACGCTATCTGCGCCCAGCTTGCCAAACGTCACGCTGCCCTTCGCCAGCGCCGACGAGCCGACGCTGCCTGCGGCCAATTTGCCGGACGTCACGCTGTCATCCGCCAGCGACGCCGATTCAATGCTTCCGGCAGCAAGCTTGTCGGCCGTAACGCTGCCTTCGGCCAGAGCCGACGATCCCACGCTGCCTGCCGCCAGTTTGCCCGAAGTGACCGCCCCGTCCTGCAGCTGGGCGGCGCCTATCGCATTCGCCTGCAAGCGTTCCGCGCCGATCGGCGCGCCCGCCTCCGCGATCGCGGCGAGCAAGATCGGATCGAGCTGGCCAGGACCGACGGCGCCGGATGCCAAGTGTCCGCGGACAATCGCGCCGTTTGCGATGCTCGAAGCCGTGACGCTCGCGTCGGCGAGTTTGTCGACCGTTACCGCGCCGTCTGCGAGCTTATCCTCGTTTACGATGCCGTCTGCGAGCTTATCGGACGTCACCGAGCCAGCAGCCAGCTTCTCTGCCGTCACGGCGTTAGAACGAAGGTGGTAAGCCGTTACCGCAGCCTCCTCGATCCGCTCCGCATCAATCCGGCTCTCCGCGAGCGCCGCGATTTTCAGCATATCGGACGATAAGTGGCGGAGCGATACCGTGCCCCTGCCGAGATGAATCCCCCTTACGGCCTCCGGCTGCAGTTGGGCTTCCCCGACGCTCATGGCGTCCAGCTGCGCCCAGCCTACAGCGCGCTCGGCCAGCGCTTCCCGCGTCACGCTGCCTTCGCTCAGCTTATCGGACGTAATCGCACCCGCTGCGAGCGCTGCGGCGTTTACGCTGCCCGCGCTCAAATGACGGGCTTCCACCGCACCGTTTGCCAGCTTGCCGCCCGTTACGCTCGATTCGTCCAGCTTATCCGTCGTGACCGAACCGGCGATGATCGAATCCGTACCCACGCTGTCGTTCGTCAAATGGTGCTCCAATACGGCGCCTTCAGCTAGCGCATCTCCTGTAACTGCGCCGTACCGCAACTGCTCGGCGCCCACCGCGTCCTGCGCCAGCTTTGAATGTCCGACGCTGCCATCAGCCAGCTGTTCCGTTCCGACGGCGCCCGGTTGGATCGCTTCCCTGCGCACGCTGCCGGCAGCCAAATGCACGTCGCCGACTGCGCGGTCCGCGAGCTCGTTTCCGCCGATCGCGCCTTTGGCGACAGCCGATCGGCCGACAGCGCCCGGTACGATTTTCGCCGCGGACACGCTGCCGTCCGCGAGCTTCGCGCCCGCGACGGATAAATCCGCGAGCTTTTCGACCGTCACCGATTCAGGCGCCAGCTTCAGCGAAGTGACGACATGGTCGTTCAGATGATGCGCCGATACCGACCGGATGGCCAGCTGCTGTCCGCCGACCGCGTTATCCGCCAATTGATCCGCAGTCACCGCGTTTGCGCGGATGGCTCCCGTGTCCACTGCGCCAGGCGCGAGCTGATCGCCGCCGACGCTGCCTTTGGCCAGGTGGCCCGCTTCGATCGCGCCTGGCGCGATATGCGGACCTTGTACGGCGCCGCCTGCGATTTTAGGTGCGACGACTGCGCCGTCCGCAAGGTGCACGGGGCCTACCGCACCGTTGGCCAGCTGGTCCGCAAGCACGGATCCGGCCGCCAGGTGCGCCGGTCCGACGGCGCGTTCGGCGATTTTGGCGCCGCTCACGGCACCATCCGCCAATTGATCGGCGTTTACGGCGCCGTTAGCCAGACGATCGCCGCCAATCGCCCCGGTCGCGATATGCTTGCCTTGCAGCGTTCCGTTCGCGACATGATCGGCGAGAATAAGCCCTGCCGTCAGGTGCTCCGCTCCGATGGCGCCTGCAGCGAGTTTCGAGCCGCCTATCGCGCCGTCGCGAATCTTTAATCCGGTCACGGCGCCGTCCGCCAGCTTGGCGGTGTCCACGCTTTCGTGCGCCAGATTTTCAGTCAGCACGGAGCCGCGCTTAATTTTGTCGGACGTGATCGACTGTTCCTGCAGCAGCTCGGACGTGATGATCGACAACGACAGGTGCTTGGCTTCAATAGAGCGTTCAGCCAGTTTGTCGCCGCTGATGATGCGGTCGGCCAGCTTCTCGGACGTGATGCTGCCGTCCTTGAGCTTGTCGCCCGTGACGGACTTGTCGCGCAGCTTCTGGCCCGAGACGGCGTTTTTGGCCAGATGCTCGCCTGTGATCGTCTCTTGCGCGATCTTCTGTCCGCTGACCGAACGATCGGCCAACTTAATTTGCGAAACGGCGTAATCGGCCAATTGCGCCGTCGTTACCGCCTCGCTATCGATATGGGATGTACGTACGGCTCGAGGGGCGAGTTTGCTCTCCGCGACGGAAGCATCCGCAAGGTCGTCCGTATAAACGAGCGGTTTCGGCTTGCCCGGCAACCGCTGCTCCAGCAATCTGTCGTAGCGCGCCTCGCGGTCGAAGGCAGGGGAAGGCGCTTCGCTCACCCGGGCCTTTTCATTGGAGACGGTGACGTTCAGAGACGCTGCCGCGGCACGCTCGGCGACTTCTTTTTTCGTGTCTCCGAAAGCGGGGGCCGCCGTTTCGGAAACAGACACGAATTCATCGGCATCGAGGGCAGCCGCGCTGGGCTCTACTGTCTGCGCAAAATGATCCAGCGGCTCAGGCGTCACAAACTCGTTTGTCAGTCCCGGAGAAAAAATGTCGGCAGGTCCGCCGTCGATTCTCGGCCGATATTTCGTATTGCGCCTTGCTTGGCCTTCGTCGGTACTTCTTTTCAAGGCGGATTGCGCGGCTTCCTTTGAAATGAGCGGCAGTTCGGCCGTGATCCCGGGCTCCTTGCGGACTGCCGGAATCTCCTCGGCAGCGGGCGCTTGATGTTCTGGCGCAGGTGCCGAACTATGCAACCCGACCTTCTCCTGTTCCTCCGAGCGCAGCTCTTCGACCCATTGTAATTCCGTTTGGTTAGGGTTATCTACAAAGTAAAGCGGTTTTCTTGCCGGCCGCTTCTTTTTTCCCGATTTGGACGTCTTCATGTGAGGCTCCTTCCCGAATATGATCTGCCTCATACTATGCAGGCATCCGGGCGGTTGTCACGACAGCTTCTTGCCCCTGCAAAATTGCAGTTTACTTTTTCAGGGTTCGGGCGTATATTAAAACCTAACAAGGGTTTTGCCTCAGTGCAACTTTATGTCCCATATGCCAAAATTATTGCCTTATGCAGATTATATTTAACTCAACAAGAGGTGATCCGTCATGAAAGAAGAAGCCGCGCTCAGCACGCCGCCAACCGGCGGCTGGCGCAACAAGGAGGGCATGCCTTCGCTGCCCGAGGTCCACAGAAGTCTCAAAGTACCGCACAAGGGCTCGTTGATCCGCAAATTTTTGGCTTTTGCCGGACCAGGTTATCTTGTCGCAGTCGGCTACATGGACCCCGGCAACTGGGCCACGGACCTGGCAGGCGGCTCCCAATTCGGATACGCGCTCCTGTCGGTTATCCTGCTGTCCAACCTGATGGCGATGGTACTCCAGGCGTTGTCCGGCAAGCTCGGCATCGTCACGGGCAGAGACCTTGCCCAAGCGTGCCGCGATCACTACAGCAAGCCTGTGGCGGTCGGACTATGGGCGCTTTGCGAGCTTGCGATCGCTGCCTGCGACTTGGCCGAAGTAATCGGCGCCGCAATCGCGTTGAACTTGCTATTCGGCATTCCGTTGCTATACGGCGTTGTTTTAACCGCGTTCGACGTCCTTATTATTTTGTTCCTTCAGAATAAAGGCTTTCGCTACATTGAGGCATTCGTCATCGCGCTCATCGTACTCATCGGCGCTTGCTTCGGCATCGAGCTGTTCCTGTCGCACCCTTCAATCTCGGGCATCGCCAAAGGCTTCGTTCCGAGCACGGAGATCATTTCCAATCCGACCATGCTCTATATCGGCATCGGTATCCTCGGCGCAACGGTTATGCCGCACAATCTCTACCTGCACTCGTCGATTGTCCAGACACGAGATTACGAACGCACGCCTTCGGGCAAACGCCAAGCCATCAAGTTCGCGACTTGGGACTCATCGATCGCATTGTTCTTTGCTCTTTTTATCAACGCGGCGATTCTGATCATCGCGGCTGCAGCGTTCCACACGAGCGGCCATTCCGAGGTTGCGGACATCGACGAAGCTTACCATCTCCTTGCGCCGCTGCTAGGCACTGCCGCGGCATCCGTCTTGTTCGGCGTCGCGCTGCTCGCATCGGGACAGAACTCTACGCTGACCGGCACGCTCGCTGGCCAGATCGTCATGGAAGGCTTTCTGAACTTCCGGATGAAACCCTGGCTCAGACGCCTTATAACGCGACTCATCGCGATCATTCCGGCAGTCATCGTGACAGCCTTGTACGGTGAAAAGGGAACGATGGACCTGCTTATCCTTAGCCAGGTTATTCTATCCTTACAGCTGTCCTTCGCCGTTGTCCCGCTCGTCAAATTTACTTCCGACCGCGTCAAAATGGGCGAGTTCGCTAACAAGGCTTGGCTAAAATGGTTGGCTTGGATCATCGCTGCCGTCATTATGGTACTCAACGCATACTTGTTGTACCGGACGTTTTTTGGTTAACTCTATCGTTTAAAAGCCCGCGCGGCCTGGCCGCGCGGGCTTCTTCATAATGTGCTTCCCCCTGCTATCCCCTGCGCACTCCCGTCTCCAGGTCCCGCTGGAGTTCAAAGAGCCAACGATCCGCCGTATGCCGCCAGGTAAACCGCTCCAGCACGCGTTCGCGCCCAAAAGCGCCCATTCTCAGGCGAAGCGCCTCATCCTCCAGCAGCAACGAGATCCGATCCGTCAGCTCTGCAGCCAAGCGGTGAGGATCGACCAGAAAGCCGGTAACGCCATCCTCAACGATCTCCTTCATGCCGCCGACACGGCAGGCGACGACCGGCAGCCCCGAAGCCATGGCCTCAACGTTGACAAGACCGAAGGCCTCGCGGCGCACAGAAGGAACGACGGCCATGTCCGCCATGCCGAACCAGGCCGGCATATGCTCGTGCGATACGTAAGGTTCGAAGTGGACGTAGCGACGCCATGGCTTAGCCATACGCAGCAGCTTGCGCGAGTAGGCAGAAGTACGGTTGGAGCCGTAAAAGGGAGAGCCCACAATGACCAGCAGCACGTTCGGATGACGGCGAACGAGCGCCGGCAGCGCCGCAAGCAGATGATGCACGCCCTTCAAAGGGATCAGACGGCCGGCGAACAATACGATCTGGCGGTGCTGCCAGCCATGGGCGCTCCGTATAGCTTCTCGCATAGCCCGCCCGCCGAACCAAGCAGGATCGACGCCAGGGTAAACGACGCCCAGCTTCGCGGCCGAACGAGGCGCCCTCATCTCGACATCCGCCTTCAAAAAGAAGCTGTTAACAAGAATCCGATCGGCCGCACCAAGGCACCTTTGAAGCTCCTTGGGAGAGATTGCCTTACCCGAGATGAAGGTGTTCGAATGCAAATGCAACCACACGCGCGCCCCGGGAAATTGACGTTTTAACAGGGGAACCAGTCGCGGCCGGTTCTCCACTTCGATAAGCTGCGGCCGGTAGGCACGCAGTCCCGCGACGACGCCCGATAGGTAAGCCCGCCTCCCGGGTGCCCGTACGCGTTCGCAGCTGGCGCCGTGAAGCATCCCTCGCCGGGGCAGTCCCTTCGCGGTTCTTCCGTATATGCGAACCTCGAGGCTGTCCGCGAGCAAAGGCACGAAATTCTCAACGACACGCTCCACAGACCCCCCGCGCGGCGCAGGGACCGGGTACGCGCCCGGCGTAACGAATGCGGCTCTCACGGGTTCACGCCCCTCGTCCTGTATACTTTAGACAGCATACACCAGAGTGCTGTCGTAGGACACGGCAAGTACCCGCGGGAAAGCGGATCATCCGCAAATGGGTGTGCAAAACCGCTTATCGTAAAATTCGCCGCTCGCGCAGGTTGAAGTTTATGCACCGATATGTCACACTAGGGAACGACTGCGCCCGATTCGCGTTCGCAGTCCGGATTTCTATCTATGAGGCAAAGGAGTGGCCGCACGATGAACCGTTGGCTGCTGCGCGCCATGACGGAGCTGTCTTCGCGCAAATTCATTTCCCGGTTAGCAGGGAGCATCGCCAAGTCGCCGCTGAGCAGGCGCTTTATTCCCCGATTCGCAGCGGTATACCGGATCCCGGTTCAAGAAGCGGAGAAGCCGCTTGCCGAGTACGCGACGCTGAACGAGTTCTTCACCCGGCGGCTAGTACCCGGCAGCCGGACCATCGATGCTACGCCCGACGCACTGGTAAGCCCGGTGGACGCTCGTATCGCCGCTTGCGGGCCGATCGAGAACGGTCTGCTCATGCAGGTAAAGGGACAGGACTACTCGCTGGAAGAGCTGCTGAACCGCTCTCCCCGCGCGAGCCAATATCGCAGCGGTTACTATTGGGTTCTTTATCTGAGTCCGAGCGACTATCATCGGATCCATACGCCCTGCTCAGGCGAGATCGTCGAGACCGAGCATATCCCAGGTCGGGTCTATCCCGTTAACGACCGAGGACTGACCTTGATGAGGCGAGTGCTATCGCGCAACGAGCGGCTCATCACTTATGTGCGTCACGGCAGCGGAGAGGTCGCGGTCGTAAAGGTCGGCGCGTTGAACGTCAGCAGCATCAAGTACATAGAACCTCTCCCTCGCTCGCTCGAGCGCGGACAGGAGCTGGCCTACTTCGAATTCGGCTCCACCGTCGTTCTGCTTACAGAGGACGACACCATCCTGCCGCTTCCAGGTTTCAAGACCGGCGATCAGGTTCGGGTAGGCCAACTGCTCGGTACTCTGGTCGCGGATCCTGCCAGAAAATAAAGACCGACGGACCGACGCTTTCCAGGACGACGAGCAGACATCTCGCCGTCTCTGTGGCAGCAGTCGGTCCTTTTTATTGCCGGGGCAAGTTTGCAACCAAACCACCCTTTCCCCCATTAACACGATATCCCCCTCGCTCAGGTTGGACGCCGAATGAAACAACTTCTATGAACCGCTAAAAATTAAATGAGCCAAATGCGTAGGGGTAAAAGGACATAACCATCGCAAGGGAGGAAGGAGTTAAGCTCTTATATGTGCGCCATTAAGAAACACATAGCGAACGAGTCAGCTTCGCTGTATGCGTATGACCTGTCCAGCGGATGGAGCGGACGCCGTACCTCTTGCACACAAGCTCCGGTTGCGTGATGGTACCGGTCCGGCCGCAGAGAGTTAGCAATGCATTAAAACCATTCGTTCGTACGTTAACGCGGAAGCAGTACTCGTCCAGATAAGCTTGCAAATGCTTAGGCCCGATACCCCCGAACGTCCGCGCGAGCCAACCGATCGCGCCGCGCCATACGACGCCCAATGCCGTCACGCCTTCGCGGCCCGATGCCTTCACGATCTCGATCCGCCGATCCCCTGTCCGATCTTCTATTGCATGCCGCCACAAAAAGCTTCCGAACGAATCGATGTCGAACGTACGGCGATTAAACGCTGTTGCGGACACTCTTTTAATTTTGATCTCCGCAATCTCCCCGCTCTCCGGGTCGATCGATGCACCTGCGACGGCAGGCTCATCCCGGTATGTCAAAGGATCCGAAGGCCGATTGGTCACCGGACGTGCGTAGAAATCTCCCAGCAACTGCAAGTCGCCCGTCAGCGGCCGTCCCTCGTCGTGCATTTGGATCGCAAATCGAAGCTTATGATTGATGAGCCAAGCCGTCTTATATGTTACCTGAATAAGCTCAGCCAACAGTACGGCCGAGATGCCCGTCTGCATCAAAAACAACGCCTGAAACCACTTGACGAGCGGCGTGCGGGTGCCTTGCAAAATCGTGCCGGCGGTAAGCGAGGTTTGGCGGGAGCATGAGCTGCACTCGAACAGTCTGCGACCGCGGGAAACAATGCGATAAAAATCGAGTCCTCCGCATCGGGGACAACGAAAGCCGTTAGGCCATTTCGCACGAAAAAGGGCGATCTCGCAATCTTCTTCGTTAAAAGTCGGTGCCTGCTCGCACAATCGGTTCGAAGCGCTCATCCAACTTCCCCCAAACCATATAAGATCATATGTTCGTATTTTATCTCTTTCATCCCACCTCTGCAAGCCTTTTGTTCCATCTTTTTCAAAAAAATGATTTCCCCTGCGCGAAAGGGAGAGCATATTGAGCTTGCCTGGCGTCTAAATTCCATCCGCTAGCGCGTTACCTGCGCGAAGGGGATATCGTTGTAATGTCAGAAATAGACCCATCGTGCTCTTACGATAGGCGCTAGCTTTTTGAGGTCAGCGTATAATAAAAGAACCCTATCGGATCTCCGACGGGCTCTTTCCTGTATATTGTTTGAATTGGCGGCTGAAAAAGAAAATATCGCGGTAGCCGAGCGCGTCGGCGACTTCGGTCACGTTCATGCCCGCGTGCAGCAGCAGATGCTGCGCCCGCTCGATCCGGGTGCGAATCATATAGGTTTGAACCGAGGATCCGATCAGCTCCTTGAACTTGACCGAAAAGTACCTCGGCGACAAGCCGGCGCGCGCTGCCAGATCGTCCACTCGATGGGACTCACCGGGATGCTGGCGGATATAGTTGGCGACTTCGTGGATGCTCTCTGTCAGCTGATTGCTCGCTTTGCGCTCGACGGGCTCTTCAAGATCGTTGCGCAGCAGATGAATGATGAGCTGTTTAAGCACGAGCCTTGCTTCTTCCTCCGCTGCGAATGTCTTGACGAGGAAGAGCCGGACATACCTCGCGAGCAGATGCTCGAATTCGAACGTGTCCTGCAAAATCCGATACGGCTTCGGTACGAGCTTCACAGGCACGCTCACGTCGAAGTGAATATAAGTCAACACGAGCGGCTTCTGTGGATTGTGGGTAGCGCTCGTCCGGTCTCCGGGCCTGAATAGGAAGCAGCTTCCTTTTTCTACGGGGAATGGCTGGCCGTTCAGGATGACCTCGCCTTCTCCGCTCCATACGTAAAATAAGTCGTAATTCGCAAGCGGCATTTCCCGCTTCTGCCACTTCCAGCCCGGCTCGCATACGATCTTGGCCAGGTAAAGCTTGAGTTCGTAGGCTTCCGGCGACGCGTCAAGCATCTTCCGCCCCCCCTTTCCTTTCTGTGTGCTCGTGCCATGCAGTTTCGCCATGCTGGCGCTCGTCCATAAGTCCGAGCTGCTCGGCCGCCGTGCGAATCGTCTGCATCCCTCTGGCAATGCCGGCTTCATCCAGGTGCGCAAAGCCGAACAATGCGGTTCGTTCTTCGGGCCGCCGCTCGGCAGCATAAATCGAACCATCCCCCCAGCTAACGCCCGCTTGCTTGCAAACCGACGCTAGCCGGTCGTACCGATCCGGCTGTCCGGTCCAAGTGGCGAACAACAGCAGTCCGGCGTCGGCTGGATGTACGTCAAAAAAAGGCCCCAGCTTCGACAGTTCCTTGCGAAGCTGGCCTTGCAGCCGATTAAAAATACGGCGGGTGCGTCTTAGATGGCGGTCGTATTCGCCTTGATTCATCCAGTCTGCTAGCGCGCGCTGCTCCGTCAGGCCCGCTGGATAAGGATCGTAGAGCTGCTTGGCCAGCAGAAACGGCTCATGCATCCCAGGCGGCAGTACCGCGTAGCCAATCCGCACTTCCTGCCGCATCACTCGCGAGAACGACCCGATGTAAATGACCCGCTCCTGCCTGTCAAGCGACTTGAGCGGCTCGATTGGACGACCCGACCAGCGGAACTCGCTGTCATAGTCGTCCTCTACGATCCAGGCGCCCCGCTTGGCGGCCCAATCCAGCAATGCCATTCTGCGCTCGTAAGTCAGCACGGCGCCGGTAGGAAATTGACGCGTCGGCGTCACGAAGAGCAGCTCGGCCGGCCAATCGTCGGGTATGATGCCATGCCGGTCTATCGGCGCTGGAATCAGTGCCGCGCCGCTCGCGTGAATGGCGCGCTGTATGCCGCTATAGCAAGGATCCTCCGTAACGGCCGACTTGCCGGGCTCGAGCAGCAGCTGCGCCAGCAGCGCGATCGCTTGCATCGAGCCGCCCGTCACGACGATGTCCTCCGCTTCGCACAGGATGCCCCGTTCGCGCCGCAGCCTCCCTGCGATCGCTCGCCGCAGCTCCGCGCTGCCCGCTGCCGTACGAGTCCCCTCCGCTAGCGCGGGACCGCGTCTTCGCCATTCGGCAGATACTGCCGCTTTCCACGACTTCCAGGGGAACCATTGCTCGCCCATACCGCGCGGCTTGAAGGAAATGGATTCGAACGGTCCCTTGGAGGAAGCGCGTGGGGCGGCGTATTGCGAACTTTCCGAATTTGGATCGGCATTCTGAGACACCTTCGGCTGAGATATTGCCCCATACCCCGCATCCAACCGTGCATCTCGGACAAGACGTATCCCCCAACCCGACAGTCTCGAAGCTGACGCGTTCAATCGTTCCGTCGCCTGTTCCTCATCGGGGCCGTGTGACCCTGAATATGATATTGGCTTCGTCATCATAGCCGTGTCCAGTTTCGAGAACGTGACCGGATCCGAAGTGCACCCCTCTTCGCCAGCTACATAGGTGCCCCGCCCTACCGATGCGCGCACGTAGCCCTCTGCAGCAAGCATCTCGTAAGCGATGCTCACGCTGCCGCGGGACAGTCCGTACGAATCGGCCAACGTCCGCGTTGACGGGAGCTTGGCACCGGGCTGGAGCTGGCCGCTGACGATACTGTCGCGAATCGCCTGGTACAAGGCGAGATGCTTGACGCCGCATGCGGATAAACGCACATCGTAGGGAACCTGGATATTCATAGCAGCCAACCTTCTCTTCACAATGGACCAATATTTTTAATGTAAATTGGATCTTTTGACTTGTCAATGATGGACTTAGAATAAAGCTCACACGTAGACGGGAGGCGGCAATATGCGCAGAAAAGAGTTTAATGTGGAAGATCGAGAAATATGCGAAGCGTTCCTGAACGAACGGGACGACGGCGTGCTGACATTCAGGGGCAACGACGGCTGGCCGAAGGCGGTGCCGCTGAATTACGCCTACTCGGACGGCTCCGTTTATTTTCACGGGAGCAAGAAGGGGGAGAAAATGAGCGGCATCGCCGAAGACGACCGGGCGGAGTTCGTCGTTTACGAGGCGCACGCTTTTATCCCTTCCTATTATAGCGATCCGCTGATGGCCTGCCCCGCTACGCTTTACTTCCGCTCCGTCCGGATTCGCGGCCGGGTCGAGCAGGTCGAAGTAGCCGCTGAGAAAGCGAAGGCACTATCCGCGCTGATGATCAAGCTTCAGCCGGAAGGCGGGCACTTGGCGATCGATGCCAGCCATCCGAAGTATGCACCGCAGCTTAAGGGCGTAGCCGTGCTGCGCCTTAATATAGAGGAGATGGCGGGCAAGTTCAAATTCGGACAGAACCTCTCCGAGAAAAAACGCAGTGACGTCGTCGAAGGCCTCGAAGGAAGAGGCCGCCCCGGAGATCCGCTCACTGTCGCGTTCATGAAGGAATGGGCTCCGAAGCAGGAATAGGCACGTTAAAGTTGAATCGCTCAAGGATTGTTCATCCTCCGGGCAGCCTCGCGGGTGACGCGTCTGGTACGATCGTGTATAATAGCAACTGATGCCCTGCTTGAGAAATTTTCTCACCAGGGAACTCGATCATGTGGAAGGATGACGGCAATGAACCCCCTCGCGCAACAGCTCAACGACACCATCGCCAAGGAACAGCCTCGATTCGCGGAGATGCTCTCCGGACTCGGCAAGGCCATTTATTTTCCCAAGATAGGCATCCTGAGCCAATCTGCCGAAGCGAAGCAAAAAGCGAAAACGTATAACGCGACGATCGGTATCGCGACGGAAAACGGGCAGCCGATGCACCTGAAAATGATCCAAGACAAATTGTCCGCTTATAGTCCCAAGGACATTTACGAATATGCGCCGCCGGCTGGCAAACCTGAGCTCCGTGCCGCATGGCGCGAAAAAATGCTGAAGGAAAACCCTTCGCTGCAGGGTAAGACGTTCAGCCTGCCTGTCGTTACGAACGCGCTGACGCACGGCCTCAGCATCGTCGCCGATCTGTTCGCCGATGCCGGTGATGCCGTTATTATCCCCGATAAGAACTGGGAAAACTACGAACTGACCTTTGGCGTTCGCCGTGGCGCAGAGATCGTGGAATACCCGCTTTACGGTGCAGACGGCCTGTTCAACGCACAAGGCCTGCGCGAGGCGCTGCTCTCCCGCAAAGAACAGGGCAAAGCGATCGTGCTGCTCAACTTCCCGAATAACCCGACCGGCTATACGCCAAGCCGCGCGGAAGGCGCCGCGATCGTCGCGGCGATTAAGGACGCCGCCGAAGCCGGCATCAACGTCGTCGCGGTGACCGACGATGCGTACTTTGCGCTCTTCTTCGAAGACTCGATGCACGAGTCGCTCTTCGGCGCGCTGTGCGGCCTGCACGAACGCGTACTCCCGGTCAAGATCGACGGCGCCACCAAAGAAGAATATGTCTGGGGCTTCCGCGTCGGCTTCATTACCTATGGCGGAACTTCGGAAGCCGCGCTCGCCGCGCTCGAGCAGAAGACGCTCGGCATCATCCGTGCCACGATCTCCAGCGGCCCCCATCCATCGCAGACCTTCGTGCTCGATGCGCTCAAATCGCCTGATTTCGAAGCGCAAAAAGCGGAAAAATACGCAATCATGAAGGGTCGCGCGAATAAGGTTAAGAGCCTGCTCGACAGCGGCAAGTATGAAGGCGTCTGGAGCTATTATCCGTTTAATTCCGGCTATTTCATGTGCTTGCGTCTCGACGGGCTCAGTGCGGAAGCCGTCCGCCAACGCTTGCTCGACCGCTATGAGGTCGGCACGATCGCGCTGGGCGAGAACGATTTGCGCGTCGCATTTTCTTGTATCGAGGAACCGTACCTGGAGGATCTGTTCGACCGGATCTACGCAGCCGTATCCGAGATCAAAGCCGAAGCGGCCGAACAAGCGTAATCTCCGCTGCCATGCTCAGCCAAGCGATGCAAAAGGCCTTGCTCCTCTCATCTTCCGATGACGGGCAAGGCCTTTTTTTCTGTTTATGCGCTTGTTCCGGCATACTCGCTGGCGTACAAGCTATAGCGATTGCGTCCCAGGTCCTTGGACTTGTACATGGCAGTATCCGCCGCATGCAGCAGGGAAGTCGTATCGTTTCCGTGTGCCGGCCAGAGGGCGATCCCGATGCTGACCGTTACGGGAGAGTCCGACGAGATCGCGCCGCGATGCCCCGTCAAGCCGTCCAACAGATGCTGCGCAGTCGACGCAGGCTCCCAAGCATCGCCGACATCGGGCAGCACGATTGCGAATTCATCGCCGCCAAGCCTGAACAGCATCCCGCTGTTAGGCGTGCATTCTCTCAATTTGGCGGCAATCTCGCATAAAAGATTGTCTCCGGCTTGATGACCATGCCGATCGTTCACTGCTTTGAAGCGATCCAGATCAAGCAGCAGCAGCGCGCCCTCCGAACCATTTTGAAGGAACGAGGAGATGGTCTCCTGGAAGTAGAGTCGATTGCCGACGCCCGTCAATGCATCGTGATAGGCCAGATACCAAATTTCCTCTTCCGCTTTTTTGCGGCCTGTCTCGTCCTGCAGCACGACGCAGTACATACGCTCGCTTTCTGCCGTCACTTCGCTGAGATGGACAGTCATACGTTTGGACTCGCCCGAAATATCAACCATACCGATCTCCATCATCATCGATCCGATTCCGTCCAGCGGTAAGCGCTCGCCCTTGTCGAGAAACATGGAAACCGGCTTGCCGATGAGTTCTGCCGGCGGCAGGCCGAGCAGCAGCTTAACGACCGGATTCGCTTCGCGAATCGATCCTTTTGCATCCAGCAATAGTACGCCAAACGGAGATAGCTCGAACAGCACTCTGTACTTTTCCAAAACAGATGGCATAAGGCCATAATGCAAAATCGCTCTGCGAATGAAAAAAGCAAAGAGCAAAACGGCGAATAATCCCATCAGATGCGCGCATTCCGCCGGCATTCCGTTTAGTCTCGCCAGCACGGCGGCGGCTGTCACGACCGCTCCGGCCAAGATGGCGAAACCCGCCTGAACATGCTGCGAGCGGATCGAACCGGCAGCCAGACGGGCCGTTTTCCAACCGATCAGCCAGACGGCAGAAACGTACAGCCATACTGTCGTCGCCAAGATGACCGATCCCGCCCGCACTCCCTCTCCCTGGTCCAGATCTCCTGTGTACTCCGCGTACGCTCCATAGACGCTTGGCTGGGAAATAACCAACACAATAAAAACAAGCGGTACGGCCAACGCGATGTCAAGATAGCTCGCTGGAGGTTTGAACTTGCCCGCCTGACCGCTAAGCTGGCGAACGAAGAGCATGATCAGGAAGCCAAGCACGCAGGTCGGAACAATCAAGAGTCCGTTGACGAGCTTCGCCGCGTCTGTATCGGGAAAAAACGAAGCCAGAAACGAAGCGCCAAACTGTAACGCCATTAAAGCGAACAGAATCGAGGCTAGACGGTTCAACCGGTGCAGCGGGTTGCGAAGAAAGACCTCGACCGAAAGCCAGCCGAGCATCGCGCCGGGGATGACGTGCAGGGCGAGGTTTGTCAAAAATCCGCCCATAGATCGCTCCTTCCAGTTACTGCTATTCGTTTTTTAATTTGTATTTGTTCGGACCCTATCCGGATTTGTTCGCGCATACATTTAGGAATGGGCTGCACTGCGCCCTTTGAAGGAGATCGAATCCGGATTTTTTGGTTACAAAGTACTATTCGCTAACAGGGTCTGATTTCCTGCTCTTCATTTGTATGTTGTGCGTTAAAGCTCTTCATCTTCGTCTCTCGCAGCTAATCGTCTTGGCAGCAGCCACCCCGTCCACCCGATCGCAAGTGCAAGCGCGATCAGCCACCAGGTCGGCGAGGAAGCGGCGTGCGGCCCCCATGCGACCAGCCAGAGAAGCGCGGCGGCGGCGAGTCCCGCGGCCCGGACGACCGCCGACGCTGCCTTCTTTCTCCCCTCGGGGGAGAGCGGCACGACGGAAGCATGCTCGGCGAAACGGATCCGTCCGAGCTCGGTGAGCTGCAGTCCGCCGACGACGATACCCACGACGTACACCATCACGTCGACGGCGGTCGAACGGGCGAACAGCGCGATGACGGCCAGCAGCGCGCACCAGCGCCAGAAGGCGCCGAACGCTTCGCCGCGCAAAAACGTTTTCGCGTATAGAAAATGCCATGCGAACCGCCGACTCCGCGGCACCCGATCCGCGACCCAAGCGATCCAGGCCCGCGAAGCGGCTGGCGGCGCCTCGGTCGGGATGTCCACGAACCAGCCGAGGAAAGACAGCCAGCGTCTGCGCGCGGCGCCTTCCTCCGCAATCAGGCGATCCCACGGAAGCCGGTGGCGGGGCGTGAGCAGCGCTGCCGCAGACACGGCGGCAGCAGCAAGCAGCGCAAAGCCGGCTGCAAGCAACAGCGGCTTGGTAAGCAGCGCGGCTGCGGCAAGCAGTACGGCCGTCCAGCGGGCAAAGCGCAGGGCCAGGCGGGCGGTTGCCGACAGCGCTCTGCGTTCTTGCCAGGCGGCATATATATTCCAGGCGGCCAGCAGCGCGATCCCGGCCGCCAGCGAGGCCCAAGCGGCCGGCTGAGACGGCGCAGCGTCGGCCGTGACCGGCGCCTTGGCATACAGCGGCGCAAAGATGACGAACACGACGAGCGCGCGGATCGCGCCAAAGAGGGCTGATCGGCGCAGCGCCGGAAACAGATTGGCCGATAGCACGCGTGACTCCGCCGGCAGCAGGAACACGGTATCGGCCGGCTGGAGATAGCTCCGAAGCGGCGTGTAGATTGAAACGAAAAAAATTAATGCGACGCCGACGACGTCGGCGGGCCAGGCCGGCGGCATATCGGACAACAGGCCGGCATAGCCGGCGAGCAGCGTAATGCCGATCGCGGCCAACAGCATTGCAAATCCGCTCTGCGCTACGTAACGCAGATAGGGGAACATCTCGCGCCGGAACGCAGATGCCCGCTCGCGCCGCCAATCCCCGACTTCCCGGAGCTTTTCCCTATGAACCGGATCAGCCACGGGCGGCGCCTCCTTCCGGCGGCGCGGCCTTCTCGTCGGCGGCCAGGATCAACCGCTCGAACGCATCGTCAAGCGTATAGTCGGAGCCTGCTGCGCCAGCCGCTCGCTTGACCTCGCCCGGAGTGCCGCTGGCCAGGATGCGTCCCTGATGCAGGACGACGATCCGGTCCGCGTTGCGCTCGAGCGCAGGCAAAATATGCGAGCTGAGCAAAATAGCCGATCCTGCCGCCCTCGCCTCGTTGAGCGCATGGACGAGCGCCCGCGTCGCCAGCGGATCGAGCCCCAGGAACGGCTCGTCGATGATGAGCAGCGGCGGCGAGACGAGCAGCGCGTTCATCAGCATAACCTTCTGGCGCATCCCTTTGGACAACGTCCCGGGCAGCGCCCCCATCGCGTGCTTCATGCGGAACGTCTCGGCCAGCGCCTCGGTCCTGCGCGCCGCCGCCTGGGCGTCTATGCCATAGGCCGCCTCCGTCCAGCGCAAATGCTCGGATACCGTCAAGTTGGGGAACAAGGACGGCTGCTCAGGAACGTAAGCGCAGGATGACCTATAACGGTCGCGGTCGTCTTCCAGCCGCAAGCCCGCGACCCGCACCTCGCCCGATTGCGGCAGCATCAGTCCCAATACGTGCTTAATGGCGGTGCTCTTGCCTGCGCCGTTCAGGCCGATGAGTCCCATCATCTCTCCAGGCTGTATGTCGAAGCTGAGTTCGTGAAGGACAGGCTTGCGGGCGCTGTACCCTCCAGTCAGCTTGTCTAGCGTTAACGCGGTTGCCATCGGTTCGCAACCTCCTCGAATGGACGGATATCTCTTCATTATAACGAAGCCGCAACCCGCTTGCATCTCTTCTCCTATTCGGAAAACGAGAAGCTCAGTTTCTGTTGCGCATGTCCCATGCTGCGCTTCGTTCTGGTCGTTGATCTGCAGCCCGCGCTAAAAACCAAAACAGGACGATGCGGCATGGACAGCCGCATCGCCCCGTTCGTCCGAAGGCGCCGCTTCTATTCGGTTGGCGGGACGTTGCTCGCCCGCTTTTCCTTCAACCAACGCGGCGCCCCTTTATTCTTGCTGTCGCGCTCCCGATCTTGCTTGACCTTGCCCTTGGCGGCCGGACGCGCGGGCGGCGTCGATTTGCCGCCGCCCTTCCCTGCCTTAGGCGTGCCCGCTGCGGCCGCACCCCGCTTTGCGGGCTTGGCGTTCGCTCCAGCCGACCCGCCGGCAGTCCCGGCTTGTGGCCCTTGGCCCGAGCCTGCGCTGCCGGTTCGCTTCGCTCCAACGGCGCCGACCGTCCGCTTCGGCCCGCCGGCGATCGTCTGCTCGGCTGCCGGCTTGCCGCCCCCGGCTCCGAACGAACGCTTGGCTCCGCCCGCTTGGTGCCCGGTTCCAGCCTTCTTTGAGCCGGCCTCCGCTCCCGCACGGCCGCTGGCTGCGGGTCTCGAAGCCGCCGTTCCGCTTACCGGAGCTCTTGAATTCCCTTCGCTGCCTGAAGCTGCCCGGGCGCCGGCAGTACCTTTTCCTCGCGGTCCGGACCGCTCCTCCTTCACGCCCTCGAGCTTACCGTGCGCGAGACGCCGCTCGCGGATCTCGATGCGCAGCTGCTTGCCCAGCTTGTCCATGATGAACTGTTCCTTGGGCGTTACGATCGTAATGGACGTCCCGCTCCGCCCCATCCGGCCGGTGCGTCCCGCCCGGTGCACGTAGTGGTCCGCGTCGAGCGCCGGCTCGAACTGCAGCACGAGCGCGAGCTCCTGCACGTCGAGTCCGCGAGCGGCCACGTCGGACGCGACCAGCAGCTTCGTTTTCCCCTCGCGGAACTTGCGGAGGACCTCCCCGCGCTCCCGTCCCGGCGTGTCTCCGTATAGCGCATCCACCGCGAAGCCCTCGAAGCGCAGCTTGGCGAGCAGCTCGCCGATCCGCTCGATGTCGTTCACGAATAGCAGCGTCGAAGCCGGCTTCATCGTGCGTATGATACGCCGTGCAAGATCGATCTTGTCCCGCGGGTCGCTGACCAGGTACAGATGCTCGATCGTCTGCGGCAGCCCCGGCTCCTGCTCCTGCCGAACCGTCGTCTCCCACGGGTCGCGCAGCCATTTGGCTTCGGCGGCTCTCATCGTATCCGAGCGCGTCGCCGACACGAACACGGTTTGCTTGTCTTTTGCTGCGCCCTTCAGCACGAATTCGACATCGCTCTTGCCCCCCAGCGAAAAGACGCGGTCGGTCTCGTCGACGACGACATGCCTTACCGCATGAAGCGACAGCTTGCGGAGCGAGGCGACCTCGCGGATCCGTCCCGGCGTGCCGACGACGATCGCCGGCTTGCCCTTCATGCGATCCAGCTGCCGCGACAACGCGGCGCCGCCGATCAGAGCGACCGTCTTGACGCCGAGCGGCTCGCCGTACTTCTCCGATACGCGCACGATCTGCATCGCCAGCTCCTGCGTCGGCGCGATGACGACCGCCTGCGTCTCGCGCTTCGCAGGATCGACCCGCTGCAGCAGCGGCAGCAGGTACGCCAGCGTCTTGCCCGAGCCCGTCGGAGACCGCAGCACGCCGTCCCTGCCGGCCAACAGCTCGGGAATGACGCCCGCCTGCACCGAGGTCGGCTCCAGGATGCCTGCCGCGGCAAGCGCGTCGCTCAGAGCCGATTCAAGTCCGAGGCCGCTAAACGTACGCTTATCGACGCTTCCGGAACTTTCATCGGAACTTCCCTCTGTCGGGTCCTCCGTACGTCCTTCTGGACGTTCCTCCGTACGTCCTTCTGCAAGTTCCTCGGTACGTTCCTCCGTACGTCCTCCTGCACGTTCCTCGGTACGTCCCTCGTCATTCTCAACGTTGCCTTCTTCCGGGTTCACCTCGGTCGCTTGGTCCTCAACCTTCGTCTCGGCCGAAGCGCCCTCCAGCTCTTCCTGTCGTTCTATTTGTTCTTCCGACATCGTCCATTCTCCTTTGCGGCCATGCCCATCGGCAGAGCCGTCATTTCTTGTTCAGCAATCGGGCTGCGACGCCCGCCGTAAGTACCGGGAACAGCTGGATCAGCTTCGCGCCGGCCGCGGACACCCAGGGCAAATCACGCTCCGCCTTGCCCGTCTCCAGCAGCCGCACCAATGCCTGCGCGACCGTATCCGGCTGCATCAGAAATCGCCGGATATTGCGCTTGTACGTCCCCCCCGGATCCGCACGATCAAAAAAGGGCGTATCGATCGGCCCCGGATTGAGCGCGGAGATCTTGATGCCGCTGCCCCGCAGCTCTTGCCGCAGCGAATTGGTGAAGCCCAGCACGGCGTGCTTGGAAGCGGCATAACCGGTCGCCTTGGCCGTCCCGATCTTGCCCGCGATCGAGGCGACGTTGACGATGTGGCCGGATCCCTCCCGCTTCATGGCCGGATACACGGCTTTGCAAAACCGCACGGTACCCATATAATTGACGTCCATCATGGCTTCAAACCGCGACAGTTCCGTTTCCTCGAAAGGAAGGAACTCTCCGTAGCCCGCATTGTTAACCAGCGCGTCGATGCGCCCGAAGCGCTCGAGCGTCCGCGCGACGGTATCCTCGACGGACGCCGCGCTTTGCACGTCGCATTCGAATACGGCATGCTCGCCCCGGATTCCGGCCGCAACTGCTGCCAGCTTGTCCGCCGAACGGGCGGCCAGCACGGGCACCGCTCCTCGTTCCGCCAGCATGCGGGCGGCCAGCGCGCCGATCCCGCTCGAGGCGCCGGTCAAGAGCACGATCCGGCCGCGCAGGTCTATGGATGACATGGCCATTCTCCTTATCAGCCGCCCGCCGGATCGGACATCCGACCGCAGCCTGGCTATTTATAGGTGCATTGATCGGGTATACGCTCCTCAATTGCAATCGGGCGTTAAAAAAAAGCCCCAAAGGGGCTTCCTTATTGTAGCATATCGATCGGTACGACGATATGTCACGCCGTCCAAAGGACGGCACCGCGCGAACTAAGCAATCAATACCTGAATCTCCATCTCGCCGATTCCGTCCATGATCAGAGGAACCGCCAAAGCGCGGCGAACCTCCCCGTGACTCTCGAGCATCGAATGGACGATGCGCGGCGGCGTAATATCGACATGGACGCCTTGGTTGAACAAAATGGTCGATGCGTTGCCGCTGATCATGTTCCCCAGTTCGGAGATGGCGCTCTTGCCCATATCGTCGATCTCCGTGATGGCGAATCCGCCCATCATCGCGGATATGATCTTCAGCGCGACCGATTCGCTCAATCCGAATACGATGTCGCCGCTCATGTGGCCCGTGAGCCCGATCTGGATCCATACGTGATTGTCTACGAACTGGATGTCCTTGACCGCCAGCTGGCCGGTGCTGGGCCTGATCTGTACCATTTGCTCGATGACCATCCGGGCCGATTCCAGAAATGGGTTGATATATTCCGCCTTCATTCGCGAGCGATGCCTCCTTGCGAGCCGATTCTATAAGCCGGAACTCGTTGTCTTCGCTTCGTTTCGACAAAATACCGCTTCTCTTGCCTTGTTGCCATCATTATACTTAAATAAGTAGGACAAGTATACTTATTTCCGTTAAATCGCGGTACTTTCGAACGATAATAGGCCAAAAGACCCTATAAAAATACGCGTGAAAACGACACCATTAGTCATGGTTTCTCAGAAATCCGGAGGACAAACATGCCAAATTTGTGGGCGCACATTCAATTCGGAAGAGAGCTCGCGGAGGAGCTTCGGCTTCCGTACCTTAACGGTCCCGCGCTGCGGAGCGCGTTCCAGCTCGGCTGCCAGGGCCCCGATTTTTTATTTTACGACCATTTCCTTCCCTGGCAGCGGTCGCACACGCCGGCCAACCGGTTAGGAAGCCTTATGCACAACGTATCCTGCGGGCCGTTCATGGTCGACTTGTTCGACGCAGCGCGCGCGAGCACCGCCGGCAAGGAGGCCGAGGCTTACGCCGCAGGCTTTTTGCTGCATCACGTGCTGGATCGGCATGTGCACCCCTATATCTTCAGCCTGTCCGGATTCGGCAAATGGAAGCATCAGCAATTCGAGACCGCCATGGATTCGGTCGTTATGTGGCGCCGGGCAGGCATCCATACGGGAAAAACGCCCGTATCGAAGGAGATCGACACGGGCGGGAAGCTGCCCGGAGGCATGACGGACATCTTGCTCGCGCTATCCGGCAAGCATTACCCGGGGCTCGCGGTCGAGCTGACCGCCGATATGCTGGATGCGTCCGTCCGTCAGTTCGTCGCCGCCCAGCGCCTCTTTTTCGATCCGCGGGGCTGGAAAGGCAAGCTGACGTTCGGAATGCTCGCCCCCTTTTCGCCGCCGCGCGCGATTCCGCCCTGGGACGTCCTGAACGCGAGGCGCAGCGGCTGGATCGATCCGGTCGACCGTACGCGCATCCGGCAGGAGAGCGTATACGATCTATGGGACGACGCCCTCGAAGACGGCAGGCGGACGCTCGGCGCCGGCCTTCGCTGGCTTGGCGCCAAAGTCGCCGGCGAAGCCGCAGCGGCAAAGGCGGCGTTCGAATCGCTCGTCGGCAACGTTTCCTACGAGACCGGCCTGCCCTGCGGCAGCGCCTGGATCACGTTCGCGGAGCCTGTCATCTAAGGTTAAAGCATGCCGTTCTTCGCTTATTCCGACGCTTCGCGCCAGCCTTTCTCCAGCTTGACCAGGGCGAGCAGCGCGATGCCGACGAGGAAAAAGAGCGCGATCGCGAGCAGCGCCGCGCGGCTTGAGCCGGTGAGGACGCCTACCACGCCGAATACGAGCGGGCCGCCGAACGAGAAGAACCGGCTCGTGAAGCTGAGGAAGCCGTTGAACTCCGCGGTGCGCCCCGGCGGGATGAGCCGGCTGTAGATCGCCCGCGACGTCGATTGCGCGCCGCCCTGGACGAGCCCCACGAGCAGCGCGAGGGCGAAGAAATGGTACTCGTTCGTCATGAAATAGCCCAGGAGCACGATGATCACGTACACCGACAGCGCGCCGTACAGCATCTTTTTGCCGCCGATCCGGTCTGCCAGCCGTCCGAACAGCCAGGTCGCGGGGAATCCGACGAACTGCGTGAGCAGCAGCGCGCCGATCAAAGCGTTTTGCTCCAGGCCGATGTCGGTCCCATAGCTGGTCGCCATAACGATGATCGTGTTGATGCCGTCGAAGAAAAACCAGTAAGCGACCATAAACTTGAACAGCTCGGGATAACGCCGGATGCTGCGAAAGGTTTGCCTGAGCCGGGCCAATCCCTCGCGCACGCTCTCCGACGCCGATTTGCCTGGCATGCCCTTCGCTTCGCGCACGTGCTTGAATAGCGGCAGGGAGAAAAGCGCCCACCATACGCCGACCATGGCGAAGGAAACCTGCGAGGCACCGGCCGAGTCCTTGAAGCCGAACGCTTTATATCCGATGATGAGCGCCAGATTGACCGCAAGCAGTACGCCGCCGCCCAGATAGCCCATGGCGAAGCCTTTGGCGCTGACGCGCTCCCGCATCGCGGGCGAGGCGACATCGTTGAGCAGCGCGTCATAAAAGGTGCCGCCCATTCCGAAGCCGATCATGCCGACGATAACGAGTGCCGAAGCCGCGAGCCATTCGCCTTCCCCGATAAAAGCCATGCCAATGCACGCCGCCGCGCCCAAGAGCGTAAACACGCCCAGAAAACGCTTTTTGCCTCCCGAACGGTCGGCGATCGCGCCGAGCAGCGGCGACAGAACGGCGACGACGATCGCCGCGGCCGTCTGCGTGAACCCCCAGTAAGACGTCGCTCTCCCGTCTCCCAGGCCGCTCGCCGCGACTCCTGCGTAGTAGATCGGCATGACGGCCGCCATAATCGTCGTTGCGAACGAAGAGTTTGCCCAATCGTACATCGTCCACGCGCGTATCGCTTTCTTATCGTCCAGCACCGCATCGCCCTCTTCTGTCGGATTTATGCCTCCTCATCAATTCGACGCGGGCGGGGCGCAACTCCTTCGTGCCTTCAAAATTACTGCGCCGGCAGGGCCTCAGCGATTTCCGCTTCGCCCAATTATTGCGCCGGTAAGGTCTCAGCGATCTCCGCCTCGCCCAGCTCGAACTTGCCGATAGCCGACCGAAGCTCGGTCGCGAGCAGGCTCAGCTCGTCGACGGAAGCCGCAGCCTCTCTCATCATGCGGCTCTGGCCCTCGCTCTCGGCGGACATCTCCTGAATGCCGGCGGTGCCTTCGGCCGAAAAAGCGCTGAACAGCTTCATACTGCCCGCCATGCGACGGGACGAATCCATCGCCTCGGTGGAGGAATCGGCAACCTCCGCCAGCTTCTGCTTCACGCCGCGAATCGCCCGTTCGATATCCCGGAACGACTCCGCTGCCTGCCCTGTCCGGTCGACGCCGGTTCTGACGCGCTTCGCCTCCTCGTCCATCGCCGCCGACGCGCGTCCCGTCTCCTGCTGGATGCTTTTCACCATCTCGGCGATGCGCCGCGAGGCGCGCGAAGCGTCGTCGGCGAGCTTGCGGATCTCGTCCGACACGACGGCGAATCCCCGTCCCGCTTCTCCCGCCCTCGCGGCCTCGATCGTCGCGTTCAGCGCGAGCAGATTCGTCTGCCCCGCCATTTCCTCGATCGTCGTGACAATAAAGCCGATCTCGTCGGAACGGTCTCCGAGCTCTCGGATCGTCGCTTGCGTCTCGAATACGCTCCGCTGGATCTCTTCCATTTGCAGCATCGCTGCCTTCACCGCTTCAAGCCCCTGCACGCCGGCGGCCGCCGCTTCTTCGGACATCGATTGCACTTGACGACTGTCCGATTCCACGCCGGTCAGCAATACGGCCATCCGGTCCGTTGCCTCGGTTAAGCCCGTTACCGCGTCGTTTTGCTCCAGGAAGCCCGTGCTGAGCTGCCCCGCGGCAATCGCAATCCGCTCCGAAGCATCCGAGGAGCCGCTGACGTACCCTTGCATGCGGGCCGATGCGCCGCTGAGCGCTGCGGCTCCGTCGCTCGCTTTGGTAGCGAGCTCCCGGATGCCTGCGATCATGTCGTTGAACGAACCCGTCAACTCGCCGATCTCGTCCGCGGAGCGATAATCCCCGCTGACGGTCATATCGCCTGCCGCTGCCCGCCTCATCCGATCGCGCAGCGCGCCGAGCGGCTTCGTGATGGCGCGACTCACAAGCCACGACACGACGCTCAGCAGCACCAGCGCGGCGACGATCATAGCCACGGTGATGTAGCTGTTCATTGTTGCGTCGTTTTTGCTTTGCGCGTACAAATCGTCCGCCGCTTGCTGCGTTTGCTTAGCCAACGATGCCAGCGCTTGCGTCATCTGTTCGCGAAGATCGCCGGTATCATCCGCATAAATGGCGTATGCGCCCTCGCCGTCGCCCTGCAGCGCCTGCCCGCCTGCTTTCGCCTGGACGTCGCGGTAGGATGTCAGCAACTGCTTGTATTCGGCCAGCTCCGACAACATGGCGGAATCCTTTATAGTTGCGGCGTATTGATCGATCAGCGCGTCCGTCTCGGTCAGCAGCTGCTGAATCTTCGAAAGCTTGGCCTGACGGGCGGCAGAATCCGAGATCAGCATCAACTCAAGCGTGTATGCGTCGACCGATCTTTCGTTGGTCTGGATCTGCCGCAGCCAGGACAAAGGAAGCAAACTTTTCGTATAGCTGTCCTCCACGTTGCCGGCCATCGTCCGGGTCATTTGGTTGCCGCCCAGCCCAACGGTCAGAATAAAAACGAGTGCGATAACGATAATGATTGCGAGCTTGCCCGACAGCTTCAAATTCCGCATAAAGACGTCAGCCTCCCTGTGACTGATTGGATGATTGTTCCAACATTATGTACAGGGACTACATTAGCTTGTTTGGCTGAGGCGTCTATGAACGCTTCCTGAATATGCGCTTAAAACGTACTTATTCTGGCGGTACGAAGGGATTAGCGCGAGTAACAACAACCTGATCCTTGATTCGTGCGGAACGCCTCCTATGGCTCACCTGACAGCCTTCCCGACATGACGTCCTATCTTCGTCCGCGTCTATCGTCTTTAATCGTCTTTAATCGCCGTCCATCACCGTCCATCGTCATAGACGGCCGTCCATCGCCCAAAATGCCTGCAAATATACATCTTTTACGCCGCAATCGTCCCTTTTGGACAGGATAGATGCAAAAGCGCAGTTAATTTCCTCCCTCAGCACGTTTTCCGGCTCGTTCTCAGAAATTACCTGCACATTTGCAGGCATTTCGTTCCATGTCTCGGATCGGTTGAAAATACATGTACAAATGCAGTTATTTCGAATCGCCCAACATCCGCCAAGCTCCGGCAATTCGAAAGCGCGCTTACCTGTCCAAGATTCGCCCCTCCGAGTCAGAAAGGAAACGCCGGACAGGAAACACCAGACAAGAAATGCCAAGCAGGCAACTTTAGGCAGGCAACGCAAGGCAAGCAACGCAAGGCAGGAAAAGCAAGGCAGGAAAAGCAAGGCAGGAAAAGCAAGGCAGGAAAAGCAAGGCAGGAAAAGCAAGGCAGGAAAAGCAAGGCAGGAAAAGCAAGGCAGGAAAAGCAAGGCAGGAAAAGCAAAAGCCTGCCTGCGCGCTCGAGGCGCGCAGACAGGCTTCCGTCCAAACTATTTACTCCAGTGCCGGCGGAGCCGGCGGTCGCGTCTTGCGAGTCCACCCGCCCGATTGGTCGCGTTCTTCTTCGTAGGCGCCGCTCCTGGCTTCGGCGACGATCGTCTCCAGCCAGACTCGCTCCGCGCGGCCGAAGGCGAGCATGCCGTCGATCATCCGCAGCGAGCTCGACGGAATCCTGCTTGCCTTGACCGCCAGCACCTGTTCCAGCGAGGCGATCCGCTCGTCGCAGGCCGCTAGCTGCCGCTCGGCGATGTCGGCGACGCGCGCCTGATCGGCGAGGCGCAAAAAGGGCATCGCCATCATCATCGGATGCTGCGGATAAGCGTGCTGCTCGAGCTGGGCGTACATCAGCTTGTCGAACTCCCGCCGGCCCGAATCCGTGATGCGGTAGATCGTCTTGTCCGGACGATGCTCTCCCGGCACGGGGACGGTGTGAACCGCCTCGATTAAGCCGTGATCGCGCAGCTGATCCACCGCATAGTACAGGGAGCCGTCGCGCAGTCTAAACGCATAGTTCCAGTTGCGCCCCACCATCGTCTGGCGAATCTCGTACGGATGCCTGTCCTTCTCCATCAAGATGCCCAGGATGAGCAGCTTCATCGACATGGCGTCAGCCGCGCTCCGGCGCGCCCTCCGGCTTGCTCGCGCCAGGCTTGCCCGCGCTGGAAGGCGCCATGCGCGCTTTGCCCATCAGCAGCGCGAACACGAATGCCAGCACAGGCAGCAGCGCGGCCCACTGGAAGGTCGTAATGATCGAGTCGCCGAGCTCGTTAAGCAGCTTTTGCAAGACGTCTTGCGGAATTTTCATGACCGCCTGCACCGCGGGATCGAGCAGCGCCTGACCGCTCTTGATCTGCGCCGCCAGTTCGGGACTCGAGCCCGGCATCGCCAGCACGTCGGACTGGAAGGCATGCTTCTGGATCGCGCCGAACACGGTGATACCGAGCGCCGAGCCGATCGTCCGGAAAAACGTGATCAGCGAGGATGCGGAGCCCTTGTACTGCGGCGGCACGGAGCCGAGGGTCGAGATGTTGAGCAGGGAGAAGGACACGCCGATCCCGAGCCCCACGACGACCATGTACATCGTAATGATCCCGCGGCCAGTCGTCAGATCCATCGCGAAGCCGAGCAGCGCAGCGCCGATCGTGAGCACGATCGACGAGACGACCATCGTCGTCCGGAAGCGGAACTTGCCGGCGACCAAGCCGCCGATTTGGCTGCTGATAACGACCGCGATCATCATCGGCGTCAACACGAGACTCGTCTGCGTCGCGGTCTTGTGGAAGACGCCCTGGATAAACAGCGGAATGTAAGTCGCGCATGCGATCATGACGCCGCCGTACAGGAAGCTGATCATCATGCTGCTCGTGAACAGCGACTTCTTAAACAGGCCGAGGGCGATGATCGGATCCTTGGCCGTGCGCTCGGCGAGCAGGAACAGGATCAATAATACGCCCGAGGCGACGAACAGGCCGATTGTCTTAAACGAGTCCCAGGCCCAGCCGTCCGAGCCGCCCAGCTCCAGCGCGAACATGAGAGACAGAACGCCGGCGGTCAACAGAATCGCGCCGAGCCAGTCGATGCTCTGCTTGCGCCGTGCGGCGGACTCGTAGTAAGCGCGGAAGATGAAGTAGAACGACAGAATACCGATCGGTACGTTGATGTAAAAAATCCAGCGCCAGCTGATGTTATCGGTGATGACGGCCCCGAGAATCGGTCCGAATACGCTCGACATACCGAACACGGCACCGAAGAGTCCCATCATCTTACCCCGTTTTTCTTGCGGGAACAGGTCAAAAATAATCGTGAACACGATCGGCATGAGCGCGCCGCCGCCGATGCCCTGGATCGCCCGGTAGATAATCAGCTGATCCATGTTCTGCGCGGTGCCGCACAGGATGGAGCCCAGCAGGAACAGCGTTACGCCGAGCAGGAAAAACCGCTTGCGGCCGAACATGTCGGAAAGCTTGCCGAAAATCGGCGTGGCGACGACCATCGCGATCATGTAGGCGGAGTAGACCCAGATGAACTTGTCCAGACCGCCCAGCTGCTGGATAATGGTCTTCATCGCGGTAGATACGATCGTCTGGTCGAGCGCGGCCATGAACAGGCCGAGCAGGAGTCCGGCGATCGCGAGTTTTACATTGCTTTTTTTCGCATCCATGGTAGGATAGCTCCCTCTTTCTTTGCTTCACGATTTGGAGTTCAAATCGATTATACTCAAATTTGAGTAAGTTGCAATGCTTATTCTTTGCTTCCTTCCCTTTGCTTACCCGTCGGATTCCTTCTATAATAAATGAAGGCTAGAAAAACTTCTTATTCGCGCACTCCTGTCGATAAATTATTCAAATAGGATGGAGTGACAGGATTGAATATCAACCAACTGGAAACGCTGCTGACGATCTCGAAGACGCTCAGCTTCCGCAAGGCCGGCGAAGCGCTGAACCTGACGCAGCCCGCCGTGTCCGCCCAGATCAAAAGTCTGGAGGACGAGTTCAAGACGATCCTGGTGGATCGGAATCATCCCGTGACGCTTACCGACCGCGGTCAAGTATTTCTCGAGCACGCCCAGCGCATCTTATCCATCGTCGAAGAGCTGAAGCAGAAGCTGTCCGATCTGGACCAGAATCCCCAAGGACATATTGTGCTCGGCACGACAACTTCCATCGCGATGCAGATTCTTCCGCGGGTTCTGTCCTATTTTCAAAACCAATATCCGCTCATTAAGACGACGATTCATACGATGCCCTCCTCCCAGGTGCTCACCAGCGTGGAAAATGGCTTCGTCGACATCGGCATCGGCTACCTGGCCGAGCGCAGCGCGCATGTCGAGACTTCGGTGCTCTACTACGACACGTTCGAGCTCGTCGTCGCGCCGGGTCACCCGCTTGCGTCCCGCAACCGCGTTACCGTCGGCATGCTAAGAGACGTTCCCATGATTTTGTTGTCGCCCGACACGCTCGGCCGCAGGTTCGTCGACCGGATTTTCAGAGAGCATCACATCGATCCTAACCCCGTCATGGTGCTTAGCAGCAGCGAAGAGGTCAAACGGATGGTGGAGCTCAATCTCGGCGCGGCGATCGTGTCCAAATTGTCGATCGCGAGCGAGCTGCGGCGGGGCTCCCTGAAGATGATCGCGGTCGAAGAGCTCGAGGTCAGCCATCCGGTCGGCGTCATCACCAAGTCCGGCCGCTATGTCAGTCACGCGATGAAGCAATTTCTCAACGACTTGAAGGGCATGCCGGAGGATCAATTCACCGGCAGCGAATAAGGATAAATACACAGATAGGTCGATCTTGAGGAGGCGAAACACCATGGAAAAATTCGATTTGCATACGCATCACGAGCGCTGCGGCCACGCTTCCGGCGTGATCGAGGATTATATCCAGGCCGCGATCCGGGTTGGCATGACGGCGATCGGCATCTCCGATCATTCCCCTTATTTCGCCCGGGAGGAAGACCGTTACCAACCCGGCATCGCGATGGCCAAGAGCGAATTTCCGAAATATATCGCGGAGGTGCTGCGACTCAAGGAGCAGTACAAGGACCGCATCGAGGTGCTCCTCGGCGTCGAATCCGACTATTTTCCCGAGAGCGTCGAGATCTACCGTGCGGCCTACGCGCCCTATCCGTTCGATTACCTGATCGGATCGGTTCACCAGACTCGCGGCATCAGCATCTTTAACCGCAACCGGTGGCAGCAGCTAGACAAGTCCGAGCATACGGCCGAGAAAAAGCTGTATTACAAGCTGATCACCGAGTCCGCGAACGCCGGCATGTTCCAGGTGCTCGGCCATATCGATGCCATGAAGGCTTATTATCCGGACTTCTCGGACATTCGCGGCGCCGAGGACGACGTCGACGAAGCGCTTCAGGCGGTAGCGGTGAACAATATCGCCCTGGAAATCAACACGAGCGGCAGCACGAAGGACGTCGGCGGCTGGTACCCTTCGGACGCCATCCTGGAGCGCGCGCTTCATTTTGGCGCGGACGTGACGTTCGGTTCGGACGCCCACATTCCGGAGCGGGTCGGCGACGACTGGGAGCAAGTGCGCAGCCGTCTGAAGGAGATCGGCTTCAAACGCTGGGTTTACTTCCGTCAAAAGCAAAAGGTTGTCGTTCCGCTATAACGGTATACGGACAAAAAAAGAGGCCCGCCACCGCTGGCGGGCCTTCAATAATATGAAAAAGGGGGTCTTGGTCGTTATTGTAACCGACGTCCAAGACACGCCGGTAACAGCAATATTGCAATTGTGTTACAAAAACGAGTTCGTTATCGGAATGCGCTAGCCGCAGGAAGGAGCACGACGCTTGCATTGGTTTGCCGTCGCCGTTCTCAGCGCGCTTGCCTTCGGTCTGGCCGGCTTCTTCATGAAGGCGAGCCAGATGCGAGGCGGCGCGCTGTCTTCGCTTTTAATCGGCCTGTATGCCGCCGGCACCGCAGGCTTCTGGGTCCAGGCGCTGCTGACGCGGGCCTGGCAGCCGTTCGATTGGCGCATTTGGACCGCCGGCGCGATCATCGGCCTCGGCTCCGCCTGGGGCAACCTGCTCTTCATGCGCGCGCTCGCGCGCGGGCCGGCGAGCCTCGTCTCTCCCCTTACGAATGCGAACATAGTGATCGTCATGGCCGCAGGCATCGTTTGGTTCGGCGAGACTCCGCACGCGACGGGACTACTCGGCGCCATCTGGCTGCTGGCGGGGATCGCGCTCTTGTCTCTGCGGGGCGGCGGCGGGACGACATCCGGCGGCGGCGCTTCTCGCGTGCAGCGGGTTGCCGGACGGAGCTGGTATCCGCTCGCGCTGGCCGCGATGGGCCTGTTCGTGCTGCGCAACGGCGGCTTGAAGGTGACCGACCGCATCGGACTGGACAGCGCCAATGTGCTGTGGGCCGGTTATCTGCTGTCTTTGCTGTGGTTCTTGGCGGCATCCTGGCGTTCCGAGCGTTCTAAAGGCGAAGAACGGAAGGCCTTCGGTTTGCAAAAGAGCGCCGAAATTGAAGCACAGTCGAGTGCCACCCGGATCGGCTGTCGTTGGGGGCTGGCGGCCGGCGCTTTTTCCTACGGCGGACTGCAGCTTTATGCGGTTGCGCTGGCTCGGGGTCCCGCCCATCTCGTCGCGCCTATTTTTGCGGCCAACAGCCTGGTGGTGGTCGTCCTCTCGCTCGCCGTTTACCGCGAGCGGCTGTCGTTTGCCCAATATGCGGCCTTGATTTGTTTGCTTGGAGGCCTTGTATTGATCCGAATTTAACCGCGACAAGCCCATAACTAACTTTTATTTAGTTATATACAAATATATCGTTTCTTCTATTCATTTAGAGCTCATTATGTTAAAATAAAGGGACGAAAGGGGTGAGCCGCATGGACTACTCCAGAATGTGCCCTAGATTTGAGCATGCTGCCGAACTGCTCGGCAAGAAATGGACGGGCCTGATCGTTCGCGTGCTGATGGGCGGTCCCAAGCGCTTCAAGGACATGAAGGAGCAAATTCCGGATATGAGCGACAAGATGCTCACGGATCGCATGAAAGAGCTTGAATCGAGCGGACTCGTCAAGCGTACCGTATACCCGGAGATGCCGGTGCGCATCGAATATGAACTGACGGACAAAGGCCGGGATCTGGAGGACGTCATCGAGTCCATTCAGAACTGGGGAGAAAAATGGATGTAGGTTCATCTCCGCATCAAAAAGAGCAGCTCCGAAGCCGGTAATCGGCGGGGCTGCTCTTTTTGATGCGTTCCTTTTGATGTGTTTCTTTGTCTTTTAATGCGTTCCTTGCGCTTCGCGTCAGTGCGCTTGCGGCGTCTGAGTCTGGCGCGCGTCTTCGTCGTAGCGGCTGATGGCCGCTTCGGCGCGTGCCAGCCAATCCCCGGCCGCCTCGGCGGCGGGCAAGGCAGGCGATTGTACCGGCAGGCTCGCCGCCGCTGGCGGTGCGATCTCGGACTGCCCGGCAAAGAAATCGAGCCATGCAGCGTAAACGCGTCCGCAAGCCCGAAGCAGCGCCGGGACGAACAGCATCAGGACGACGCCGATGCCCGAGACGACCAGCGATCGTTCGAACGGCGACAGCGGCGGGAGCAGCATCCGCATCGTCGCGTCGTCGTACAGGACGTAGCCGTACAAGTAGTCGCTCACTTTGTAGGCGGCTGGCGCCAGCATGACCGCGAAGACGGACAACGGCACCGTCAGCGAAACGACAAAAAGCGCGATGCGAAGCGGAAATCCGAACAGCTGATGCGCGGCGGCGCGATAGCCGAGCGGGTTGCCCAGCGACCGGAACCAGGATCTCCAGGAGGAGCGAACCTGAACGGCCGCCTCGCCTTCCGGAAGCTGCCGAGCGGAATACGGCTCGTCCTGCGCTTGGCCGCCGTTCTGCCAGGCATCCCAGCGTCGTTGCTCGCGCTTCATGCGCGCGGCGCTCCAAGCCAGCGTGCCGGCCAAAATCGGGATGCCGATGCCGACGATCGCCAGACTCAGACCCAGCACGATACCGGTCAATGTCAGGACAAAAGCCGTCACGCCGAGCGGCAGCAGACCGAGCTGCAATTTCCAGGCACCATAAGCGCTTGCGCGCGGATTTGATTTCATAGGGGAACAACCTCGCCTTCCGAACCATTTGCTTCATTGTAGCAGGCGGTTCGCAGCGGCATCAGCGGCTGCGGAAGGGGATTCGCCCCCGACCTTCGGCCAGGGCGGTCCCAGCCTCTCCATGTAGGGGACCAGTTCATAAACCAGCTCGAAGCGCCGGCCTTTTCGAATCGCCAGGTAAGAGCCTTCCTTCAGCGCGCCCTTCCCGAAGGGCAATGATTCCTTCCCGCTCACCGGCCTTCGCCAAGCGGAGCTCTTAAGCTGAGCCAGCCATGACGGACCGGCTACAATGATATGCCAGCTTCGCGGGGCACTTTGCATCCGCGCCGCAAGCTCCGCGTCCGCGCTTCGCTGCGGCTGCACGACGAGCACGACTTCGGGCTCGAATCCTGCGACGGCAGTCGCCTGCGCGAACAGCTCTCGCAGCAGACGGTGCCTCTCCCGCGCAGTCAGAAGGTACGTCAGCCATGACATCGCTGCGATGAAGCCGGCCAAAATCGCAATCGCCTTATCCGGAGACACGATCATCACAAGTCCACCCCTCGCATATTATCCGTAAACGCGCCCATCGCCTTCCCACCCTTCGCCTACGATTCAGAGACATGCCCACCGCCGGTTCTCCCTTCGCCGTTCCTTCCTTGGCCTATCTCCTTTTGCAGCTTGCGCGCCTCGAGCAGCCAGACCGCCGACGCGACTGCAAAGGCAAACGCCGCGAGTCCCGCGCCCGACGCTGCCGGACGTTCCGTCATCCACCCTGCGACCGCGATCGCGACAAAGATCGCATTGCGGAGCATCGGTCGCTTGCCGAGCGGATGGTTCGCGCCGAAGCAGCCGCAGCCGTCCGTCTCGCGGGCCCGGTCCTTCCCTCCAGCAGTGCGGTTACGGCGCCTGCTTAACCATGTCATGCCCAGCAGGACGACAATTGCCGCAGGCTCTTTGATGCCCTCCAGCTTACCGCCTGCCGCAAAGGCTGCCGCTAACGCCCATTCGAGAGCCAGCACCGACCATGCCGCCGCGGGCACGAGACGCGCGGGCAGCAGCTTGTACGCCATCATCTCCAGGCGCATATCCGTCATGGCCTGCCCCTTGCCGTAAGCCGAAGCGGCAAAGACGACAGCCATCGCAAAATCGCAGAGCCAGGCCGTTTCATTTTCCCAGTGCAACGTGTAAACTCCCCCTTTAATCGCTTATGTCCGATAAAACGCAAGAAGCCGGGCTTTCGCCCGGCTCCCGTTGCGCCATTAAGCGCAGCAGCCGCCTTGTTGATCGCAATTCACGTACGATACGTCATAAGGCACGGATTTGTTGACGCATTGGATCGTCTTGTTGATCCAATATTCCTTCGGGTAAGTCGTTCCGTTCGCAGAGCAGGTTTTGGCAACGCAATACGTGTTTTGCGGAATCTCGCCGTCAAGCGTGTAGTTCGTCGGGCATACGCAAGCCATGTTCATCACCTCCTTTCATGAGCAATCCTGCGGCCAGCCGCCTGATCTCGGCTTCGTCGTGAACGGCTGCCGCACGTGCGACCTTTCCGTCGCCGAGCTCAAAGATGGCCAGCGGGAAAGTCCGCACGCCCAGCGCGTCGAGCATGTCCCTCGCATGAACCGGATACACGGGGAACGTCCACTCGAAGTAGTCCGACATCTCGCGAACGTCGGCCGGATCGCCGGCAACCATCAGGATGAGCCGATATTCCGGAAGCGCGGCGCTTGCCTGCGCCAGATGCGGGAACAGCTCGATGCAATCTGCACAGTGCAGCGAAGCGAAGACCAATAACCTCGGCTGTCCGTTCGGTCCCGGCGCTCCCGCCCGTCCCAGATCGGGAATAGCCATGCCGGACCGCGGAATGTCTGGCGTTCGGCCGCCCGATTTTAACTTCAAACCCATCTAGATCCTCTCCCCTTACAAAGTCATAAAGTCGGCCGATTGTGCAACGCCTGCTGCTCCGACCACACGCGGGCATACCGCCCGCCCAACGCCATCAACGACTCATGCCTACCGTCCTCAACGATGCGCCCCTGCTCCATCACCCACACCCTGTCCGCTCTGCTAGCCAGCGCGACGCGGTGCGTGACCAGCAGCACGGTTTTGTCCGCGCAGCGTTCCCAGATCTCGTCTATTAAGGCGGTCTCGCTCAGCGGATCCAGCGCCGAAGTCGGCTCGTCCAACACCACGAGATCCGCATCGGCATGCAGGAACAATCTGGACAAGGCCAGCTTCTGCCACTGCCCGCCCGACAAATAAATCGAGCTGCCGTCGATCTGGCCGAGCGGCGTATCGGGACCGCGCCCCGCCGTCAGTTCGCCGAGTCTCGCCGTCATCAACGCGTTCCGCAGCGTAAGGTCGTCCTCCAATGCGGCAGCGCGGCCTGCAGCCATGTTTTCCCGGACCGTGCCTTGATAGCGCACGAAGTCTTGGAAGAGTACATGAGCCCGCGCAAACATGTCGCTGCGTTCGATGGAACTCACCGGAACATTGTCGTAACGAACGGGATTTCCTTCGGGGACGTATAGGCCCAGTACGATTTTGAGCAAAGTGGACTTACCCGAGCCGTTGCCGCCCAAGATCGCGATCTTCTCTCCCCTGCTTATCTGCATCTCCCCGATATCCAGCGCAGGCTTGTCTCGGTTCGGGTAGGTATACCGGAGGGCGGGGATCGAGATCATGTCGTTAAAAACAAACGGCTTTTCCGGGGAGACGAACTCCGCTTTTGGGCGGAAACGATCGAGATTGATTGGCGCCGATTCCTTGGACTCGGATAGATAGGCATGCGTCTCTGCTACGCCGGCCCAGCTCTGAAGGACCGCCGACAAGTTCGAGGAGATCAAGCTCATCGCCATCGTGACGGCCATGAAGTCGCCCGCGCCCAACCCGCGCTCGCGGACGGTCCAGGCCGCAGCGCATGCGGCTGCCGCATAGCCCGCGGCGGATATCGCTTCTCCGGCGAAGCCCGCCGACAGCTGCATCCGCTGGATGCTGGACAGGATCGTGTCGGAGACTTGTTTGGCGGACAGCCATTGGCCCGTGAAGTACGCGCGCGAGCCATGGACCGTCAATTCTTTTTGCGCCGCCGACTCAGTCAGCAGACCGTAGAGATAGGAGGGACGCACGGACGCGCGCTGGAGCTCCCCGTTCAGTATGGTCCTGCGCTTCACGAGCATGAGCGACAGGCCGCCCTTCAAGCATCCGACTGCGAGGGCGAGAACGCCGACGGCGGGATGAACGCCTGACAAGTAACGGAACCCGAGCATCGCCGTCGCCAACTTGGTCAGCAGCTGCGTCGCCTGCGTGTACATCTCGAACGGTTTGGTCGCTGCGAATCGTCGCATGGCGAGCCGTTCCTCATACTGCGGATGCTCCTGTTCGGCCAGGGGAAGCGCGCCTGTCTCCTCGATCAATTTCTGTTCGCAAGCGTTCGCGTATGCCAGGTGCATCCGGGACGTGCGATAAGAGGTGAAAGCATTCAAAGCTGCACCGAGCAATTGAATGCCCGCGAGCGCGGCGAGAGGCGCTACGAATGCCGCTGAATCGCCTGCGACCGCGGCGTTGATCGTACGCTCCGTAAAGGCGAGCGTCCCGTAGGACTGCAGCGCATTGCCCATCAGCACAGTGACGGAGAGCAGCACGCCCGCATTGTCGAAACGATACATCCGCCATGCGGAAGCCGCAGCTTCCGATGCGATACGCACGAACCTTTTCATCAAGCCCCGGCTTCGATGGCCTTGCCGTTCGCCCCTAACGTGCGAGCGTGAGCCGACGCGTCCAATGTCGTATTGAACAAGCCCGATCCGACCGCGACGCCCTCGCGATCCAGCACGATCATGAAAGGAATGACCTTAATCGGCGTCCGATCGGCGACAGCCGAGATCTCGCAACGCTCGATGCGGACAGAAAACGGAGCAAGTTCCTCTATAAGCAGCTCGAAATCCGCATCGTTCGCCTCTGCGAGCAGCAGATACGTCAGCTCCGGACGCTCCTCCATTAATCCGACCGCCGCATCCAAGTCGCATGCCTCGCAGCCCGCGCTCATGACGAACACCACCGAACCCGAAGTCGTATCCCGAAGCCAGGACAAGTCGGTTTCCTCTTCCCCGCTCATCAGCGCGAGACGTTCGGGAAATGCCGTTCCCTTGGGATACGCTGGGACACTGCCACGCATAAATTTCCGGTACTCCATGATCGATCCTTCTCCTTATTCGTTATTCGCGACGGCATAAACCGCCTGTTGTTCCGCGCAACGGCCGACCGTCGCCATCTCTTCCGCTTTGAGACGGATCAACTCGAGCAGCTCAAGCGCCAGCGCTTGCTTCGCTTCGTCCCGCGGCATGCGCATGAAGCGCGACAGATCGTCGATCTCCTGCTCGAAAAAATCAAGAATCAGCAGCTTGGCGATCTGGTCGCCATCTCCCGCGGCCCGTACTAGTTGGCGAAGCTGCCCATTTGTCGGCGGATCGCCGCGACCGCTCTTTGTTTGCATTTGTTCACCGCCTGTTGCGTAATGCCCAGTTCGCGAGATACTTCGCGCTCTGTTTTCCCGTCTACGATCAGCTTCTGCATGACGGTTCTGCTCGGATACGATGGAATCGCCAGCAGCACCTCCTGCACGAAAAGCATGGATATCGCCTGATCCGCAGGTTCGCCCCTATCGGTTTGTTCGGCCGCGGCGATCGCGAGCTCCCGATTTAATCGGGATCTGTTGCGATATTGCATGCGCCAGGCGGCTCTTGTCAGCCGCTGTCTGAATTCCGTGAACAAGGTCAGCTCGTCGTCCATTCCCATCCTCCTTTTACCGTAGCGTGTTTTCCTTCTCATCTATGTAGGAGCCTGACTTTCCCATTATACAACCACAACAAGAACATTTGTTCCTATTTATTTCAGGAAATTGGTGGCGATGCCGATTTCGTCGGCCCATTTGCGGAGTTTGTCGAAACAATTCGAACTCTATCATCGTCTAAATAGTAGAATCGGGAGGGATCGAGAAATGAAAATAGGAAGATGGCTAATCGCGGGCGTTGTCGTCGCGGTCGTCATATGGAAAGCAGACGATATCATAGGAACGGATAAGCAGCAAAGCGCAGCGCCGCCGGCCGCTACGGAGACGGCATCGGCTTCAGCCTCACCTTCAGGCAGTGCCGGGGGAACGGACACGAACGAGGCGACGGAGAGCGCAGAACCATCCGCCACGTCTTCTCCTGACGCAGATACACCGTCCTCATCCGATAACGCTGAACCTACCGGCACGGCAAAACCAACGCCAACGCCCGAAACGTCCGACGATCCGTCGTCGAGTGCTTCCGAGGAACCTGGGGAGAGCTCCGACTCGGACAGCTTGGATGCGCTGCTTAAGCTAAATGCGCCGGATAAGACGATCGAGGTGGGCAAAAACGGCGTAGCGGTGGTGACGAATTCCGAGAGCATCCTTGTCCTGGTTAATAAAAAACGGGAGCTTTCTTCTACGTATGCACCGGACGATCTGGTCAAGCCGGATGTCGAATTCTCATTTTCCGGCGATTCGCCTAAGCAGAAAATGAGGAAGACCGCCGCAAGCGCATTGGAAAAGCTGTTTGCGGGAGCCAAAAAAGACGGGATTACGCTTAAAGCCGTCTCCGGCTATCGATCTTATGCAACGCAAAAATCGATTTTCACCCGCAATGCCGACCTGAAGGGCGAAGAAGTCGCAAACCGAACGAGCGCCAGGCCCGGCCAAAGCGAACATCAAACCGGACTCGCGATGGACGTCTCCAGCGCAAGCGCGAACTACGAGCTGGAGCAAAAGTTCGGAGACACCAAAGAAGGAAAATGGCTAGCCGCGCACTGCGCGGAATACGGATTTATCATCCGATTCCTCAAAGGCGAAGAGGACGTAACCGGCTATTCGTACGAGCCTTGGCACGTCCGGTACGTCGGCAAGGAAGCCGCTAAACAAATCATGAAGCAAGGGGTCACGCTTGAGGCTTATCTCGAAGCAGCCGCAAACGGCGCAACCAAAGCTTGATTGGAATCGAAAAGAACGCTCGTCGTCGCGGGCGTTCTTTTTTATGCCGGAAAAACTAAAATAGCTTCTATATAACGCGTTTAAACGATATCCCCTTTGCTCAGGTTCGACCTCGATTCGGCGCATTTGTACGATATCCCTTTCGCACAGGTTTTGACGCACCTCAGGGCATTTGTACGATATCCCCTTGGCTCAGGAATTTGCTGCATAATCATCCTTCCAGGGTATCCCTTTCGCTCAGGGTGTCGTATGCTCTCTTCTCATAGCATTTCCATTCGGCTAGTAGCGAAGGCCTTCGCCGATACAAATTTAAAGAAAACCTGCCGCTTCGTTTTTCCTATTTAACTGGCGAGACATCTTGCAAGGAATTCAGGAATCCTTTAACGCCCTGGCTTTTCTCCGTTCCTGCGTGAAGGGGATACCGTTCAAATGCCAAAATATGGAATATATCACCAAACGAAGCCCTCAATAGCGTGGATTACGCTTAGAAAAGAAAAAGCCCCGCATATACGCGGGGCTAAAACCTTTGAGTCGATCAACCTTGCAGCAGCAGCGTTTCCGGATCTTCGAGCATTTCTTTGACGGCGACCAGGAAGCGGACGGCTTCGGCGCCGTCGACGATGCGGTGGTCGTAGGAAAGCGCGATGTACATCATCGGACGAATCGCGACTTCGGTGTTGTTGTTAACCGCGATCGGACGGTGCTGGATCTTGTGCATGCCGAGGATGCCGACTTGCGGTGCGTTCAGGATCGGCGTCGAGAGCAGCGAGCCGAATACGCCGCCGTTCGTGATCGTGAACGTGCCGCCCTGCAGGTCGGACAGCGCAAGCGCGTTGTTGCGCGCCTTGACGGCCAGATCGGCGATGGAGCGCTCGATCTCGGCGAAGCTCAGGCGGTCGGCGTCGCGAACGACAGGAACGACGAGACCTTCCTTAGCGGATACGGCGATGCCGATATCGTAAAATTGCTTGGCGATAATGTCTTCGCCGTCGATCTCTGCGTTAAGCAGCGGGTACTGCTTCAGCGCGCCTACGACAGCCTTCGTGAAGAAGGACATGAAGCCGAGATTGACTTCGTTCTTCTCCTTGAACGCGTCTTTGCGGCGCTTGCGGACGTCGAGGATCGCGCTCATGTCGACTTCGTTGAAGGTCGTAAGCATCGCAGCCGTGTGTTGGGCTTCGACGAGGCGGGTCGCGATCGTCTGGCGACGGCGGGACATTTTCTTGCGCTCGTACGGCTTGGCCGATTGGAAAGCCGCGGCTGCCGAAGCCTTGGCAGCAGGTGCCGCAGGAGCCGGTGCCGCTGCAGGCTGCGAGCCGGCAGCGCGTACGTCCTCGGGGTAAATACGACCGAGCGGATCGCGCGCAGGCGTCTGGCTCAGATCGATGCCTTGCTCGCGAGCGAGCTTGCGAGCTGCCGGCGTCGCGGACGGTTGTCCCGCGGAAGGCACGGCAGCAGGCGCGGACGCTGCAGGAGCAGCAGCCGGAGCCGGTGCTGCTGCAGGAGCCGGAGCTGCCGCAGGGGCAGGCGCGGCAGCAGGAGCCGCCGCTCCGCCTTCGCCCTCTGCGATTTTGCCGATGACTTGGCCGATTTGAACGGTATCGCCTTCGCCGAACAGCAGCTCGGTGACGACGCCCGCTTGCTCGGCGCTAATTTCCAGGTTAACCTTGTCGGTCTCGAGTTCGAGCAGCAGATCGCCCTGGCTTACTTTGTCGCCTGCTTTGACGGCCCATCGCGAGATGCTGCCTTCCGTAATCGATTCGCCCATTGCCGGTACTAGAATATCTGCCACTGCAGCTTACCTCCCCAAGTTGTGAGTCAACGTCGGACTCTGCTTCAAAGATTGCGTCACGATATAACTCTGCTCATCCGCATGTACGTCCGCGAACCCGGTAGCAGGGCTCGCGCGGTCCGGACGGCCGATATACTTGACTTCCGCGCCGGTCGGCGCGATCTCGCGAATGCGGGATTCCATGAAGGTCCAGGCACCCATATTGCGAGGCTCTTCTTGCGTCCAGACGACTTCCTTGAGTTTCGGGAAGCGAGCGAACACCTTCTTGATCTCCTCCGCCGGAAAAGGATACAGCTGCTCCACGCGGATGATATGCAGCCAGTCCTTGTTGCTGTCCTTGTCCTTGGTCAGCGCGTCTTCCAGATCGATGGCAACCTTGCCCGAGCAAAGAACGATGCGCTCGACGCGGTCCGGCTTCGCGCCGAGACCTGCTTGCTCCAGAATCGTCTTGAATCCGCCCTCGCCGAGCTCTGCGGCCGGCGAAGTCGCGCGCGGATTGCGAAGCAGGCTCTTCGGCGTCATGACGACGAGCGGCTTGGCTTCGTCCGTGCCCGTGATCGCGGCCTGGCGGCGCAGCAGATGGAAATACTGCGCGGCGCTGGACAGGTTCGCTACCGTCCAATTGTCCTCGGCGGACAATTGCAGGAAGCGTTCGAGGCGGGCGCTGGAGTGCTCGGGTCCCTGTCCCTCGTAGCTGTGCGGCAGCAGCATGACCAGGCTCGAACGCTCGGACCACTTGGCCTTGCCGGAAGAGATAAACTGGTCGATGAGCACCTGAGCGACGTTGACGAAATCTCCGAACTGCGCTTCCCAGAGGACCATCGTCTCGGGCGAATAGACGTTGTAGCCGTATTCGAAACCGAGCACGGCGGATTCGGACAGCGGGCTGTTGTGCAGGGCAAAGGAAGCCTTCGCCTGCGGCAGCGTATGCATCGGGCAGAACGTGTCGCCGGTATCGATGTCGTGCAGCACCAGATTGCGCTGCGCAAACGTGGCGGTCTCGGCGTCCTGTCCGGTCATCCGGATCGCGCGGCCGTCAGCGAGGATCGATGCGAACGCCAGCGTCTCCGCATGGCTCCAGTCGATTTTCTCGCCGTCGTTAAGCGAAGTGGCACGGCGTTCGAGAATCTTCTGCAGCTTGGGATACAGCTTGAAGCCCTCCGGCCACTTGAGCAGCCCGGCGTTGAGCTCGCGGAGCTTTGCCAGCGGGACGTTCGTCGGCGCGGAAGCCGCCGAAGTCTTTTGCTCGACCGCATGGGATTGCGGACCCTCGTGGTGATCTTCGAGTCCCTTCATTTCTTCGTAGGCAGCCTTGAACACCGCAAGTACGCTATTCTTCGCTTCCTCGAACTGCGCTTCGGTCAGCTTGCCTTCTTTGACGAGACGGTTGGCGTAAACGCGGCTTACGCCGGGATGCGCCTTGACCTTCTTGTAAACGGTTGGCTGCGTCGGCTCGGGATCGAGCGTCTCGTTGTGACCGTGGCGGCGGAAGCCGATCAGGTCGATCAGAAAATCCTTCTTGAAGCGTTGACGGTATGCGACCGCCATGCGGGCGATTGCGATCACGGCTTCGGGATCGTCGGCATTGACGTGAACGATCGGAATCTCGAAGCCCTTGGCCGGGTCGCTGGAATATTGAGTAGACCGGGAATCGACGCTGTCGGTCGTAAAGCCGATTTTGTTGTTGACGATGATGTGAATCGTGCCGCCGATGCCATAGGCGCGCAGCGTGCTCAAATTCATCGTCTCGGTGACGATGCCTTCGCCAGGGAACGCAGCGTCGCCGTGCATGACGATAGAAGCCGCTACATCCTTTTTCTGAATCGGGTAACCGCGCTGCGTACGGTCGTCCTGCGCGGCGCGCGCGAAGCCCTGTACGACCGGATTGACATACTCAAGGTGACTCGGGTTGTTCGCCAGTACGACGCGCGTCTCGCCGCCCTGAGCGTTTTTAAGTGTAGTGCGTGCGCCAAGATGATACTTCACGTCGCCGGTGCCGCCCGGCTCGAATGTGAAGCTCCCCTCAGTCGGAGATTTCTTGCCGCTAGACGCGGAGTGCTGGAATTCGGCAAAAATCTTTGTCAGCGGTTTTTGCAAAATGTGAGCAAGCACATTCAGACGGCCGCGGTGCGCCATGCCGATCGCGATGTCGCTGACGCCCTCGCCAGACAGGTCCTTCACCATGCGGTCGACCAATGCGATCAGCGCATCGTTGCCTTCGACGGAGAAGCGTTTGACCCCGATAAACGTCTTCTGCAAAAAGTCTTCAAACAGCTCGGCTTCAAGCAGACGCTTCAGCAGGTCGGCTCGCTCCGCTGCGCTCAACTCCTGCGCAGGCACCCGCTGTTCGGCAAAGTTGTTCAACCATTGGCGTTCTTCTTCGTCCGCAATATGGCTGAATTCGTAGGCGATGGTCCCGCCGTACACTTCCTTGAGCTTGGCAATTGCCTCGGCTCCGTTCGACACGCCGGCAGGCGCGCCTTCCCAGACGAGGTCTGCCGGCAATGCCGCCAGGTCCGCGTAGGTCAAGCCGTAAGTCTCAGGCTCGAGCACTTTCGACGAAGCGACGGGCCCGATGTCCAGCGGATCGATGTCCGCAACCAGATGCCCATAGGCGCGGACGTTCCAAACAAGCTTGCCCGCCAAGACCGCGTTGCGAAGCTGACGCACGTCCACGGCGACAACCGCACCCGGAGCCGAAGCGGCTGGGCTCCGGACCGAGCGCGGCGGCTCGCCCCACGCTTTGAATTGCTCGCGGTATTCTTGCGCGACCGATTCCGGATCGCGTAGATACAGTTCGTACTGCTCTTCGATGTAGCCAAGGTTCGGGCCATAATACTTCGCCCATGGGTTCTGATGGTCTTGCTCGCCATTAGCCATTTGTGTGATCCCTCGGTCTTCTATAAAAGTAAATTATCCAAACATATACGGCAGCGTCGCCGCAAGAGCGGCTTCCGGCGTCTGCGATATCAGAAAGGGATGAATTGCAACAAATCCCGCCGATTCGCGGACAAAGCGGTATCGCTTATCCTCAATGATTATAAAGCATTTGTTTGCGACATTAAAATAAGGATTTCCTATCGTTATGATCTCAAAATGAGAACGTTCGCCAACAAAAGCACACATGATGTTCAGTATGGCATTCGCATAGGAGAATTATCCCTGAACCCGCACGATGAAGGGCGATTCGACCATCAACATGTCCTTACGATTTCAGAAAGCGTTTAAACCATTTAAAGGCCAAGCGACAAAAAAAAGCCCGGAGACGGCCGACCTCGGGTCGGCGTATCCGGGCGAACGCAAGCTGCGATTAGAAGCTCAGCCAGCGCTTGAACATATGCTTGGTCGTATCGCGATTGATCGCCGCGATCGAAGTCGTGAGCGGGATGCCCTTCGGGCACGACCGCACGCAGTTTTGCGAGTTGCCGCAGCCTTCGATGCCGCTATCGTCTTCCATGAGCGCCTCGAGGCGCTCGTGCGCGTTCATCTCGCCCGTCGGGTGCGCGTTGAACAGGCGAACCTGCGAGATCGGCGCCGGACCGATGAAGCTCGACCGATCGTTGACGTTCGGGCAAGCTTCGAGGCAAACGCCGCACGTCATGCACTTGGACAGCTCGTACGCCCATTGACGCTTGGTCTCGGCCATGCGCGGACCCGGTCCGAGATCGTACGTGCCGTCGATCGGAATCCATGCCTTGACTTTCTTCAGCGCATTGAACATACGCTCGCGGTTGATGACCAGGTCCCGTACGACCGGGAACGTGGACATCGGTTCGACGCGAACCGGCTGCTCGAGCTTGTCGATCAGCGCGGAGCATGCTTGACGCGGCTTGCCGTTGATGATCATCGAGCAGGCGCCGCATACTTCCTCGAGACAGTTGGACTCCCAGACGACCGGCGTCGTCTTGGCGCCGTCCGCCTTGACGGGGTTCCGCTGAATCTCCATCAGCGCGCTGATGACGTTCATGTTCGGACGGTACGGAATCTCGAATTCTTCTGTATAGGGAGCGGCGTCCGGCTTTTCCTGACGCTTGATGATGAACTTTACGGTGCGCTTGGCGGTCGCGGTAGCAGTTTCTGCCATCGGTTAGCCCTCCTTCTTCTTGTTCGAGGAGTAGTCGCGAACCCGCGGCTTGATCAGGGACGTGTCGACGTCCTCGTACGAGATCTGCGGGCCTTCGGACGTCCAGGTCGCTTTGGTCGTCTTCAGGAACTCCTCGTCGTTGCGGTCCGGGAACTCCGGCTTGTAGTGCGCGCCGCGGCTCTCGTTGCGCAGCAGGGCGCCTACCGTCATCGCCTCGGACAGCTCCAGCATGTTCCACAGCTGGCGCGTGAAGGCGACGCCTGCATTGTTCCAGCGGGCCGTATCGTTGATGTTGATCTTCTGATAGCGCTGCTTGAGCTCTTTGATCTTGCCGATGGTCTGCTCCAGGCGGTTGTTGAACCGGACGACGGTCATGTTGTTCGTCATCCACTCGCCAAGCTCCTTGTGCAGAACGTAGGCATTCTCGTTGCCGTCCATCTTGAGGATGGACTCGTATTTGTTCGCTTGCTTGGAGCGCTCGCGTTCGAATACGGATTCGGATACGTCGTCGGCCGACTTCTTGAGGCCCTTGATGTACTCGACTGCCTTCGGTCCCGTGACCATGCCGCCGAAAATAGCGGACAGAAGCGAGTTCGCGCCCAGGCGATTCGCGCCATGGTACTGGTAGTCGCATTCGCCGCAGGCGAACAAGCCGGGAATGTTGGTCATCTGGTTGTAGTCGACCCACAGTCCGCCCATCGAGTAGTGAACGGCCGGGAAGATCTTCATCGGGATCTTGCGCGGGTCGTCGCCCGTGAACTTCTCGTAAATCTCGATGATGCCGCCGAGCTTGACGTCCAGTTCCTTCGGATCTTTGTGCGACAGGTCAAGGAATACCTTGTTCTCGCCGTCGATGCCGAGCTTCTCGTCGACGCACACCGCGAAAATCTCGCGCGTCGCGATATCGCGGGGAACGAGGTTGCCGTAAGCCGGATATTTTTCCTCAAGGAAATACCAAGGCTTGCCGTCCTTGTACGTCCAGATGCGTCCGCCTTCGCCGCGCGCCGATTCGCTCATGAGGCGGTTCTTGTCGTCGCCGGGAATGGCCGTCGGGTGAATCTGGATAAACTCGCCGTTGGCGTAGTGAACGCCCTGCTGGTACACCGCGCTCGCAGCCGTACCGGTGTTGATGACCGAGTTGGTCGTCTTGCCGAAAATAATGCCGGGGCCGCCGGTCGCCAGGATGACCGCGTCCCCGCGGAACGTGACCGTATCCATGGAGCGCAGGTCCTGCGCGGCGATGCCGCGGCAGACGCCGTCGTCGTCTACGACGACGGACGTGAATTCCCAGTGCTCGAACTTCTGGACGAGGCCCGCGACTTCCCAGCGGCGGACCTGCTCGTCCAGCGCGTACAGCAGCTGCTGGCCTGTCGTCGCGCCCGCGAACGCCGTGCGGTGGTATTGCGTGCCGCCGAAGCGGCGGAAGTCGAGCAGGCCTTCAGGCGTCCGGCTGAACATAACGCCCATGCGGTCCATCAAGTGGATGATGCCCGGCGCCGCTTCGCACATGGCCTTGACCGGCGGCTGGTTCGCCAGGAAGTCGCCGCCGTATACCGTATCGTCAAAGTGCTCCCAAGGGGAGTCGCCTTCGCCCTTCGTGTTAACCGCTCCGTTGATGCCGCCCTGGGCGCATACGGAGTGGGACCGCTTGACCGGCACGAGCGAGAACAGATCGACCCGCATGCCGGCTTCCGCCGCCTTGACCGTCGCCATCAGACCCGCGAGTCCGCCGCCGACGACAATGATTTTCTGATTAGCCATTGCTGATTCTCCCTCCGATCAACCTAACAAACCGACGACAGCCGTCTGCGCCGCCGCGAACTCGTCGCTGCGGAACGCGAACAGCGACAGCAGGAACAGGGCCGCCACGATCGCGAAGATGCCCATGCAGATCCGCGAAGATACCCGCTGCGCGCGCGGACCGACCGTGATTCCCCATGCCACGAGAAAAGCCCACAGGCCGTTGGCGAAGTGGAAGACGGCGGCAAGAACCGCGATAAAGTAAATGGCGAAGAATACGGGCTGGGTCACGATATCGTGCATGTGCTGACCGATCTCTTCGTTGGTCGTATTGCCGAGCGCGACCTGCACGCGGGTCTGCCAAATATGCCACGCGACGAACACGAACGTGATGACGCCGGTAATCCGCTGCAGCGCGAACGCCCAGTTGCGTCCGTAGCTGTACCGGCCGGTGCTGTAGTTCGACGTGAAGGCGAGGTACAGACCGTAGACGCCGTGGAACAGAATCGGCAGCCAGATGACGAACAGCTCGAGGAAAAAGATGAGCGGCAGGCCATGCAAGCCCTTGACGCTGTCGACGAAGCCCTCCTTGCCTCCCTCGAACGCGGAGTAATTCGTCAGGGCGTGTTCGATAAGGAACAATCCGAGCGGAATCACACCCAAGAGCGAATGAATCTTGCGCGCGTAAAACGAGTTTCCTTTCATATCGGTGAGCTTTCTCCTTTCGATCCGTGCGTTGTCACGAATTCTTCACGGTTTATAGGTTACTCCATTTTCGCTTATAATGGAACTGCTTATTTATTATTAAAACTTATAACGAATCGACATAAGCGCAGAGGAGCCGTCCATATGCTGGAAGATATGAGAGTATTCGCAACCGTCGTCGAGCACAGCAGCCTGAATCGCGCGGCAGAAAGGCTGAACGTTACGCAGCCGGCGCTGTCCCGCAGAATCGCGCGCCTGGAGCGAGAGCTCGGCGTCGATTTGTTCCGCCGCATCGGCAAGCGTCTCGAGCTGACCCCCGCGGGGCAGTTCACCTACGAGTTCGCCCTCGAGCTGCGCAGATTCCACGGCGACTACCTGCAGCGGCTCAACGCGTTCAAGACGGCGGAGGCGCCGGTCGCAACGATCGGCGCGAGCCTTACGACGCTGCAGACGACGCTCCCCGAGCTGATCACGGCGATGACGGAGAAGCATCCGAACCTGGAGATCAAGGCCGTCACCGGCAAAACGCACGAGATCGCGACGCTCGTCAAAGAGCGGAAGGTAGACTTCGGACTCGTCGCATCCTCGGTCGAGGACGATCCGTCGATCACAAGCACGCCGCTGTTCGACGATACCGTCGTACTGGTGCTGCCGCGCTCGCACTTCATCGTGGAACGTACGCAGCTGTCGATGAGCGATCTGAACGGTCTACCGATGATCTTGTTCGCGCCGGGCACCTGGTATCGCAACCTGACGGACGAGCTGTTCCGCCAATACGCCGTCAAGCCCGATGTTCGCATGGAGATCGACTCGTTCGAGGCCATCGTCCGGCTGCTGGGCGCAAGCCGCGCCGGCACGATGCTGCCCAAGTCGTACCTGCGCCCGCAAATGCTGAGCGACAACGATCTCTATATCGTCCGCATCCGGGAGCTCGAGGAGTTCAAGCGTACGACTTCCCTTATTTACGGCGACCTCGCGTGGCTCGCGCCTTCGACGCGCTATTTAATTGAAGAGACGATCGCGCTGTTCGGCAGGGGCAGCCGTCAGAGCTAGCGGAGCGAATTTTCATTTTTCTCATCGTCGTCCCGTTTTTCCCGCGGCAACGCAAATGCCGGATGAGAGCGCCTCTCAGATATCCTTGGTTATCCAACGGTGGCGCCCTTTACCACTTAACCCGATTCGAGGGATCATGCTACGCTAAGCGCATGATTTCGAACCGGAGGGTGAATACATATGCGTTTTCGATTGGGAATGCGAGCCGCCGCGCTCGCGCTTGGAGCGGCCTTGCTGCTGCCCGCGGCCGCTTCTTACGCGGCCACGACCTATACCGCCACGGATGCCGACACGTTCTGGACGCTGTCCAAAAAGTTCGATGTGCCGCTTGAAAAGCTGATGAGCTTCAACGCGAACGTCGATCCGAAAAATATATACGCCGGCCTGAAGCTGTCGATCCCGGCGCCGACGACCGCGGCCGTGACCGCCAAGTCGGTCCAGACAGCGGCCGTTATCGCGCAATCGGCCAAGCTCGTCAAGACAACCTCGGGCGACTCGCTGTCCTACGCGACCGCCATTCAGATGAAGGCGACGGCCTACTCCGCCGCCATCGAAGAAAATGCCTGGGGGCCCGTCGATTATTTCGGCAACGCGCTGAAGCTGGGCACGATCGCGGTCGATCCCAAGGTGATCCCGCTCGGCACCAAGGTGTACATCACGGGCTACAACGCCGACGGATTGCCCGTCGGCGGCATGTTCGCCGTCGCGCGCGACACGGGCAGCGCTATCAAGAGCAACCGCATCGACATCTTCGTGCCCGGATCCCGGGACAAAGCAAGCAATTTTGGCATTCAATACGTCAATCTGTACGTGCTTAATTAGTCCGGATGCGCCCGAGACCGCAGCCGCCTTTGCAAAAGGCGATTGCGGTGTTTTTTTGCGCGTCGGCCTGCGGCAGCGCTTGGACCGGCTCTTTCGCATCGACCTGAGGCAGCACTTAGATCGGCTCTTTTGCATCGACCTGAGGCAGCACTTGGATCGGCTCCTTTGCGCGTCGGCCTCCGGCTGCCTTCAAGCCCGCTTCGGTCTGCGCTCCGGGATGTGCAGCAGCTCCGGCACGGTGACCAGCTCGTAGCCTTTGGCGCGAAGCTGGTCGATGAGCTTCGGCAGGGCGTTCACCGTGCCGAACAAGTTCTGTCCGGTTCCGCCGCCCGCATGCATGAGCACGATCGACCCCGAGTGCAGCCCCTTGATCGCGTTGCGCAGCACGACGCCGGCGGGAATCTGGCGCCAATCCTGGGAGTCGACGTCCCAATTGATCACCGTGTACCCCCGGGACTTGGCCCACTCCAGCTGGGCGGGCCGGATGTCGCCGTATGGCGGCCGGATCATCGTCGGCTCGAATCCGACGGTCGTCCGGATCGTCGTTCCCGTCCGCTCGATCTCCCGCTTGACCTGCCCAAGGCTAAGCTTGGGAAGCTCCGGATGCGAGTAGGTATGATTGCCTACCGCATGGCCTTCGTTCACGATTCTTCTCAGCAGTCCGGGGTGCTTGGCCGCCCGGCTCCCCACGACAAAAAAAGTGGCGCGGACCCGCTTGCGCTTCAGCACGTTCAGCACGAGCGGCGTATACCGCGGGTCCGGCACGTCGTCGAAGGTGAGCGCTACGCGCCGCCCGCCCGAAGAAGAGGCGCGCAGCACGAATACGCCCCTGTACCGGCGCTGCAGGTCAGACCAGCTCACGGGCGCAGACGCCGGCTTGCGCCCCTTGGACGCGAAAGCGGCCACGGCGGGCGCCTGTCCCGCATTGCCGGCGCCATTCGCTTCGGCCGGCACAAGCGCCGTGCCCGCAAGCATCAGGCCGACCGTCAGAGCGGCCAGCCACCGACTCCATTTTTCTCGATGCAGCATGATCTCCATCCACTCCCGTCGCATAGGCGGCACTGCCGTTAGCGTGAGCGAATGAAGCCCATATCATACCTTTCCCGCCTTTATTGGCCGATCGCGTCCTGAAACGCCTCGATCTGCTCGTTCGTGCCGATTACGACCATGACGTCGCCTTCGGCCAGCGTATCGGTAGCCGTCGGCGCTACGATCATCCCCTTCGGCTTGTTGAGCGCGACGATGCTGCAGCCGTAACGGCCGCGGGGATTGGTCTCCTCGATCGATTTGCCTGCGAGGCAGGCCGGCACGCCCAGCTCCGCGATCGTATATTTGTCCGACAGCTCGATGTAATCGAGCAGGTTGGGCGACACGAGCTGATGCGCGACGCGGATGCCCATGTCCCGCTCCGGATAGATGATGCGGTCTACGTCCATCCGCTCGAGTACGCGCCCGTGCAGCTCGGACACCGCCTTGGCGACAACCTTCTTGACGCCCAATTCCTTGAGCAGGATGGCCGCCAGAATGCTCGCCTGCACGTCGTCCCCGATCGCGACGACGCCGCAGTCGAAGTTGCGGGCCCCGATCGAACGCAGCGTGTCCTCGTCCGTCGCGTCCGCGATGACCGCATGCGTCAGGATACCGCTCATCTCCTGCACCTTTTCCTCGTCCCGGTCGACGCCGAGCACCTCGTACCCCAGCTCGATCAGTTCCTTGCCGATGCTTGCCCCGAACCGTCCGAGGCCGATGATTACGAATTGGTTCATTTTCATGGTGGCACGTCTCTTTCGTTATCCGATGATGATCTTGCCTTCCGCTTCCCTGTAAAGCACCTTATCCCGCTTCGGCACGAGCGCGTAGCCGATCGTGAGCGGCCCGAGCCTCCCCGCGAACATCATCAGCATGATGACGATCTTGCCGAACAAGCTCAAATCCGTCGTGAGTCCCATCGTCAGCCCGACCGTCCCGAAGGCGGACACGACCTCGAACAGGATCATGAGAAAATGATGGTCCTCCGTCGTCGACAGGATCATCGTCGCGCCCAGCACCAGCGCCAGCGCGAGCAAGGTCAGCGTCAACGCCTTGTAGACGCGTTCCTGCGCAAGCCTGTACCGGAACATGACGACGTCCTCCCGCCCGCGTATAATGGCCCATACCGCGCCAAGAAGCGCCGCGAACGTCGTCGTCTTGATGCCGCCGCCCGTCGAGCCCGGAGACGCGCCGATGAACATCAGGATAATGATGAAAAATTGCGTCGCCTGCCGCAAATCAGTCAAATTGAGCGTATTGATCCCGGCGGTACGGGGACTGACCGACTGCGTAAACGCAGATAAAATTTTAGTACCCGTTTTTAACGGTCCCATCGTGCCGGGATTCGAGTATTCGAAAGCGAATATGACGATCGCTCCGAACAGAATCAGCGATCCCGACATGCTCAGGACCACCTTGGAATGCAGGGACAGCCTGCGACCGCCCCGGAGGTCCGTCAAGTCCGAGAGCACCACGAAGCCGAGCCCCCCCGTCACGATCAGCGCCATCGCGATCAGGTTGACCCAGGGATCGCCCGCATAAACAGTGAGGCTGCGGAAGCCACCCATCAGGTCGAACCCCGCATTGTTGAAAAAGGATACCGCGTGGAAGATCCCGTAGTATAACGCCTTCCCCGGACTCATATCTCTAAGAAAGCAGGCCATGAACAGCAGGGCGCCCACGGCTTCGATCGACAGCGCGTACAGCACGACGCGGCGGACGAGCCGTACGATGCCCTCGATGCTGCTTTGATTGAGCGCTTCCTGGAGAATCAGCCGTTCCTTGAGCGAGATGCGCCGCTTCAGGAAAATCGCGAACAACGTCGCCATGGACATGAAGCCGAGACCGCCGATCTGGATCATGGCCAGGATGACGATCTGACCGAACATCGAGTAGTGGTCGTGGGTGTCGACGACGACCAGGCCGGTGACGCAGGTCGCGGAAGTCGCCGTGAATAGCGCGTCTATATAGCGTGTCTGCGCGCCGACGCTCGAAGCGGCGGGCAGCTGCAGCAGGAAGGAGCCCAGGCCGATGATGAAGGCAAAGCCGAGCGCCAGCGTCCGCGGAGGAGAGGCGACCAGCCAAGCGTACATTTTTTTGTGCAAGCGTCTCCCCTCCTTACCATGGTTTTACCCGATAATGATGCGGCCCTCTGCCTCGCGGTACAGCGTGCGTCCGGACTTGGTGCCCAGCGCGTACGTCATCGTCAGCGGACCGAGACGCCCGATGAACATGAGGACGATAATGAGTATCTGGCCGAAGGCAGTCAAGTCCCCGGTGATCCCGGCGGACAATCCGACCGTCGCATAGGCGGACATGACCTCGAAAAGAATGAGCAGGAACGCCTGCTTCTCGGTAATCGAGAGGATCATGACGGACGTGATGACGATGGCCAGCGACAGCATCGTGACCGTGATGGCGCGGTTGACCTTGGCCCGCTCGATGCGCAGTCCGAGCAGCACGACGTCGGTACGGCCGCGAAGCATCGCCCAGACGGCGGCCGCGAGCACCGCGAACGCCGTCGTCTTGATGCCGCCGCCGGTGGAGCCGGGCGAGGCGCCGACGAACATGAGCAGCACCATCGCAAACTGCGTCGCGTCCCGCAGGGAGCCGATGTCGACGGTACTGACGCCGGCGGAACGGGTGGATACGGACTGCAGCGCGGCCGCGAGCAGCTTGTCTCCGAAGGATAAAGGCCCGAACGTGAGCTCGTTCGTATACTCGAAGATCAGGATCGTGACCGTGCCGAGCACGATGAGGAACGCCGATACCCAGAGCACGACTTTGGAATGATAGGACAGCTTGCGGCGCGTCGGCAGCTCGACCAGGTCGGAGAGGACGACAAAGCCTACGCCGCCGAGCACGACGAGCACGATCGAGAGCAGGTTCATATAAGGATCTCCGACATACCCGGCCATGCTGCGGAAGTTGCCGAACAGGTCGAAGCCGCCGTTATTGAAAAAAGAAACGCTGTGAAATACGCCGTAATAGAGCGCCTGCCGGAAATGCATCTCGTGCATGAACCGGAAGGTAAACAGCAGTGCGCCGACCGCCTCGATGCAAAGCGCATAGATAAGGACGCGCTTCACCAGCCGGACGATGCCTTCGAGACTGCCCTGGTTCATCGCTTCCTGCAGCACGAGACGGTCCTTGAGCGAGAGGCGTCGTCCGGCGAAAAACGCGAACAGCGTCCCCATCGTCATGAAGCCGAGGCCGCCGAGCTGTACGAGCACGAGCATGACCCAACGGCCGAAGACGGAGAAGTAGGCGATCGTATCGAGCCGCATCAGACCCGTCACGCAGGTCGCGGAGCTGGAGACGAAAAAAGCTTCTAGCCAAGGCGTCGGCTCGCCGGACACCGTGGAGATCGGGAGCCTGAGCAGCAGCGCGCCGACCGCGATAATGACGGCGAAGCCGATCGTCAGCACCCGAGGCGGGGAAGCATATAGCCAGCCGATGATTTTTTTAAGCAAAGTACGATTCACCTCATGTCGGCAAACGGTTGAAAAAGCGCGCAAAAAAAGACACTGGAGCTCCAGTGCCTTGGCGCACGGCGATCCTGTCTGGCAGCCTACGAGGTTAGCTGACGGGTTCGGGCCAGATCAGGCTGCCCTATCCGGCGCTTGACGCGCGCGGAATTCACCCCGGAAAAGCTTAAGTGGTTCCCCCGTTTTCTTTGCGGAAATTCGGCTGGGTAGTATGATGAAGACACGATGGTTCGGTTTCCATAAAAAACATTACACCGCATTATAGTCTGTCCGATAGGTACGCACAACAGCAGAAATGCGAAAAATCGCCTTGTATGAGGATATACGGACGTTATTAGGCCGTGTAACAGCTTTTTTACGGGGATTCTAACTCTTTCTCTTGTTTTGGCTTCAATTCCTATCGATAATAAGCGGAAGGACCAGCTATTGCGGATAAAAAGACGATGTATACGCTTTTTCAGATCAATTCGGAATCGGAGTGGATAATTTGAGATCATCCAAATGGGCTGTCGCCGCGGGAATCGGCCTTCTTATCTTCCTATTCATGCAAGTATTGCCTGCGATCGCGCCGGCTATGAAAGGCGAATCGGCCGCGATCAGCCGCGGCGAGGCAAAGCGGATCGGCCTGGCTTACGCCTCGGCGCACTGGGGAATGGATCTTGGCGAAGGGTCCGACGCGACGATCACGCATGTAGGCGACGACCGCATGGCAGCCTATATGACCAAGCACAAGCTGACCGACGAATACGACCGCGACTGGGATGCGCGTTACCCGACGGACGTCTACGCGGTCGATATCCATGCGGCCGACGGCAGCGTCGACCGCGTATCCGTCCATATGGAATCGGGCGAGGTCGTCGGCTGGGCGCGTGTCGGCGATGCCTTGACCGATGCGGACAAAGCGGCCGCAAGCGACGCAGACGCGCGGACCGCAGAAGCGATCGCCTGGCTGAAGACGCAGCCCGACTACGACGCATCGGCCTGGGAGCCTACCGGCAGCCTGACGCAAGGCGGCTCGGTCATCCTGCAGAGCCGCAAGTCCGGCTTGTCGGACGCGCACGTGCAGCTGCTCGTAAAGCCAGACAAGGTGCTTACTTACCGGTACGCGCTGCCCCAGGCATTCGCGGACGAGCTTGCGCAGCAGCGCAAGATTGCCGATAAGCTATCGATGACGGGCTTCCTGCTGCCGCAGATCGTCATGTTCGTGCTTGCCGTTATTTATGCCGCGACCTGCCGGGGATGGACATCGTTCAAACGCGGGCTGTTCCTGTCGGCGGCTTTCTTCGTCATGTACGCAGGGTTCATGTTTAATCTGCGCCCCGGATTGCGTGCTTCGTCCGTCGACATGAACGCGATCGCTTCGGAGAGCAACGTGTCGGCGCTGCTCGTCACGAACGTCGTTATTCTTTTCATTCAAGCGCTGCTCACGTACTTCGCCGCCGTCGGCGGCGACGGCCTGTGGCGCTCGATGGGCCGCTCGCTGTGGCCGCGCTGGCAGGACGCGGACTACGGCAGCCAGGTCAAAACCGCCATGAAGCAGGGCTATATGCTCGCCGTGATCCTGCTTGCGGCGCAAACGATCGTGTTGACGGCGCTTGGCCTGCTGCTCGGCAGCTATTACGGTTCCGATCCGAGCCAATCCGCCTACAATATGTACGCGCCTTGGCTGCTGCCCTTGCTCGCTTGGTGCGCCGGCATCTCGGAGGAGATCCAGACGCGCTTTTTCGGCATCGGCCTCGTGCGCAAATGGCTCGGCGCGTTCGTCAGATCCAAGCGTGCAGGCACGCACGACGCTTCAAGCCCGGGCACCGCGGTCTCCAAAGTGCTCACGTCCATCGCCGTTCTGCCCGCGACCGCCGTATGGGCTTTCGGCCATGTCGGCTATGCCGTATTTCCGTGGCAGACCCGCTTTATCGAGCTCATGATTATCGGCGCCCTTTTCGCCTGGTTTATGCTGCGATTCGGCCTCCTGACCGTTATTTTCGCCCACGTGGTCCTCGACTCTACGCTGATGGCCGTACAGATGCTGTCCGACGGGCTCTCATCCGATAATCTCGCAGGCTTCGTCAGCGTCCTGCTGCCTGCTGCCGTCGCGATGGGGATCGCCTGGCTGCACGAACGGCGGCGGGGCGGGCCTGGTCCGGCCTCGGACTTCTCGCGTTAGAGGACTTGCGGCGTAATCTCGGGATGCACGGCCGGTCTTGTCTTGACGAGCTTACGCCGCTCCAACCGTATATGCATGACAAAGTCGGCGAGCAATAATGGCGCGGCTGCCGCGAAAAACAATCCCCATTTTTTGAGCGCCGACAGCAGTAAATGGATCACGTCGCTCATCACCGCGAACCGGACCTGCCCCTGCAGGTCCGGCGTATTGCTGATCAGCGTAATGCCGTACGCCCCTTTTTTCGCAATAGAAAAGCGAAACATCGACTCGCCTTTCAACCGTTTTGCGATATAGACATCCGACCGATCCTTCGTCAAATCCAGGGAAGACCTTCCGTCGTCTACCATGGCAATGACCTGATCGAACATTACGTCGCTTGGATTGCTTGTCACGGGAGCAGGCTGTCCATGCCTATCCGGACCGTTGATGAACGCATAAAAAATTTTATATTCGCCCGGCTTTAATTGGATGACGGTTTTGGCGTTCAAGTCGACGTAATCGCGGTTGTGAAAACTGGCCAAGAAGCCGTAAGCGCTCGTCAAAAGACCGGCGAAAAGAATGCAGCCGGCGAGGATAAGCGGGGCGAATTGGCGAAAAAAAGCAAGCATGCGAATGCTCCTCAGTCAACGATTTGGATAGGAGTCAGGGCGATCGGCTAACCCTTCGTAATCTTGCTCATGATGTGAAGAAGCTCCGGCAGGCCAACGCTGTATTCGCAGCCTGGTTTCTGCAAGCTTCCGCTTTTCGATCCGCGCGTACGCGATATATCCCGCGATCAGAAATGGAATGGCGGCGGCGACCGAAAGTCCCAGCTTCTTCAACAGCGTGACGAAGCCCTGGCCCATATCGCCCATAATCGTAAATCTCGCATACTTCCGCAAGTCTGGGACGTTGCTGATTAACGTAATGCCGTAAGTCCCTTTTTCCTTTACGGTAAATCGGTACATCGACTCTCCCTTTTTCCGGTTAAATGTGTACGTGCTTGACCTGTCTTCCGCTAACTCCAACGACGCCCTGCCGTCATCCGCCATCGCCGTGACCAAGTCGGGCAGCGCGACAACTTTATCGTTTTGCGTAATGGTGAGCGGACCCATTTCTCTCGTTGTCTCGGTATACTCGTAATAAATCTGGTACTTGCCCGGCTTCAATTGTACGGTGGTCTTTTCATTGAGCGCGAGATAATCCCGATTGTGAATTCCGGAGATTAGAGCGATTATACAAGCGACGAATCCTGCGAAGAGGATGCAACCCGCGAGGATCAATAACGCAAACTGACGGAGAAAGGCAGGCATGACGGTACTCCTCTGGAATCGATTGTCGGGTCTGATAAATGCATATTATTGGTAGTATAGACTAATATGCGATTAAGGTGCAGCATTATTATTGCGTTTTCGATACATTTACAAAACAAAAAGGCAGGCGCATCGAGAGAAGCTTTCTTCTCATTGCGCCTGCTTTTTCACTTTCTTCATCGGCTTGTTTTTAGCCAGCGGAACCGTTTAAGCCCTGCAGCTCATCCAGCAGCATCGTCCGCGTGACCGGATCGTCGAAATTCCACTGGCTGTCCATCATATGCACTTGGCCGTTCTTGACCGCAGGCAAGGACTTCCACAGACTGCTCGTGAACAGCGCTTCCGCCTGGGCTTTGGTCTCGTCTTCCTCATCCTTCAAAATGTAAAGCTCGTCGCCGATGTAGTCCGACATGACCTCGACCGAGATCTCGGCAAAGCGCTCGTCGCCGTCGATCAGCGTTTGGACTTTAGCCGGCGGCGCGTACCCGAGCGCGTCGTACAACGACACGGACAAGCCTTGATGGCCCATGACGTACAGGACCTTGCCCATCATGAGCAGCACGGTTGCGGATTGGCCTTGCTTGCCCTTCTGCGCCAGCAGATCCTTGGTCTGCTTCACTTTCTCGTCGTAAGCCGCTACATATGCGTCCGCAGCGGTTTCCTTGCCCAGCACGCCCGCGATCTCATGCATGCGATCGAAGCCGCCCTTTTCGGAAATAACGACGGTCGGCGCGATTTTCTCCAATGGAGGGAGGCCCTGTTCGTCCCAGTCGTTAAAAATAATCAGGTCCGGCTCCTGCGCCGTCACCTTCTCCAAGTTGGCGGGATAGCCGACGTCCGCGATTCCTTGAAGCCGATCGCCATAAGCGACCTGGCTGCCGATGACGCTCAAGCTGGCGCCGACAAGCGTAACGCCCAGCGCCAGCAGATCCCCGGGATCGCTGCCAACGTACACGATTCGCTTCGGATCGGTCGGGATTTCAACCTCGCGGCCTTTGGCGTCCGTGACTTTGCGGGTGGCGCTGGAGGGAGAGCCTGCAGGCGAAGCCGATTGCGCGGACGCCCCTTCCGACGATGCCGCCGGAGCTGCAGATCCGGTCGAAGATGCGCCCTCGTTGGCATTATTGCCGCATGCACTCGCAAACACAGTCAAAAGAATCACAACGAATATCATCCAGTTTTTGTTTGTACGCAATTTACTAAACCCCGCCTTAATCATGATAATGATAATCGTTATCAATATAGAACAAAAGGCGTCCCTCGTCAACTATTTTTTAGGCTATCTCCCTTTTCTCTTGCTCCCCCACACCGCGCCGGATGCCCGCCATGCACATTTCTCGGGAATGGATGGCCTGTACGCACCGTCGCCGTCGTGTCGGATGCCCGCCATGCACATTTCTCGTGCATGGATTGCCTGTATGCCCCCTCGCCACCACGCCGGATGCCCGCCATGCACATTTCTTGTGCACGGATGGCCTGTACGCACCGTCGCCGCCACGTCGGATGCCATCCATGCACATTTCTCGTGCACGGATGGCCTATACGCACCGTCGCCGCCGCGCCGGATGCCCGCCATGCACATTTCTCATGCACGGATGGCCTGTCCGCACCGTCGCCGTCGTGTCGGATGCCCGCCATGCACATTTCTCATGCACGGATGGCCTGTCCGCACCGCAGCCGTCGTATCGGATGCCCGCCATGCACATTTCTCATGCACGGATGGCCTGTCCGCACCGCAGCCGTCGTATCGGATGCCCGCCATGCACATTTCTTGTGCACGGTTTGCCTGTACGCCCCCTCGCCGCCGCGCCGGATGCCCGCCATGCACATTTCTTGTGCACGGATGGCCTATACGCCCCCTCGCCGCCGCGCCGGATGCCATCCATGCACATTTCTAGTGCACGGATGGTCTGTACGCCATGTCGCCGCCGCGCCGGATGCCCGCCATGTACAATTCTTGTGCACGGATTGCCTGTACGCCCCCTCGCCGCCGCGCCGGATGCCCGCCATGCACATTTTCCGTGCATGGATCGGCGCTCGCCCCGTCGCCGCCCGTCCTTCAGTCGCGTTGCAAAAAAACGGAAAAAAGCAGAAGTCGCATCTGCTTTTTCCCGTTAATTTCTTCTATACCGATGGCGCAGAGGACTCAGTCTCCGCCGTTTCCCCGCCTTCCTCTTCATTCAAAGCCGCCAAAATGCGCGCGGCCAGCGCTTCGCCGATGGAGACGGCCTTGAAGTCGGCCGGCGAAGCCTCCCGAATCGCCTTGAGCGAGCCGAAGTGCTTAAGCAGCTGCTTGCGGCGTTTCTCGCCGATGCCGGGGATGGCGTCGAGCTTGGAAGCGATCATCGACTTGCCGCGCTTCTCGCGGTGGAAGGTGATCGCGAAGCGGTGCACCTCGTCCTGGATGCGCTGCAGCAGGTAGAACTCCTGGCTGTCGCGCGGCAGCGGCACGACCTCCGCGGGATCGCCGACGAGCAGCTGCGCGGTACGGTGCTTGGCGTCCTTGGCGAGGCCGCATACCGGCACGAACAGGCCCAGCTCGTTCTGCAGGACATCGATGGCTGCGCCGATCTGGCCGCGGCCGCCGTCGATGACGATGAGGTCCGGCATCTGCAGCCCTTCCTTGAGCACGCGCTCGTAGCGTCTGCGCACGACCTCGCGCATCGTCTCGTAGTCGTCCGGACCAGTGACGGTGCGGACGTTGTACTTGCGATATTCCTTGCGGTCGGGCTTGCCGTCGGTGAAGACGACCATCGCGGATACCGGCGACGCGCCCTGCATGTTGGAGTTGTCGAACGCCTCGATGCGGTGCGCCGACGGAATGCCGAGCCACTCCGCAAGTCCCTCGGACGCCTTGACGCTCCGCTCCTGATCGCGTTCGATCATGCGGAACTTCTCCTCGAGCGCGACCTTGGCGTTGTCGGCGGCCATCGCGACGAGGTGGCGCTTGGAGCCGCGCCTCGGCACCGACACCTTGATCTTTAGCCAGCTGCGCAGCGATTCGCCGAGCTCGCCGCCCGACTCGTCGGAGGCATCGGAAGCGCCGGCGCCGGATGCATCGCCCTCGCCTTCGGCCGCCCCGCTATCGCCCTCGGCCGCTTCCGTCTCGTCGGCCGAAGCCGCGACCCGCTCGATCAGCGCGTCGTTCAGCTTGCCGCCGGCGGCCATGACGCCAGCCCCTTCGGCCGCTGCCGGGGCGCTCTCCGCTTCGGCAGCATCGCCGGGCGTCACCGGCAGCAACACTTCGCGCGGCAAAGCCGGATTTTCCGAGTAATACTGGGCAACATAGGTCATGAAGTCCTCGTAGGCTTCCCCGTAATACGGGAAAACGGACACGTGCCGCTGAATCATCTTGCCCTGGCGCATGTACAGAATCTGCACGCACATCCAGCCTTTGTCCACGGCATAGCCGAAGACGTCGCGGTCTTTGGCGTCGGTCATCGTGATCTTCTGCTTTTCCATGAGCGACTCGATCGCCTGGATCTGGTCGCGGTACTCGCGCGCGCGCTCGAACTCGAGCTCGCCGGCGGCCGCTTCCATTTTGCGCTGCAGCTCCCGCTTGATATCGCCGTGCCCGCCGTTCAGAAACCGCGTCACCTCCGAGACCATGCGCTCGTACTCCGATGGCTCGACCGGGTATTCGCAAGGCGCGACGCACTGTCCGAGATGGTAGTAAAGGCATACTTTGTCCGGCAGCGTATTGCATTTGCGAAGCGGATACAGCCGGTCGAGCAGCTTCTTGGTCTCTTGCGCGGCAAAGGCGTTGGGATAAGGCCCGAAGTACTTTCCTTTGTCCTTGAGCACGCGGCGCACGACCTCGAGCTTGGGATGCTTCTCGCTGGTAATCTTGATATAAGGAAAGGACTTGTCGTCCTTGAGCAGCACGTTGTACCGGGGCATATGCTCCTTGATCAGGTTGCACTCGAGAATGAGCGCCTCCATGTTGCTGCCGGTGACGATGTATTCAAAATCGCGGATCTCGCTCACGAGCCGCTGCGTTTTCCCGTTGTGGCTGCCGATGAAATACGAGCGTACGCGGTTTTTCAGCACCTTGGCTTTGCCGACGTAGATGATGACACCCTCGGCGTTTTTCATTAAATAACAGCCCGGCTGGTCCGGCAGCAGCGCGAGTTTGTTGCGTATATGTTCGGCCGCCTGCTCGCGGCTCGGCAGCGGCGGATTGGCTTGGACGTCCATGATGATATTGCGCCTCCCGAAAATAAATGAGTTCGGAGGATGACGACCGCCGATGCGATCATGTGATCCCGTATTTTCTATTGTACCACAGAAGAAAAGAGTTGCTTTACAAGCGTTTACGAAGTTGGGTATACTAACGGTAATGACTTGTTTCAGGAGGATTTCCCCATGGACAATTATGTACAAGATCCGCGCCAGCACGTGAACGAAGAGCCCCGCGACGACCTGCAGGATCTCGTATTCGGATTCGGCGGCATGTTCGGCTTCATGTTCCTCGTGTTTCTGATCGCCGTGATCATCAAGCAAGTAATTTCCTGATCCCCTTAACCAGACCGCGAGCAGAGCGCCCGTTCCTACCGGAACCGGGTGCTTTTTAATGTTTTTTGCGCGAAAAAAACGCCTCAAGCATGGCTGCATCGCCACTGCACGAGGCGTTTCTTCGTTCGATCCCGACTTAATTTTTGACGAGCGTCACGTCGTCGATTTGCATGGAAGTCGATCCAGGCGAATTAACGTAGAATCCGATATCCAACTGTCCATTGCTGACCGTTACGGTAGACGTATAATAACGCCATGTCCCGTCTACGGTCATGTTGGTGAATATGTCCCCGCTTCCGTTATTCGTCGCTTCCATTCTGCAGAACGTCGGAGCCCCGCCGTAAGCCGTCGCCTTGACCCATGCGCCGAGCGTATAGGAACCGTTGGCAAGTCCGGTCTTGATCTGATGAACGCTCTGCTGATAAGCGGCCGTATGCCAGAAATACAGCTTGAAGCCGCCGCTGTGCGCATCGTTCGCGTCCACGCCGTATCTAGCCGCTTGGCCGGTCGGATGCCATTCCGTCCAGCCGGAGATGTCGCCCGTTTCGAAGCCCGGGTTCGTCACCGCTATGCCTTGGGAGCTGCTGCTCTTCTTGATGTAAACCATGTCCCAGTATTGCAGGGTCGGAATCGTGAACTGCACATAGGCGCCGCCCGTGTCGGAGCCCGTCGTGAAGTTCAACTGGGACGTTTTCCCGTTCTCGTAATCTGGAGAAGCGAAGTTGACGCTGCTCACCGTGCCGGAGCCGTAGTAATATTTGACGCTTACGTTCGATTGCGCGGTCGGCGCCGGCTTGTTGGCGTCCGAATCGCGAATGTCGGTATTCGCGATGCCGAGCTGGTTGACCATCTGAATGACGTCGTACCCGTTGCCCGTTTTGGTGAACGTCCACACCTTGTTGGCGTCGGACGTCGTGCTCGATGCCAGGCCGTTCAGCGAGACGGCATTCGTGGTGTTGGTCAGTCCGTCGCGCAGCAGATTCTCATAGGCAACGGCAAAGTCGTAGTAGTTCAGGAGCCGCTTCTTAAGGTCGTCGGTCATGACCAGATGGTGGTTCGGGAAATATTCGTGGTCGAGCATCTTCAGGTCGTCGCCAAGCTCCAGATGCTGGGCGCCCATGGCGAAGAATCCGGCGTCGGCAAGCAGAATGCCCGGTGTGTTGAAGTTGCCGGGGTTCGCGTCGGTAAAGTTGCTCTGGTAATTGTAATTCATATACAGCGGGAAAACGGAGGCCTTGCCGCCGCTGTCTCCGGACTGGAAGTCGAGCACGGTCTTGACGTTCGAGAAGCTCCGCGCGCCCCACAGCTCCGTATACATCAGGTCGACGTTGCTCTGTGCCGTCGGAATTCGGCCGTATTCGTCGACGTTGTTGAATACGATCGTCTTGCCGAGCGCGGCCTTGGCTGCGTTCAAAAACGGCTTGAACGTATTTTGGAACGAGACGGCATTGCCGGCATAGTCGTACTTCGTTCCGGGATTCCCGAGCTGGTCCACGTGCCAGCCGTCGAAGGCAAAGGCATCGAATACCTGCTGCTCCTTGCCGATAATATAGTTCTGCCAGCCGGTATCGGCCGGATTAAAGGTCCATAGATGGGTCGTCGCCCAACCGCCCGGCAACGTGACGGAAGCCTGGGTGCCGTGGGCATTGTCGTTAAACAAGCCCCATTGATTGCTAACGCCCGAGCCGTCCTGCCCGTAGCCGTCGACGGCGCCGTTGATCAGATTGTAGTTCATGGCCGAAATATTGCCGTTGTGGGAAGCGTTAATATAGTCGACTACCGTCTGCTTATAGATCGTGCGGTTGGCGATATCCGGCCAGGAGGCGTCCGGATTCGTCGTGCTGCCTTTGACCGGTATGTGATGCTTCCACTGCCAGTCGTAGAACTGGAGCGCATTGATATGATAATCCTTGAGCATGTCTACGGTTGCCGAGGAGGTGCCGGCAGTCTGGTTGGGAAAGATCGATAGAAAGCCGTAACGCGGAAATTTGGTCCAGTTGGAGGAAACGTCCACAGCGGTATTTAGATTGTCGAGGATCGTGCCTACCGAATCCTTCGCCCATGCCTCGACGGCATAGCCCTGGAAGTCCGTCGACGGCGGCGTCCAGGTGTACGTAAGAGAGGTCGAACCGCCCGCGGCGAGCGAGAACGTCTTAACCTGGGACGCGCCTGGAAGCTCGTTTTCCAAGTGCTTGAAGTACAAGGTTACCGTGCCGTTGTTGACGGCGGCTCCCGTCGCATTAACCAGCTTGACGGTGATGGTGACGGGGTTGCCTGGGTTGTACCTCGCCTTGTCCGTGCTCACCTTGGCAATTAGGCTGCCGGCCGTGTAAGCATAAGCCCGTGCAGGATGGAAGCTGCCGATGGATAGCATCGCGAAGACCATAACCAAACTCAAACATGCTGCCAGCGATCTGCGTACCGTCTTTGCAATCATTAACGAAAAAACCTCCTTCGAAGGATGAGCTGCAATTAAAACGCTTACAAGGGCCAGTCTATCATGTCCTTTTGGAAAAAGCGGTGGACTGAATACTGCTGTAGCGTGCACTTTATTACGAGGTCGACGGGGCGGATGGCAGGTGTGGGGGGTGTTTTAAAGTGAGTGGAGGTTTTTTCCGCTATGGCGCCGCAGAGGTGTCCTCGCGGCTGGACTAGCGGAAGTTTTTTCCGCTATAACAAGACGAGGATGCTCCGGCGGAGGGGCTAGCGGAAGTTTTGGACCTCTGTCAAGAAAGTGGACAGTACTTTAACGAGTTTTAGCTTATCTCTCTTACAGAAAATTGTGCACGAAACTGAGCCGGCGACAGGTATCCCAGCGAGCTATGGATTCGTTTGCGGTTGTAGAATAGCTCGATGTACTCGAAAATCTCTTGCCGGGCTTGTTCCTTCGTTCGAAACTTCGTGCAGTAAATCAGCTCTT